>DOCI01000164.1:10272-11629 GCA_003503535.1 Planctomycetaceae bacterium
CGAATATGGGTTGAGCCACTGGACATCATGACCAGAGAGGGCTTACCGGTAGCGATCGACATGCTGTTCGCTGCAAGGAATCTCGGTGCACCAGTCGAGGTCTGATCATCTGCATGTGAATTCGTAATCAAAGTGGAAATCAGAGCGATTGGTAAGAGAGTTGCTTGCAGCGATCTGAAGATTATTCTTGGCGATGTTGTTCCCAGATGGTATTTCATAGTTTTGTATTCCTTGGTAGCATGCATGCCGAGTGCATATCCACGCTTGCCGTGGGCATGCTGAATGCAGTATTTGTGGCAACTTCGGGCAAGTCCAATCTGACTCGATTTACATGTTTGTTGATGTGCGTTCAATCAAAAGGATCACATCCAAATTGAATTCCGACACGATGTTTTATTCCTTTCGTCAGGCACATTCTGACCTACGGCAATTCAAAATAGCTGATATTACCTTTTGCTTTTAAGCGTTTGACTGTTTCCTGCCAGAGTTGTTGGTCGAAGTGTTCGAGGATTTGGGGGCGGGCGTCTTCCGGGGTGAGTTGGCCGGGGATGACTTTATCGACTTTGAGCAGATGGACGCCGTAGATGCTGCGGAAGGGTTCGCACATTTCTCCTTCTGGCGTTTGAAACGCGACCTCCACAATTTGCCTGGGCATCTGGCCGGTGAAGGCGAAGGTGCCAATGACTCCCCCCTGTTCGGCTGTGGGGGCTTGTGAATATTTGCGGGCTGCTTCGGTGAAACTGATTTCGTTTTTGCTGATGGATTGTTGAATCTCTTTGAGTTGCTTGAGAGCTTGATCAACTTCGGATTCGCTGGCGTCGCGGGGAAGTTTGAGAAAGATCTGGCTGACGGTTCGTTTTGTGCCATCGAGTTCCTGCTGATGTTGCTGGAAGTATTCGCTGATCTGACCATCGGTCACAACTTGCCGGACATAGCGTTGCCAGGCGAGCGGCAGCGAGATTTCTTTGCGTAACTGTTCACGGGTGAGGTGCAGATTTTCGAGGGCCTGATCGGGATCGTCGTCCTGAGCCAGAATCTTTTCGACGTGATTCATGCGGCGTTCGACCAGCAGTTTTGGAGCAGTGATGCCACGCGATTTCAGGAATTGATCGATCAATGTCCGCTCGATCAATCGCTCCCGCATCCGCTCGAACGTCTCGCGATTGTCGTTGCCGTAAACCCCTAGCGTCTTCATGGCTTCGTTGATTTGATGCTCAGTAATTACCGTCCCATTCACTTCCGCAGCCAGTCGAGATTGCTGAGCGATAGCATTCTGAGGATGAGCAGTTGTTGTTAAAATCCCCATCGAAATCATAAGAATAGTTTTGGTCAATCCATACATGAAAGAAGCCCGGGT
>DOCI01000128.1:0-494 GCA_003503535.1 Planctomycetaceae bacterium
AAACGCGTGGGGTTTCATCATGCCTGGAGCGATTTTCTCGGTCAGTGGAGCGACCTGAGCCAGGCATTCATCGAGCAACTGCTGATATTCGGGATCCTGCTCAATGTACTTCATGACTAACCAGGATTTGCATTCGGCGATCCGGCGAATGGTCTCATCAGCGGAGAGGCCGTTCATCGGGGTTTCGGCATGGGAGATCGAAACGGGCAACTGGCCGGCATTGTATTCGATTTGATCCGCAGGAAGTTTCTGTGCCAGTTCGAGCAGACGTTCGACGTTAAACAATGGATGATCGCACAAATCGTGAGAAATGAGGAACGGTCGTTTTGAAAAACAGTGCTCGAACTCTTCCTGATTCCAGGAGAGCCATTCGCCGGGTTTGGAATTGGTTTTGACTTCAGTCGCAGGTCGGGTTTGGACGGCATCGATCATCGGAACAATTCTTCCTGGTAAAAATAATCATTACAGGCGATGCCTGAGGAAATGGATTTGTT
>DOCI01000128.1:712-924 GCA_003503535.1 Planctomycetaceae bacterium
CCCCCGCCACCCCAGGTTAAATTTATTCATTCAGCAACTTTATGGCTTCACAGTAGTATCAGGATTGTCGATTGAACATTCGCTTTGCGTAACGTTTGATGGAACGAAGTATTGGCCTCGTGCTGCAGTACATTTCTCCCAGAAACCGGCCGGTCGGGATATAAATGCTTTGCATACCAATTCGATCCTGCCAGAGTCTGTTGATCATTGGG
>DOCI01000128.1:1049-1445 GCA_003503535.1 Planctomycetaceae bacterium
ACAGGAGTCCATCCACTCCAGTTGAGTCTGGTTGTGAAAGTATTCGATGTTTTCGAGTTCCAGCAAAACGCCGGGAGAGAACTTGGAATATTGCTCGTCAAAGGCAATTTTCCAGGAGTAGCTGCCTTCGCCCGAACACAAATTGCACTTCACGGCTATCGGCTCGTTATTCAGGAACAGGCCCAACATTAGAAGTTTGCCAAGTTCCATCGCATTGGAGGTGACGTCCAGAAAGAATTGGGTGGCCTGGTCATCCTGAGCGATGGCGGTTCCGTTCTTCCCTTTCCAGCTCATGCGCTCAAGAGTCAAATAGCTGTTTTGCCAATAGCGGAGTTGTCCGCTGTTTTGCAGGATGCGAAACTCAACCTGCCCTTTTTCATTGAGACGTCGTCGCCG
>DOCI01000128.1:1539-7961 GCA_003503535.1 Planctomycetaceae bacterium
TCGTCGCCGACGTTGCATGTCGCGTCGATAATGGCCGCGCCCCGTAAAGTAGTCGTTCAAATCCGGTTTGCGTCTGAGAATGGCTCGCGTCGATTGCTCGACATTGCAGGGCAATAAATTGCGCTGATTGAGAGCCGACGTCAACGCATGCTGAAAAGGACCTTCTGACTGTGTGCGTTCAAATTCCATAATTGGAATCCGTGCAATTTGGGTCCATTTCAGGAATGCATGCATCGCTTCTTCCGCAAACTCGGAATGGAGCAATGGCAGCGAAAGATAGAGATAATTATCCGTGATCAGCTTCCAACAGGCTTGCGGAAAACATCGCAACTGTGTCTGTTCGAGTGGGAAGAAGCCACAGAGGATGTCAGGATCGGTGATGCGTTTGTTTTTCTGGTAGATGAAAATGAAACGACATTGTTTTGCAGAGTGAAGATGTTCGATCGCTGGCAATAAAAACCAGGGTTCGTAAAAGACATTCTTGATCACAGCATTCGCACAGAGAGCAGACCAGTCTTCGCGATAAGAAGTTAAATTATTGAGGGAATCGACCACTTCGATCCATAGATTTTCATCGATGGGAATCTGCGATGTGAATGGGCGTGTGGTTTTCGGAGACTGTAAATTAGTCTTGTTCGATTTTGCAACGTATTCCTGTGTCGTGGCCGGCATGGAAATCATTTCAGGTGTGAATTCGAGGGATGTCCTCTGAAATCTACGTCGCAGAATTGAGTTGTCAAAACCAGGAATGGCTGAGATTACTTATGCAGGGAGTCAATGAAGATGGGAATGTCACATCATTCTGGTCATGATGGATATAATAACTGAATGGATCGGAAAGGCTGTGTCGATTTTCAACGACCTGCGATCTGTTTCCCGGTCTGAATCAAAAAATCTTGAGGTTATTCGTGAGCCGAAATCTCTGCCTGAATTTAGTAATCGCTTTTAGCATTCTGATACAATCTGCAGCAAGTTCGTCGGCTCAGGACGAGAATCCATTTTTGCCGGAGCGTGTTCAGGAAATCGGCTGGCCTTCAGTACGTGGTGTGAATCATGATGCCTACTCTGCAGAGATTCATCTCGCGGACAGTTGGCCGGTCGAAGGTCCACCCGTGTTGTGGGTGAGAGATCTCGGGCAGGGTTACTCCGCGTTTGTGGCTGAGGGCGATCGAGTTTATACGCTGGCTCAATCATTGCATGGGCAGTATGTGTATTGTCTGAATGCTCGCACCGGAAAGACGATCTGGAGTTATCGTTACGACTGGCCCTATGAAATTGCAGGTGTCTATCCCGGACCGCGGGCGACGCCGACTTTGGTTCAAGGCCGAGTCTTGTTCGCAAGTCCAGCCGGGTTGATTGGATGTCTGGATGCGAAGTCGGGAAAGAAGCTCTGGTCGCGAAATGTCATCGAGGATTTCAAAGGTGATGGAGGAACCGGGTTCGGGTATTCCAGTTCTCCGACTGTTATTGATGATTTAGTCCTGCTGCCCGTTGGAGGGCCGGAAGCAAGTTTGGTCGCATTGCATATTGATGATGGGCGGACAGTGTGGGCAGCCGGGGATGAGCCGGGGAGTTATAGCCCAGTCATGCCGATTGTCCGCAATGGTCGTCAACTGGTGGTGGGGTATCTGGAAAATGCTCTGGTGATTCACGATCTGCAAACTGGCGAGTTGCTCATTAATATGGAACTGTCGCATGGGTACGACGAGCATTCTGCCTGGCCGCTTTATCGGGAACCTTACCTGTGGATAGCTGCTCCGTTTCAGGCGGGATCACAACTCCTCGAAATTCCCGAGGATTTCTCGGGACAGCCAACTCTGAAAACCGTGTGGCGTTCGAAAACTCTTTCGAACGATGTCCTTTCGAGTGTGCTTGTCGATGGTTCAATTTATGGATTTGATATTTTCGATCCCCAATCCAAAACGCAACGACCATCTCGAGGGAAATTTCGTTGTGTTGATTTTCTGACAGGAGAAGAACTCTGGGAGCAGGGTTCGGGAAAGCCACAGCGTTCGAACAATGATATCTCAGAGGAGATTGGTCAGTCGGGAATTGTTGTGGCCGATGGCAAACTCATCATGCTGAATGAGCGTGGAGAGTTGATTTTGCTCAAGCCGAATCGGGAGCGATGTGAAATTCTTGACCGATGCGATGTCCTAACGGGAGAACTGACTTGGACGCCACCCATTTTGCATCGTGGTTGTATTTATGTACGGAATCAAACACGAGCGGCCTGCATTTATGTGGGCGATCCTGAGTTACTGGCGAAAGGGCAGAAGCGGATGAATCTCGATGAGATTCCGCAGACTCAATACTCAAACTGGTCGGAACAAGTGATACCCGTAGAGCCGGAGTTTGCGTTTGATCTTCCCTCGAACGAGTGGTTGTGGAACTGGTATTTCTGGTCGCTCGGCTTATTGATGGGAAGTTTACTACTTGCCAGCATCCCGGCCTGGCTGGCATTGCCGGGTCGACGCTGGTTGACCTGGATTATCTGTTATCGTTTTCTGGCATTGACGCTGGGAGCATTGGGAACAACCTGGTTGAGTTTCTGGACTCAGGAGTTTGTGTTTACCTGGCCGTTGTGTTTGTTCGTGGCTTTTGAGTCGGTACTTGCCAGTGTCAGCATTTCTCGACAGAAATCGAAATCGTTCTGGAAAGATCGACTCCCCGTAATTGGTTTTGTTGTGGTTTCAATTTTCTATTATTGGCTCTGCAAACGATTGAGCCTGGTCTTTGAATGGGCCTTTCTAGCTGGGCCGATTCTGGCATTGCCGATCGGATTGTGGGAGTGGAGAGTCCAACCCAATTCGGTGGTGCGTGTGATGTTGATCGCGATCCTGAAATTATTGGCCTTCAGTTGCTTCTGGGGAAGTGGCGTGCTTGTGTTCTGGTTGAGGTATTAAACCACAATGCAAATGAAAGCGGGATCAATTTCATCCCCCAAAATCGTGATTGAAATTTTTCAGCTACCGGGAGATTCAAAATCGGGTGGCACGCCCAGAACGAAGTGATGGGCGTGGTGATTGCACCGACCACGCCCTTCGCGTTGCTCAGGGACGTGCCACCCATCAGTGGATAAACGCAGATTTCAATTTGATGGAATGTCGGTGTTGTTGTGGTATCAGTTCAAGTTTATGCTTAGCTGCTGTGTTTTCTGAGAAAGCAAAATAGTGATTTTAATTTTGATATGTATTGGAGTGTGAGATGAAGCATGTGATGAGTGTTGTCTGTATATTGTTCGTGTTCGCAGCAGGGCTCAATGTTGAATCGGTGTTCGCCCAGTCTGACAAGATGCGGGCGCAGATTCGGCAGGATGTTAATGAGATGAACGAAGGAGTGATGCAGGGGAAGTTTGATCGGGTGATTGATCTGACGCATCCCGAAATTGTGAAGAAGATGGGCGGTCGGGAGGCGATGAAAATCCAGATCAGACAGGTCTATGAACAGATGAAAGGCCAGGGAATTTCGATTGAAAGTTCGACAGCTGGCGAACCTTCTGAGTTTGTCACCAATGCCAATGAAACTTATGTGGTGGTGCCGTTCGAATTGAAAATGAAATTCCCGGGAGCCCGGATGACTCAGGATGGCTATGTGATTGGAATCTCGACCAATCAGGGAAAAAATTGGACCTACGTGAACGGTTCGGTAAAGGGAGATCAACTCAAACTGTTTCTGCCGAACCTGCCGGAGAATCTCAAATTGCCTGAAAAGACTGAGCCTGTCTTTGAGCAGATTGAAGAGAAGCAATAGATGTCTTGATCACACCAGAGGTGTAGCTCAGGCATTGCCTGACGAAAAACGAGGTGGCACGCACATTTTGTCAGGCAGTGCCTGACCTACAGTTACGTGACGAATCGTGTGGAAATTGTCAGAGGCTACAACTTCCCTCGACCAGTTCGCCTTGGTTTCCTATTCTGGTCCTGATTTCCTATTCTGTTTAAGGAAATCGCCTGCGCTCAGGGAATGAGTCCCAGTCGAACACCTGTTTTCTTCGGATCTCAGCAAAGAGAGATTGCAATATGGACGGCAAAAAACATCACGCGACGGCTCCCTACGATATTGAAACGATGCCGCCGGGCATTCCTTATATTGTTGGGAACGAAGCAGCAGAGCGGTTCAGTTACTATGGTATGAAAGCCATTCTCACGATCTTCATGACGAAGTATCTGATCGATGTGACTGGTGAACCGGATCCGATGTCCAAAGAAGTCGCTCGCGAGTGGCTGCATAATTTTGGATCGGCTGTTTACTTCTTCCCAATCATTGGAGCTATTCTGGCTGACTGGCTGGTCGGTAAATATCGGATGATTCTGTCCTTATCAATTGTCTATTGCCTGGGACATGCTGTCATGGCGATGGTTGATATTCCTCAAGTCACTGGGTTGAATCCGAGAACGACTTTGTTAATCGCCCTGGCATTAATTGCAGTAGGCTCGGGAGGGATTAAGCCGTGCGTCTCGTCTCATGTGGGGGATCAGTTTGGGGCAAAAAACCAGCATTTGCTGCCTCGCGTTTTTCAATGGTTTTACTTTTCCATCAACTTTGGATCAGCAATATCGACTCTGCTGATTCCGGTGCTGTTGGAATCATTTGGCCCGGGTATCGCCTTTGGTGTTCCCGGTGTGTTAATGGCGATCGCGACATTCACATTCTGGCTGGGGCGAAATAATTTCGTCCATATTCCCCCTTCTGGAAACAAATTCTTTTCAGAGACATTCTCAAAAACGGGCCTGCTGGCCATTCTGAACCTGATTCCGCTTTATCTATTTATTGCAATGTTCTGGGCATTGTTCGATCAAACCGCATCCGCCTGGGTCACTCAGGCACAGTCGATGAACAGAATGGTATTCGGGTATGAAGTTTTGCCCTCTCAGTTGCAGGCAATCAACCCGTTTCTGGTCATGGTATTTATTCCTCTGTTTTCATATGTACTCTATCCATTGATGGGTAAGTTCTTTGCCGTTACACCGCTGAGGAAAATTGCGATTGGATTATTTCTGACGGTTCCCGCATTCGCCTTACCAATGTGGCTGGAAATGCGAATTGCCGCCGGTGAAAACCCACATATCATCTGGCATTTCTGGGCATATGTCATCATTACCGCTGCGGAGATTATGGTTTCGATCACGTCCCTGGAATTTTCCTACACTCAAGCTCCGAAACGGATGAAATCCTTCATCATGGGGCTGTATTTGATGTCGGTTTCTCTGGGGAATTTCTTTGTCGCACGAGTGAATCATTTCATTCAAAATGAGGACGGTTCGAGCAAGCTGACCGAAGTGGAGTACTACCAGTTCTTTACGATTTGCATGTTTGTCACTGCGGTGCTGTTTACGATCTTCTCGTTCTTTTATCGTGGCAAGACCTACATTCAGGATGAAGAGTTAGCAGTTGATGCTGGAGAATACATTCCTGATATCGAAGTCGAAGAAGAAGGCACCACAGGAACTTAACCACTCAGAAATCAACTGGCTTTCGATTTTTAATGAACCTCGAAAGTCAGTTGTGCGTTCTCTGTGATACACTTTAATTCCGACTCATTCTGAGGTAGCCAATCCATGTTGAATCTAATTTCTCCCACATTCAAATCAATACTCTATTCATCATTGATGATGGTAATTGTTGTGGGAGAATTGGCTTCGCCTGCATCCGCCCAGGAAAATGCCGGGTTGATTATCAAACTCGATCCTCCCGGTCAGCGGGATTTCGTGCTTGATAAAGCGGACATGATCACGCCGGAAGATGAAGCGAAGATCAAAGAACTGGCCGATAAACTCCTGACCGACAAAGCCGCTCCGCTGGTTGTGGTGACGATCAATTCGATGGCTGAATATGGTGCCCCCGGATTACGGATCGAAACATTTGCCCGCCTGCTCTTCGACCAGTGGCAAATCGGCCCGGAAAAAATTGGAGACGCTTCCTGGAATAAGGGGATCCTGCTGCTCGTTTCACAGAGCGACCGCAAGGCTCGGATTGAATTGGGAGCCGGCTGGGGACGTGAAAAAGATGATGTCTGCCAGAAGATTATGGATGAACAGATCGTCTCCCGTTTCAAACAGGGGCAATTTTCGGAAGGGATTCTGGCAGGAGTGGAATCACTGGAGAAGATGGCTCGTGATCTGAAACTCCCCACTGCGCCGAAACCGGCCTGGTTTTATCCGGTTTTATTCGGCGTGATTGGCCTCGGAATCTTTACGATTGTCTCCCTGATTCGCAAAGGAGCCAGCGGCTGGGCCTGGCTGTTCTGGGGAGCGTTGTTCGCGATCATCGGAACGGTTTTGTATCACATGGCGACCAGTTCCAGTGGAAGTTCGGGTGGCTATTCCGGAGGCTCGTTCGGCGGCGGGGGTTTCTCGGGCGGCGGCGGAGCCTCGGGAAGCTGGTGATTTTGAAGGCGGAAGGTTGAAGGAGGAAGGCGG
>DOCI01000063.1:0-4632 GCA_003503535.1 Planctomycetaceae bacterium
ACGCCCATCACTTTGTTCTGGGACGTGCCACCCAGCTTAACCAATCGATCACACTTGCGGCTCAAACTCTTTCTCATACTCGCGGCTCCACAGTTTCATGGCTGCGGGGTCGTTTTTGATTTGGTGGGTTTGTTCATCCAGGGCGATGCGTCGGCCGACTCGGTAGGAGATGTTCGCCAGATGGCACAACTGAGTGCTCTTATGAGCTTCTTCGATTTCACAGTTTAATTCGGCTTCGCCCCGGATGGAATCCACGAAATTCTGAAGATGATTGGTCTCTCCGCCCGGTCCAGAGCCGGAGGCGAGTTCTTTTCCGTTCGGATCGTAAGCGCGATAGCCCGAATCCGAAACGATCTCTAACGAACCACCTTCGCCGAAGAATCTCATCGGTGTGGCGGGGTCGAATTTCGTGGTTTTGATCCAGCTTCGCTGTTCCATCGTGATGAATCGATCGCCAAAGTGATACGTCGAAATGCTTGTATCGGGCGTCTCCTGATCATCCTCGTTCCGGAACTTACCGCCCGTGCTACTCACTTCCTGTGGATGATCAACACCCAGTCCCCAGCGGAGGACATCCAGATAATGGACGCCGTTGTTGCCCATTTCAGCCGTGCCCCAGTCCCAGAACCAGTGCCAGTTGTAAGGAGCGATGTTATCCCGGTAAGCCACATGCGGAGCAGGGCCCTGCCACAGATCCCAGTTCAAATAGTCGGGAACAGCCACCTGTTTTCCATGCCCGATTCCACCCCGGGCGTTGTAATAGCAGCAACTCGCATACAGCACTTTTCCGATGACCCCTTCATGCAGTTTGGCAACCGCTTCCTGTAATCCGGGTCGACTGCGTCGCTGAGTTCCCATCTGCACGCGACGATCGTACTTGCGAGCCGCTTCGATAAACAATTCCCCTTCATGAGGATTGTGAGAGCAGGGCTTCTCAACATACACATGCTTACCAGCCTGGCACGCAGCGATTCCGGCGGGCGCGTGCCAGTGGTCGGGAGTGGCGATGACGATGGCATCGATCTCGGGATCATCGAGCATACGTCGGTAGTCGGCAATCGCCTCCGGCTTGCGATTCTGTTTTGTGGCGACACCTTCCTGAGCATTGCCGACATTGTGGGAGTTGACATCGCAAACCGTTTTCACTTCACAGTTCGGCAGGTTTGCGAAAGATTTTGCCAGATGGGTTCCCCGTCCATCGCTGCCGCTGGCATTGCGGGATGTTCCCATAACTCCCACAATGACTTTTTCATTGGGCGATTTGTTGTCGGCGAATAAGGTGGGGGCAGACATCAGACCCAGCATGCCTGCAGAAGTGGTTTGGAGAAATTGACGTCGTAGAAGATTGCTCATGGATAACGACTCCCGGAAGGAAACAGTGAATGCTTGGGCGAGTTTTCGTGAACCATTCTGTAAAATGTACGTTTGAGGCTATCAACTCTTTCAAAAATTTGCATGTCCATTCATCGTTTTAAGGGGAAAAAATGTCAGCCAGCAATGTGATTACTGTTTTGGGTCTGTATGTGATCAAGCAGGATGAAATTGGAGTTCGGCTGACTCTCGGCCAATTTTCCGGGATGGTAACACCCGGTCTGGGTTTCGCGATTCCCTTCGTGCAGCAAATTATGAAGACGAAACGCTCGCTGCAAACGATAGATCTTCCCGAGCAACAAATCGTGCTCAACGGCAACATCTCGGTGAAGATTTCCGGCAATCTGAATTTCCGGGTGGCCGATCCCGAGAAGGCATTACTGGAAGTGAGTAACTATCGTTACACGATGCAGCAGATGGCGCTCACAACAATTGCCGATGTCCTCGGCACCAAAACGATAGAGGACGTTCGCAATGAGAAAATGAAGATTGCAGCGGAAGTCGAAACGATTATCGCCCGTAACGCAGCTGACTGGGGATTGCGGGATGTCGATATTCGTCTGACCGATGCTCAACTCGATGCCAGTCTGCAACGGGCGATGATGCGGGAGACCGAAGCGCAGAAGGAGGCCAACTCGATCAAAATTAAAGCCGAGTCCGATCGTTATGTCGCCCAGATATTTGCGGATGCAGCCGATACGCTCGGCAAGTCTCCCGGAGCGATGACCTTGCGCGTTCTGCAAACTTTGAGCGATGTCAGTAACGATAAAACAACCGTCGTTATTCCCGTGCCGATTGATATGCTGACGCGGCATCAGCCCGGTCACCAAAGCCAAACTTCGTCGGATTCTTCGACGTCTAACATTAATAAGCAGGAAGTATCAACATCCTCGATTTATCCCATTGCAGAACTTCGCCTAAGCAGCGGACGAACGATTACTCACTGCCCCAACTGCAAAGCCAAGTACAACGTGACTGACATACTTGGCAGCGATCAGTACGACCTCGACCCCAAGACTCCCGGCCAGCAGATCCGCTGTAAAAAATGTGAGGTGACGTTTACATTGCCTGTTGAAGATTAAAGAACACCAGAGTGATTAAAAGGAATTGCATATCTTTTGATTAACACTTCAATGGTGTCATTATTTATTCCCAAGCTCCCCCTGCGAACGAATCTCCTGGCTCTCCGGTAGACGTCCGTGCGCGTTCATGGCAAGGGATTTGCTAACGGATGTTGTAATTATCTGTAAAACTCGCTCTATTGTATGGCTGAGGGTGGGCTTAAGATTTGCGGGCCAGGCAAATTGCAGGTTCTGACTATTCAACTTCAGAACAATGGTTGATCTCCGTATCAGCATTCACTGCAATAGATACCCGATTTCTATGCCGATTCCTGGCAAGCGTTTATCAGAATTTCACATTGCAAAACATAATCTGTCATCAGATATTCAAAACTGTCGACAACCGTTATCATATTATAAGACTTGCATTTGTGATCCCATCTTGAACACATGGAGACAATGGTGGCTCAAATTGAATCTTCATTCGAATTGCTTCAGGACGGAAATGTATCCGTGCTGGTCCTGTTGCCCGAATTGAATAACGTTCAATGGGGAGACATCGACGCAATTGGAACTGAAGTTCTGAACTCGATGTCGACGCAAAAAAATCCTTACATCATTGTCGACTTGTCGCCCCTGAGCTACATGGGCTCGGCGATGGTCGCCCTGATTGTGCGTGTCTGGAAGGCCGCTCAGGCTAAAGATGGAAAAATCAGTGTGGTCTGCCCACACGATGGGGTTAAGGAAGTTCTGAAACTGGCCTCACTCGATAAAGTCTGGTCCATTGTCAATACACGGGAAGAAGCTCGTTCCGCCTTAGGGTTACGAGGAGCTTCCAATTTGACATCGTCCGGCAAGAATAATTCCACGGGCTCAAAGGCTGGCTGGGTTGTCGCCGGATTCCTCCTGCTTGCCTGCATTGGCCTGGCAGTCATTATCATGAATCCAGGGATTTTGAACAATGAAGTCGTGAGCCCGGAAGTTCCAGCTCCAGCTGCAACCTCTTCCGATTCCAGCGAAACTGCCAGCGAAACGGGGACTTCAGAACCCGCACTGGAAGAAATCACAATCGAAGAGACTGTCGAGATGAGTAGTTCGGATAACTCACTTCCTCAGGAAGAGCTGACATCATCTGAGCCAGCCGAAAATGTCCCCACCCCGGCAGCGACAACAACTCCAATGCCTGAAGGGACAAGTGGCAAAGAGTCATCCAGTAACCCTTTCGCACCTCCAGGTTCGTAGCAATCGATACGGTTTCTAATGTCGTTAACCTTTCGTTTTCCAGTCTCGAATATCTGCCTCTCTGTCAATTTGCAAACTCTGTTGAAATCTCATTTTTCTGCAGAGATTAAAAACATACGAACGATGATTTAACATTTACTGAAGATCATTGAACATTCCTACGCCACATCATGATGATGGTCGAGAGTTCAACAGCCGCTCAGACCGAGGAGTTAATACGATGAATGATGATAAAGAGATCGCATCTGACAACACCAACTCTCAAGGTTCCGGAGGAGAAGTTCGCCAGAAAGCCCTCCAGGAAGAACTCAGAAGTTTGATCGATGTTGTCGGACCGGGACCGCTGGTCGATTTACTGCTCGAACGGGCCTTCGAACTCGGGGCGACCGATATCCATTTCGACCCCCGTGTCGATGGCTTGCACGTTCGCCTTCGTGTCGATGGAATTCTGCATGGCATCCTGCAATTAAAACCCGGGATGACTTCTCAGGTCATTTCGCGACTGAAGTTGATGGCCGGAATGGATATTACCGAGCGTCGTGTCGCTCAGGATGGACATATCTCCAATGCCGTCCTCAAAGGACAGCGGGACATCCGCGTCGGTGGTGGGCCCACCCTGCATGGCGAGCGGCTCGTTCTCCGCTTGATGCCCAACGCTCGCGAATACACCAGCCTCGACCAGCTCGGACTCGATCCCGCTCAGGCCGAAGCGGTTCGCACATACATCCAGGCTCCCTACGGAATGATTTTGAGCGTTGGGCCAGTCGGTTCCGGGAAAAGTACAACCATGTACAGTTGCCTCGAACTCCTTAACAATCCTGGCAAAAGTCTGATTACCATTGAAGACCCGGTCGAACGTCGCATGGAAGGGGTCAACCAGATTCAAGTTGATCAAAAAATCGATTTCAATTTTGCCGAGGCTCTCCGCGGCGTTTTGCGTCAGGACCCCGATGTCATC
>DOCI01000063.1:4799-4938 GCA_003503535.1 Planctomycetaceae bacterium
CAGGACCCCGATGTCATCATGGTTGGCGAAATTCGCGATCCCGAAACCGCACACATTGCCGTGCGTGCTGGCTTGACGGGAATTCGAGTCCTGAGCACTCTGCACGCCAACGAAACAGCCGCCACCATCGATGTCTTCC
>DOCI01000115.1:0-167 GCA_003503535.1 Planctomycetaceae bacterium
ACCCGACGCGTCAGCGAGGGGACTGCTCCCGAATAGGAATTGGGTTAAGCGATGATACTTAAAGCATGTCTGTTATTTATGAAAAAGTTGGTCAGCGAAGCAGAAGTTTTCATAGACAAGATGTCCCTAATAATGAATTCCACGCTGGCCCCTCGCTGACGCGTCGG
>DOCI01000115.1:335-2222 GCA_003503535.1 Planctomycetaceae bacterium
TTATGATTTACCTTGATTTAAAAATATTACGAACAGAATTTATTTGATCTCATCGCAGATTTCGTATTTCTCAAGGAGCCGATAAAGCGTACGTCGACTCACTCCCAATGCACGGGCAGTCATGGTTTTATTATGGTGATTGAGCTGATAAATCTGCTCGATATGCTGACGTGTCAGCACTCCCAGCTCGACCGCATCAGATGAGGGGGAATGAGTACCTGCCTCCTGGTAATGAATGATATCATCCGGAAAATTTCTCAGTTCAAGAACATGATTATCTGAGAGAATTTTTGCACGTTCCACAGCATTCTTCAGCTGCCGGATATTTCCAGGCCATGGAAAGTTTTTTAACTTCTCCAACAGACCTTGCTCGCATGTCCAATCAGGGCCAGCAAATTTGGCAATCAATAAGGCAATATCGTCTTCACGTTCACTTAAAGGAGGCAATGAAATTGTCAGGATATTGATCCTGTAAAACAGATCTTCGCGAAATCGTCCTGCCTCCACCTCAGCCGCCAAATCGCGATTTGTTGCTGCAATGATACGAGCATTTGCCCGACGCAGTTTTGTCGAACCGACCCTGCGAAAAGAGCCATCTTCTAGAACTCGCAGCAACTTGGCCTGCAATGTAATTGCCAGCTCTCCAATTTCATCGATAAAGAGAGTTCCACCATCAGCAATTTCAAATAACCCCTGTTTCGCAGTGGTCGCGCCAGTGAAAGCACCTTTCTCGTGACCAAACATCTCGCTTTCAATCAACTGATCGGGCAGAGCCGCACAATTCACCGCGATAAAGGGCTGATCAGAGACTCTACTGGCCGCGTGAATCGCATTGGCAATGACATCTTTCCCCGTGCCACTTTCTCCTTGAATCAGAATCGTTTTATCGGTTTTGGCAACCCGCTCGACGAGTTGCAGAACCCGTTTCATGGCGGCGGAACCACCAATGATGTGCCCTTTCTCTGATGCCTGCCGCTGCAAGGCTCCCTGCAACTGTCGATTTTGCCGTTTCAGCAAATAGGTAGAATGAGCTTTCAGTGCAACCGCTTCCAGCTCTTTAAGTCGCACTGGCTTGGTGAGAAAATCGATCGCTCCAATTTTCATGGCTTCGACTGCAGATTCAATTGTCCCCACTCCAGTCAGCATAATCACTTCACATTCAGACTCGAGACGGTTCAACTGCGTCATCAATTCCAATCCAGATAAATCGGGGAGTTGCATATCAACAATCGCGACCGAAAACACCTGATTCTTAACTGCAGTTAACGCATCTTGAGCAGTCCCTACAACGTGCGGTTTAAAGCCACGTTGACTGAAAAATAGTTGGAGATCCTGCTGGATGTACTTGTCATCATCGACAATGAGCAGATCAAATTTTTCTGAAATGGTTGGCATAACTTGCTTGGAGCCTGGAATCGATCAGATCGAGTCCAGGACTTCTTTCAACTGGATGCGGTTAATCGGTTTATTGAGGTAGCGAAGGGGCGGATGAGGAGTGTTAAGTAACAAGTCCTCCGGGCACTGAAAAGCAGAGACAATCACGACTGGGATCTCCATTTTGTCCCAGATCAGTTCAATGGCTTTATCTCCATTCATAACCGGCATGTTCAAATCGGTGATAATTAAATCCGGCGACTCTAACTGGCATATCCGCACCAACTCTTCACCATCTTTTGCAATGGCTAGCACTTCATGCCCCAGGTGTGTGAGCATCCGTAGAAAGTATTCCCGCATATCGGGTTCGTCGTCCGCTACGACAATTTTCATACTGACTCCCGAATCATGCCTGGGGATTATTCCATTGAAAACTTTGGGTTGTGTGCCACTGGTTTCGCCAGTGCAAATCAAGGCTATTTAATAAGTTACGATACACTGGCAAAGCCAGTG
>DOCI01000115.1:2316-2686 GCA_003503535.1 Planctomycetaceae bacterium
ATACACTGGCAAAGCCAGTGCCACCCTCATATTCAATTGGTACAGACCACTGGAAATTCTCTGTTTAGTTATTGCTCAGGGGAAAATAAAGGCGAAACGAAGCTCCACCGAGTAAGCTGGGCGCAGTTTCGAGGACTCCTTGATGAGCCGTAACGATCCTTGATGCAATTGCCATGCCTAATCCTGAACCTTTAGGTTTCGTCGTATAAAATGGCTCAAAAATACGTCCCTCTCCAGCCGAACTGAGACCAGGACCATTATCCGAAATTGAAATTTCCACTCCCGATCGATCCGTTTCTTTAATCAATCGAATGTCAACCTGAATGATTACGGGATCGGAGCAGGCTGCCAGCGAATTCTCGAGAAAGTT
>DOCI01000301.1:0-2527 GCA_003503535.1 Planctomycetaceae bacterium
CATCCTTGTGCGGAATCGACCTTCGTTATCATCTGTGACTCCCGGATCCGCATCGCCATCGGGATTGGCAAACATGCCTGCAAAGCCAAGATGCAAATAACCTCGGCCTCCAGAACTTTCATCGTACCAGGGTGTGCCAGTGGTGCGGAAATGCAGACTGTATTGACCGGCATCAGAACGGTTCGCCCGATCGCCTGCGGAGTTTTCCAATGTCGCAATTCCGTACTGCCAGTTGAACGATTCATCATCGGTGTAGCCGTGCATCATGATCCCCATACGACGGGCATCTTCGTTGACGGATTCGACAATCAGAGGTCGTTCGAGAAAAATGTTGTAGCGGCTACTGTTCCAGTGATCCAAACCGATCGGTCGTTTCTGGTGTCCCAGATAGAGTTTCTGGTTGTAAGGCAACTCGCTGAACCCGATGTAAACATCTTTAATTGCGGCATCTTCCAGTTCTGCAAAATCAAGTTGCATACGCCAGAACATGTTTTCAAGAATATCTCCCGAGAACTCCATGCGAATTCGACGAAATGCCCAGAGGTCTTCGGGGTCGGTTCCTGTTTGTGGACCGGGACCGGGATGCTCGAAATTGTCGATCCCAGGGCTCGATTCCGAAAAGTTCCAGTGATCCCAGTGAATTCGACCACCGACTTTGAACGTCGGCTTTTTTAGGGCATCCGACTTTTTCTTCGCTTCCGATTCCTGCAACTTCGCCCAGTTTTCTTCCATTGTGGCGAGTCGATCGAGAATTTCCTGATCGAGTGTCGGAACAGTTCCAACGGGTGGGACAGCTGGAACCGGTGTTTCATCATAGGATGCCTGTTGAATCTCCCGCTGAATTTGCTGTTGAGATTTGAGTTGAGCCTCAATTTCCGCAAGCCGTGATTCGGATTCGGCAAAGCGAAGAGACATCTCATGAATCCAGTTGTCCGTCACAGGAACGGGGCTGAACAGGCATTCCAGCTCTGAACTCGAGGTCACAACATCCAATTCAGCGGCAGCACAAAATGCCACTCCGAAATACAATGAACAAAAGATCGATAAGAAATACACGGTGAGCTTCACGAAATTCCCTTTCTAAATCCGGTGGCCATCCTGGCACCAGTCGCATGTCTTTTTGTGCACATTCCGAGAGGCAGTTGTCGAACTTGTCGATTTTTCCAATTATCTTCACCGCAGCATGTGTACCGCATGTAGGGCTTGCATCGACTGAAAGGAGAATTTGAGTTTTGATCGATAAACTAATGTTAAGAAATCTTAATAATTCCTTAACATTTGAGTTCCGGTTATGCAGGCTGTTCCGGTTATGAGAGCTTTCAAATCGCTCCAGGTTGGCTTCCAACAGACAAAAATGGTAATCCAGCACTTCCAGAAGAGTCGAATTGTGGTTCCAGGGTCATCTTGGGTGGAATGCGGGAAAGCGGATTGGTAGTCTGAAGCATTGCAACAATGCATATCCCACAACTGACAGATCCAACGACGAATTTTACAGAAAGGCTTCGCCCTGATGGCGGACAAACTCCTCAAACTCGGTATTCCAGCTGGCTCGCTTCAGGAAGCGACCGCCGAACTGTTTCGCAAAGCCGGGTACAACATCAAATTTTCGTCCCGCTCCTATTTTCCGAGCATTGACGATGACGAAATCGAATGCCTTTCCATTCGGGCTCAGGAAATGGCCCGTTATGTTCAGCAGGGCATTCTGGATGCGGGTATTACCGGGCACGACTGGGTTGTCGAAACGGGAGCCGATGTGCATGAAGTTTGTGAGCTCGTTTTTTCAAAAGTCAGCAGACGCCCCGTTCGCTGGGTGCTCGCGGTGCCGAACGATTCAGACATCAAATCTGTAAAAGACCTCGAAGGTAAGCGAATTGCCACCGAAGCCGTCGGTTTGACAAAGATGTATCTCGAAAAGCATGGCGTGAATGCGGAAGTTGAATTTTCATGGGGAGCGACCGAAGTGAAACCTCCCCGGCTCGTCGATGCCATCGTCGAAGTGACTGAAACCGGGTCTTCACTGCGGGCCAACAACCTGCGGATTGTCGACGAAGTCCTGGAGAGTACCACGCGTCTGATCGCCAACAAGAAGGCCTATGAAGACGAATGGAAAGCTCAGAAACTGAACAACATCGCTTTGATGCTGCAATCGTGTCTGGCAGCGGAAGGAAAAGTCGGTCTGATGCTCAATGTCCGCCGTTCCGATCTGCAGAAAGTTCTCGAAGGCCTGCCAGCTTTACAGCAACCAACCGTCTCGAACCTGTCCGATCCCGATTGGGTCGCCATCAATACGATTCTCGATGAATCGGTCGTCCGAGCCATCATCCCTGCACTTCGGGAAGCGGGAGCGACGGGCATTGTCGAATTCCCGATCAATAAAATTATCGATTAAACCGAATTGTCTCGAACCTGAAGTTTCATTGGGATGTCCTGTTAATTTCCAGTGAAACTTCACTAAAATTACAAGCACGAAGCGTAAGCGAGTGTGTCATTCGATTTACTTGTTCCCAGGGAGGACCTTGGGAACAAG
>DOCI01000301.1:2787-5203 GCA_003503535.1 Planctomycetaceae bacterium
GTCAGGCAGTGCCTGACCTACAATATCCATCGTTCCTTGTGAGACCTCAAAATGAGCTCAACAGCCTCCAAATCGAGTGCGGATGTCATTTCTGTTTTTGAGAAATACGTCATCCCCAATTATGGTCGATATCCCATTTGCCTCACGCACGGCGAAGGTTCGCATGTTTGGGATGCTGAGGGGAATCGCTATCTCGATCTTTTCCCCGGCTGGGGCTGTAATATTCTGGGATACAGTCCTCCAAAAGTCGTACAGGCTCTGCAGGAGCAGGTCGCCCAACTGATTCACGTTCCCAATACCTGGTACACGGAATCTCAGGGAGAGTTTGCGAAGCAAATCTGCAGTCGAAGCTTCGGCAAAGCCTTCTTCTGTAATAGTGGAGCAGAGGCGATTGAAGGGGCAATCAAACTGGCCAGACTGCACACGCCCGAAGAAAAATACAAAATTATCACCTTCCAGAACGGCTTTCACGGTCGAACTCTCGCAGCAGTTACCGCGACTGCTCAGCCAAAGTATCATCAGGGATTAGGACCGCTGGTCGCTGGCTTCTCGTATGCACCGCACAACGATCTGGAAGCGGTGCGAAGCATGATCGACGACGAAACCTGCGGCATCATGATTGAACCTGTGCAGGGCGAAGGTGGCGTGAATCTTCCGGGAGATGGTTATCTGCAGGGACTGCGAGATCTGGCCGACGAACATGGTCTGGTGCTGATTTTCGATGAAGTCCAAACCGGCATGGGCCGACTGGGAACCTGGTTCGGCCATCAAAAATATGGCGTTCAACCCGATATCATGACTCTGGCCAAAGGTGTTGCGGGTGGCGTTGCCTGTGGAGCCTTCATCGCCCGAGATGAACTGGCCCCGAGTCTGCGACCGGGCATGCACGCCAGTACGTTCGGCGGAAATCCTCTGGCAATGACGGCTGGAATCGCTACGATGCAAACAATTGAAGAAGAGAATTTGCTCGAACACAGTCAGCAAATGTCTGAGCGGTTCCGTTCTCATTTCGAGCCTTTGCTTGAAGATCTGCCGATTCTCAAAGAGCTGAGAATTGCTGGGATGATGATCGGAATTGACCTGACGGTGCCTGCTGCACCAATCGTAAAGCGTTGCATGGAAAGAGGTTTGCTCGTCAATGCGACACACGATACGGTTGTCCGCTTGCTGCCCCCACTCAATATTTCCGCAGAAGATGTTGACCGTGGCTCGGAAATTCTGATTGAAGAATTACGATCTCTGGCCTCAGAATCGTAAGAAACTCTTGCAGAAAGCGGTCCCGGGTGGACATAATGGCTCTTTGCGAGTTTTTTAAGCGACTTGCTTTGCCGAGACATTCCTATTGAGAACTAAGTAACTGACAATATTTCCGTTCAGGCCGGCTGATTTAAGCCGGCCTGTCTGCATTGTTGAATCTAAGAAATGACTTGATCTGAGACCTGAAATGAAGCACCTCCTCTCTCTAATGGACTTATCTCCTGTCCAAACTCAAGAACTGATCGATCTGGCTGCACAGCTGAAATCCGACTGGAAACAAGGGCAACTCAAACCGCTGCTCGATCGAAAAGTGCTCGTGCAGATTTACGAAAAACCTTCGCTGCGAACGCGGGTCAGCTTTGAATCGGCCATGATTCATCTGGGTGGCTCGGGCATGTTCATGTCTGAAAAAGAAGCCGGCCTGGATGGAAGAGAATCGCTTGAAGATGTCGCGCGCGTTGTCAGTCGCTTTGCCGATGTAGTCGTCCTGCGAACATTCTCTCAAAAGATGATTGAAGATTTCGCCAGGGTCTCGAACTGTCCGGTAGTCAATGGACTCTCCGATGATTATCACCCGTGTCAGGCGTTAACCGACATTCTGACCATGCAGGAACATTGCGGCGACATTGAAGGAAAAACGATGGTTTATCTTGGCGACGGCAACAATGTCGCCCGCTCGCTGGCGATTAGCTGTGCAGACATGGGAGTGAAGTTCATCCTTTGCTCACCCCAAGGCTATCAACTGGAACCGGAATTCGCTGAAATCTTAGAAAAGCGAGTTCCGGGAGCCAGCTATCAGATCATTGAGGATCCGCTGGAAGCCGTCAAAAATGCCGACGTCCTTTACACGGACGTCTGGGCCAGCATGGGTCAGGAAAAGGAAACGGCCAAGCGACGGGTGGCGTTTGCTCCTTATCAAATTAATGCCGAATTGCTCGCAGCGGCTCCAAAATCCGTCAAATTCATGCACTGCCTCCCTGCCAAACGCGGCCTGGAAGTGACCGACGATGTGATGGAAACTCCCAACAGCATCGTGTTCGACCAGGCAGAAAACCGCATGCACATTGCCCGGGCTGTTTTTGCGTGGTTATTGAAGGTGTCTTCAGACAAATAAACAGCAGCGTTATTGCGAAGTCTACCGCGTTCCCAATGAAAACCG
>DOCI01000301.1:5453-6766 GCA_003503535.1 Planctomycetaceae bacterium
AAGATGTCTAAGGAAATCCGGTTTCCAATTGGAACAGGGTTTAAGGGAGATCATTCTGATTGAATGTCGTTTTTCTCGATGCAAGAATCGGTTATGGATCCGGTTGCACTTCATCTAATCGAAAACGGACAGAGACAACAGAGTTTTTGCGATCATCGTCTCTGTATTTGACATAAGTGGTGGCTACAACGGTATCGTCCGGCAGGATTTCGACTCCAGGATAGCCGCAGTCGCCTTTGCGTCCGTATTGATGGAGGAGTTTGATTCTGTAACTGCCATCCCGGTGGTTGACGATATCATCATAGGTGCCAACCCAGGCGACAAAGTCGCCGCGCGAAGAACTGCCGATTGCCTGATCGCGAAAGCAGATCACGAGGCGACCATCACTTGTGTAGACTTCTTTATGACGATCCCCCGTGAGTCCCCAGGGAGTATCCACTGGAGTGGACCATGATTTTCCTTCATCGTCGCTGAACATCATCAGGCTGTTGCCTTTGTGGGTATTTTCCCGTAACAGGCAACAGAGTTGATTGCCATCTGGACTGCGAAACACGCAGGGTTCGCAGGGATTCTTTTCGTCCACTGCAGCGACAACTTTGGGATCGGACCAGGAGAAACCGCCATCGGTTGAAATTGTTTGAAAGACTCCCAGAGGAGACCGATCTTTTCCTTCCGGACCTTTGTGATAGAGGCCGAGGTAACTGCCGTCTTTCAGTTTGACCATACTGCTGAAGGTCATCACGCATGGAAATCCAAGGGGCGGCATCTCTTTCCATGTTTTGCCATCGTCTTCACTCATGATGCTCGGCATGCCGGGACCGCTACGGGTGCCTAATGCGGCTGAGAAAACCCACAGTCTGGCTTTGCCGTCTGGATCCACCATGCGATAGATACTGGGGCAGTTCTGATGCGTTGAATAATTTTCCGGCAAACGCTCATCAACACGCTTCCAGGTCTTGCCAGCATCTTTACTGAGAGCCATCGGCCCTGCAGAGCCCCCATGATTGATGCACCAGACGGCAAACATCGTTTTATCATCGGGCAGCAAAAGTGTTGTGGGGTGCCCCTGATAAACCTCCTCTGTCCCCTCGGCAATCACAACCTGACGATCGGTCTCTTGAGAAATATCGACCAAGGGCAGGCGGTCTTCTGCATGAGTCATCTGGTGACAAGTGCAGACCGAAAAAAGAGCGACAAATAGCGAGCGCAGTGTCTGTCGGAAATTCATCAGGTTGACCTCAATAGAATGTCGCAAGAAAAGGGGCAGTGATTTGCCCTGTAGTTTTATCATAACCCGACGCGTCAGTTTTGAA
>DOCI01000103.1:0-5801 GCA_003503535.1 Planctomycetaceae bacterium
AACGAAGTGATGGGCGTGGTGAGTGCAGAAGACCACGCCCTTCGCCTCGCTCAGAGCGTGCCACCCGGTGTTGCAAAGTTGTAGGTCAGGCATTGCCAGACGACAAACGAGGTGGCACACACATTTCGTCATGCTGTGCATGACCTACAGTGCTAATTGTTTAATTCCCATAGTCATAGACGTATACACTGATCCCCTGCGAGCATAAATTGAGTTCGATTAGAGGTTCAATTTTATCCCACTTTCCACCTGCCAGTCCACATCCGATTCTTGGCATGTGGACTGAAGCGGATAATTCCTTGGCCTTATCAGCGACTGAACTTAAGCACTTATCAATCGCATCGTAGCGAACAGGAGGGCCTTGGCTCCCTGTTTTCGTGCCCCGCTGACCAATCATGTTTGCTATCCAGACATACTTGTCAACTTCTACGAATTGCACAGCCCCAAGACCAAAATCATTCTTTGCACGGAATCGATGCCAAGCACGATATTCTTGTTCCGGCTCTGGCCAACGTTTACTTACGGCCAGAACAAACCCTTTTCCCCATCCTCCAATGTCATTACTGACATGAGCGATAATCTTGTTACCCTTCGACTGAGGTTGAGTTGCATCGCCTTTCAAGTATTGAATTGCAGCCATATTATTCATCCCCAGCAGCGGGCATTCCTTCTGGTCGCAACAGGGGAAAGTAAATCACATCGCGAATACTACGGCTGTTTGTCAGCAGCATGATGAGCCGATCGATGCCGATTCCCAATCCCCCAGCCGGTGGCATACCAACTTTGAGGGCGCGGATGAAATCGGTATCCATCTTCGCCATCGAGTCTTCTTCATCCTGACCTTCGAGCTGTGTCAGAAACAGCTCTTCCTGCAACTTTGGATCATTCAACTCCGTGTACGCATTGGCCAGTTCCATACCCTTCACATACAACTCGAATCGCTCAGCAATGTTCGGATCATCCTGCTTGCGCTTGGTCAGCGGACAGATGCTGGCCGGGTAATCGATAACGAACACAGGTCCTTCGAGACTGTCTTCCACCAGTTCCTCGAACAGATCATTCACAATCACATCAGGATGCTTGCCTTCGGTTTCGATCCCCTTGCTCTGGGCGATCTGCTTGACGGCTTCCGTATCCGACATCGCACAACCAGCTGCTTCCTGAAACAGTTCCGCATACTTGCGACGCGGCCAGGGCGAAGTGAAATCAATCGTCCCTTCACCTTCTTCGCCCCAGGGGAGAACCATCGTCTCAGAAATCGCTTTGACGGCATCGGTCACGATCGCTTCGGTCAAATCCATCATCGTTTCGTAGTTGCCGTACGCCTGATAGATTTCGATCATCGTAAATTCAGGATTGTGCGTCGCATCAATTCCCTCATTCCGGAAGACACGACCAATTTCATAAACCCGCTCGACACCACCGACCATCAATCGCTTGAGGTGCAGTTCGAGGGCAATCCGCAGGTAGAGTTCGATATCGAGTGCATTGTGATGTGTGGTAAAAGGCCGGGCTGCCGCTCCGCCGGCGACGGAATGCAGAACCGGAGTCTCGGCTTCCACATAATTCTGGCCTCGCAATGTCTGGCGAACCGAGTCGATAATCTTCGAGCGCTGCAGCATGCGATCAAGTACGCCATCGTTATAAATCAAATCGATATAACGCTGCCGGAGCAGCATTTCGATGTCTTTGGCTCCGTGATATTTTTCAGGGGGCTGATAGAGCGACTTACATAAGAATGTCAGTTCTTCAACAAAGATCGAAACTTCACCCGACTGCGTCCGACGCAATTTTCCATCGATTCCAACCAGATCTCCAAGATCGAGAGCAGAAACGAGTTCCCACTGTTGTTCGGTCATATCCCCGCGAGACATCAGCAATTGAATGCGACCGGTGGCATCCTTGGCATCGAAAAATCTTAATTTACCTGCCTTACGACGCCCCATTAGACGAGCGGCAATACGAACTGTCTCCCCGTCCAAACCTGGTTCTTCCGGACATAATGGGCGAACAGTTGCAATCGCTTGATGATTGTCAAAACGTTGACCATATGGATCGAAACCCAGTTCTCGGATTTTCTCTGCTTTCTCAAGACGTGGTTTTTCAAGACGATCCGGTTTTTGGGGAGAATTGCTCATGAATGTTTGCTGTCAATTGGGGATGGACATTGGCCCATCGCTTGGAAATAAGGGACGATTTGCCCGGCATCATCGGGAATCGGAGGGGGATCGTCAACGAATGCGAGAGATTTTTCGACGGGTGGCACGCCCCAGAACGAAGTGATGGGCGTGGCGATTTCAGAAAACCACGCCCTTCGCTACGATCAGAGCGTGCCACCCATCTTTATTTCTTCACCATTTTCGTATCAATCACGCAGCGAAATCCCGTGTGATACGCAGCGGACGAAACATCGCTCCGCATGCGGGCAGCGTTTCGGTACCCGGTGCAGTTATTGGAGTTACATAAGAACGATCCTCCACGAGTGACACGTTTTTCGATCGTCGGTTCGCCGGGATCGAAAGAAGCGGTCGGTCCCTGAGGATTTCGTTTTGGGCTGAAATTGTAGTAATCCGGGCGATAATAATCGCTCACCCATTCCCAGACATTGCCGGACATATCGTAGAGTCCGTAACCATTGGGAGGGAAACTTTTGACGGGAGAACTGTCGAGAAATCCATCCAGATTCTGTCGATCCGTCGGAAAAGTCCCCTGCCAGGAGTTCGTCATATATTTGCCATCAGGCTGGAACTCGTTGCCCCAGTTGTACTTCTGATCTTCCTTGCCCCCGCGAGAGGCATACTCCCACTCGGCTTCCGTTGGCAGTCGTTTTCCTGCCCATTTGCAATATTCCAGGCAGTCTTTGTAAACAACATTCACAACAGGATGATCCATTTTGCCTTCGATAGAGGAATCCGGACCAGTTGGATGTCGCCAGTCGGCTCCCTTCTGATATTTCCAGGCCTGATATTCCCAGGACGGATAGTCCGTTCTCAAATTTTCCCGGTCGAAGTCTTTATTAAAAATGAGCGATCCGGCCACGAGATTTTCCTCGGGAATAATCGAGATATCTGGCACGACACCAATGAAATCCTCACGTTTCGGAGGGATCTCTGCGAAGGTAACGTAGTTGGTTTCCTCAACAAACTTCGCGAACTCGGCGTTGGTGACCTCCGTGATATCCATCCAGAAACCATCGACAGTAACTTCATGAGCCGGGTATTCATCCGGTTTGATACGATCAGGATTCGGTTTTCCCTCCTCCGGAAAAAAATCGGTTCCCATCGTGAAAGTTCCCCCCGGAATCCAGACCATGCCCGGCGGAGTGCTTGCTGGTTCTTCAGTGATCGGAGGGCTCATATCCTCAACAGAGTCCGTTTTTTTCGCAGTTTTCGCAGGTGCATCTGCAGAAGATTGGGGTTTATCTTGTATCTGAAACAAATTGGAGGGGCCAAAGGCTGCCAAACCAACTGCTATCAGGCAGACGCCAAAGATGATGACAGGCAGAAATGACGAACTTTTAGTGGAGGGATCATTCATGGATATTGTGCTCGTTCAGATTAAAATTCGATTCCTTCCATCTTACGGAGATACCGCAGCAGGTTTCAAATCGCATCCCCCGAATTCCCAACATTTCGGTCAGAGAATGGGCAATCTCATGATTTCTGAGGCCTGACTGTCTATGATGGATTACAAGTACGAAGCGTAAGCGAGTGTGTTGAAGTCGTCGATATAGCCAACACTCGAATCAAACATTATACAGTCGAATCCTGGGTGGCACGTCCCTGAGCATCGCGAAGGGCGTGGTCGTGTTAAATCACCACGCCCATCACTTCATTCTGGGACGTGCCACCCAGGACGTGAAGTATCAGAATTGTAAAGTGTCGATCATCATGACACACTCGCTTGCGCTTCGTGCTTGTAAAAATTCAATCCATTGCACTCATTCACTGGTGGAACCGTGAAAAATATCCTTGATGACATCGTCGCTCATAAACGGGGCGAAATTGCAGCGGCTAAAGAAAAACTGTCTTTTGAAGAACTGGTCAAACAAATCCCGCAGTCTCCGCCGGTGCGGGATTTCGTGACGGCTCTCCGTCTCAGTCATCCGTTGGGCGTGATAGCCGAGGTCAAAAAGGCCTCCCCCTCGGCTGGCATTATTCGTGACGATTTTCATCCGGTGGAAATCGCCAAAACCTATGCCGCTCACGGAGCAGCCTGTATTAGTGTGCTGACAGACGAGAATTTCTTTCAGGGACATCTCGATTATCTCAAAGCAATTCGCGCAGCCGTCGACCTCCCCGTACTGCGAAAAGACTTCATTCTCGATCGCTATCAAATTGCCGAAGCCCGGGCAGCCGGGGCCGATTGTGTGCTGCTGATTGCCGAATGCCTGGAGGAAGATGAACTGCGGGATCTGTATCAATATACTCGCGAACTGAAGATGCAGGCACTGGTTGAGTTGTATGATGAAACGAATCTCGAACGTGTCCTGAAGCTGAATCCGCACATCATCGGAGTCAACAACCGCGACTTACGGACCTTCGAGACGGATCTGGCTCATTCCATTAAGATTCGCAAGCAGGTGCGAGATACAATTCTGTTTGTCAGCGAGAGTGGTATCCGCACGCGAGAGGATACAGAGCGGTTGATTCAATCTGGAATTGAAGCCATCCTGGTAGGCGAGTCGCTCATGCGTTCCGAAGACATTGGCAAGGCTCTGAAAAGCCTGATGCCAAAACAACTCAATGCGTGAAAATCTGGTAGGACAGGCTTCCAGCCTGTCTATAACGAGACAACCGATTGTTCCTGGATACTCCTAATGCCTTACAATGTGTGCCAATGCTGGCTTGTCCAGCAGTGCTTTGTTCGACATCAATTTGAGATCCCAGTCGACATTTAAAAGTTAGCAAGGTGCGTCCAGACGCACCCTACAAATACAAAAAAGTAACTCTCATGATTGCAAAACATCCCGACCTCGCCGCTGAATTTGTTGCCAATGATGAGCGTGCTCACTGGCACGATCAGGCCCTCTGGTTTGTCCGCAGCAAACGCGACAACATGGCTCACTCGCTTCCTGAATGGGAGGCTCTACGCCAAACCGCTTCCGATACGAAAGATTACGTGCTGTCGCATCTTGATGAAATGCTCACTCAGTTCGCGAACAACGCAGAAAAACTCGGTGTGCAGGTTCACTGGGCGAAAGATGCAGCTGAGCATAATGAGATTATTCTGAGCATCATCAAAAAGCATGACGCGAAAAAAATTGTCAAAAGTAAATCGATGCTCACGGAAGAATGCGGACTCAATCCGTTTCTCGAACGGCACGATCTCGAAGTGATTGACACCGACCTGGGCGAACGTATTGTTCAACTGCGAAACGAACATCCCAGTCACATCGTGTTGCCGGCGATTCATATCAGGAAGGAAGAAGTCGGTGAATGTTTTCACGAACATCTTGGGACTGAGGAAGGAGCATCCGATCCAACTTATCTGACCGAAGCAGCTCGAAACCATTTGCGGGAAAAATTCGTGCAGGCTGATATCGGGATTACGGGTGTGAATTTCGGAATCGCGGAAACAGGGGGATTTGTCGTTTGCACGAATGAGGGAAATGCCGATCTCGGAGCCTCGCTGCCTCCCGTTCATATTGCCTGCATGGGGCTCGAAAAGATGCTTCCCCGGGCGGCTGATCTGGGTGTTTTCCTCCGTTTGCTCGCCCGTTCCGCCACCGGACAGCCGATTACCACCTACTCGTCCCACTTCCATGGTCCACGGGATGAAAACACCCAGATCAGCCGCCC
>DOCI01000103.1:5872-6481 GCA_003503535.1 Planctomycetaceae bacterium
TCCATGGTCCACGGGATGAAAACTCGGAACTGCATCTGATTCTTGTTGATAATGGTCGCAGCGAACTGATTGGCGATGTCGACTATCGCAACTCGCTCAAATGCATTCGCTGCGGAGCCTGTATGAATACCTGCCCGGTTTACCGACGCAGTGGCGGGCACAGTTACAAAGCGACGGTGCCAGGGCCAATCGGATCGATTCTCAACCCGGCTCGAGATGCAAAAAAATATGCGTCACTGCCTCACGCCTGCAGCCTGTGTGCCTCCTGCACGAATGTTTGCCCAGTCAAAATTGATCTGCATCATCAGCTCTACACATGGCGAAATAAACTGGTTCTGCGAAACCTGCTGCCAGCGACAAAACGGATTCCCATGCACCTGGCCAGTTTCTTTATGCAGCGTCCCAAACTGTTCTCATTCCTCGGTTACTGGGGCCGTTGGAAACTGAGAATTATGCCACGATTTGTGAAATACAATCGCTTCCTGAATGCCTGGGGCCGACAACGCGAACTACCTCCTGCACCGAAACATTCGTTTCGAGCGGAGTATCGGGCAAAGCGAAAAACAAAGTAGACTGAAACGAAAGTGTGGCACGTCCCTGAGCATCGCG
>DOCI01000103.1:6677-8348 GCA_003503535.1 Planctomycetaceae bacterium
CGTTCTGGGTCGTGCCACCCATTTCTATTTAATTTCGCCGAGCCAATACCTGTTCGTAAACCTCACGAATCCGTCGCGACATCGTTTGATGTCGAAATTGATCGGTAAAACGCTCGCGGCCGTTTTTTCCGAAGCGGGTTCGCATCTCCTCATCGTTGGCCAGTTGAACCAGCGCTAGAGTCAAACCAGTCAGATCGTTCCTTGGAATCAGGCAGCCGGTTTCGTTGGGGATTGTGACTTCTCTCGCTCCATCGATATCGAAACTGACAACCGGCTTTGCGGAAATCAATGCCTGTGGCAAAACTCTGGCCAGGCCTTCCCATTGGCTCGTATGAGCGACAATATCCGTTGCCTGCATGAGCCGTGGGATTTCGGTGGGATCGACCAGACCAGTGAAAATGAAATGATCCTGCAGTCCCTGTTCTCGAATTTCATTCTGGTACTGCTCGCGAAGGATGCCATCGCCGATAAAGAGGAAACGAACCTGAGGAGCCTGTCGGATGACATCGGCGGCTACGGCAATGATGGCATCGTGTCCTTTGAGAGGAAACAGCCGACCAATTTTTCCGATCAGAATGTGCTCATCATTCAGCCCCCATTCTTTTCGCAGGGATGCACGTTCTGTTGGTTTCTGCAGGAAAGGTTCGACATCAAATCCACTCGAGATGGTTGTGTACTGCTCTGGCCTGCCGATTCCCGCTTCGAGATACTGCTGCGACATCGCATCGGCGACGCTGATGTAATGATCGGTCCACTTCTGGGCAATCTTCTCAGCTTTGCGATAGACACGATAGAGGATCTTGTTCTGCCCGTAATGAAAGGCGGCTCCGTGAATCGTATGCACGCAGGGTAATTTCAAATCATAGGCAGCCTTGCGTCCAATGATGCCGGCTTTGGAACTGTGCGTGTGCACGATGTCCGGCTGAAGTTCTTTCAAAGCCGATTTAATTTGTCGAAGTGCGGCCAGTTCCTGCAGTGACTGCAATTTGCGAAGCAACGATGGAATTTCAATGACCCGGCAACCAGAAGCATGCACAAGATCCATCAGCGAACCTTCAGGACCGGTGGTTGGACCGGTGATTAACGACACATCATCTCCATTTATACGCAGGTGATCTTCAATAGTGTGCAGCGTATTCTGCTGCGCACCACCGATGATCATGCGGGTAATGATGTGTGCAATCTTCAATGCCGTCTCCAGTTATAGGGTTCAATTGGTGTACGGGGCATTGAAGAGATTCGTGAGAAGATTTTATTGGAAATGTATGATTGGAAATAATTGTAGGCGAGCCGTGCCAATAATGGCACGGGTGTTGTCACGATGATTGTGTGTGTTACAAAATCAATGTCGATGGTCAATCGAACGTACCCGAGTCATGAATGACTCGGCTCGCCTTTTCTACGTTAAGCGAGACGATCCAGTGTGCCGTTGCTGTCGCCGAAGGTTTTGCGTTCGATACCCTGTTTTTGAAGCAAAGTTAAATACAGATTGCAGAGTGGCGTGTCTTTCTTGTAACGGACTCGACGACCGGGAGTGAGAATTCCGTTGCCGCGGCCAGCCATGATGATGGGCAGGTCGTGGTTGTCGTGCTTGTTGCCATCTTTCAATGTGGAGCCGAACATGACCAGAGAATGATCGAGCAAAGTCCCTTCGGCTTCTTTGAGGGATCG
>DOCI01000262.1 GCA_003503535.1 Planctomycetaceae bacterium
GTTCGGCAGTTTTTCTTGAAGCTTCGCGATTCCGGCAGCGGTTACCCCGGTTTGCTGAAGCTGAAGGTCGCGGAGTTTTGTTAGTCCAACCAAATGTTTCAGACCTGCGTCTGTGATCGGATTAGAAGGTAGCCAGAGTCGATCCAGTTCAGTCAGTCCTGCTAGATTCGCGAGTTGTTCGTCATTGATCCCGGAATGATTGAGATCGAGGAACCTTAGCTTTTGGAAATGGGAAATTTCTTTGCTGCCTAGGTCGTCGATGTTCGTCCCATGCAGGGCTAAGTTGTGAAAAGCGTCTGGATTAGGAAGATTCGCCAAACCACGCCCGCTGACGCCTGGGACCCGCACAAGATTTAATTCATGTAACTTCGGAAGGTGCTTAACGAAGGCCAGTCCGTCGTCCGTGAACGTGCTATCCGTGATGCGCATGATTTCGCATTCAGTGAGGCTGCCAAGCTGTTGCATAGCTGCATTCGCAGAATTCGAATCCATTCTCAGGCTGAGTTCTTGAATTCTGGTGATACGGAAGTTTTCGGTAGGCAGCTCGGAAACGTCCGTGATGTAAGTATCTGAAGTGACGTTCGTCCGAAACTTCCCGCCATGAGAAAGCAGCCACTCAGCGACAGATCGATCTGAACCAAGCTCGCCATCAGTTGCTGGCCGATGGAGAAGCTTAGCCTGTCCGTTTCCTGCCGGGCGGTCTTGCTGTAAGCCACCTCTACCGGCACGTGTGATGTGACAGTTGGGCAGGGCTTTCTGTAAGCGATCAACTGCCCCCTGCGTCGTAGACTCCGAATACAGGTGAACTCTTTTAAGCTTTTTCAAGCCGTGCAAAATTTCTACACCGGGATCGGTCACTCCGGGTGATCCCAAACCCACCGATTCTAGCTCGGTCAAGTCTTTCAGGTATTCAACACCAGCGTCGGTGATGCTTGTTTCGGAAGCATGAATTTCGCCCAATTGCTTATGTTTTGAGAGTGCCCTCAATCCTTCATCCCCAAATTCTCTCGATTCATTGGCTTGGAAACCAAATAGGTGGGGCGTGTTGAGATACTTCAGTCCGTGCCCGTCGAAACCCTGAACATCATTTAAAAGAAGGACAGCCAACTTCGTCTGTCTTTCGAGAGGTTGAAGGTCGTCGTCGCTGAGTTCGGAAGAGTAGATATAGATGTGCCGCAGGTCGTTGATGAATGCGATTCGTTCCAGTCCGCTCCGATCGATATCACTAATTGAAACGAGTAAGATCCCCAAAGGACCGTCTGGGAGGTCTGCCGGCGTGGTAATTGTGTCGACCCAATCTGCGTCTGATGTCGGCGTCAGTCCGACCATGCCCCCCTTTGACAGAATCCACTCTGCGATTTCGCGCTCAGATTCTGGTGCCGCAGGAACCTGCACCCACTTCGCTCCGATGATTTTGCCATGATGCCCGTTGCCAGAGGCATCTTTCAGGACATCGCCGGTCCCTTCATCGAACTTATATAAGGCGACTGTGTCGACATCGTCGAGCATGTCTTCCGGGTTAAAATCCTCGTCATATCTTGCGATGCTCGAGATTCGGACTTGGTCAATCAGGCCGCCGAATTCATATCTATTTTTGGGGAGAGGTCTACCCAACTCCTGGGAAATAAAATTCCCGATAATCAAATCAGTGTTCTTATTGAGTCGTCCGACGCTAGTCAACCATTCTGGTTTCGCAGGTACTCCACTCCCCCATGTGGTTAATTGAACGGTTTGTTTCTGCCCATCGACGTAGAGCGAAAATGTCTCACCATCCCATTGACCAACCAAGTGCATTCTTTGTTCGATGTATGGCCGAATGGTGGACCGGACACTGGCATATGCGGTGGTGTCGGGATCCCTGGTGCTGAACGAAAAGCATGGGGCGGCAGACTTTGGATTATCCAGCCGTAAGTAGTAGGTGCCGATCTGTAACACATATTGTGACGAGTAGCCCTTATTGACAGTGCGAAAGGCGAGTGGTCGGCACCAGGTTTCGAACGTGAAGGGCTGACTCAAGTCGATTGGCAAATCATGCACTTCGACATGTGATAGAGATTCGTCGAAGAGAAGGCCAGTTGTTTGAGCAATATTCGCAGACGAATTGGGGACGTTTTTTGTTGCAACATTCGACTCGACCGGTGGTATTTCCCCATTAATCAGTCCATCCAGAGAGTCATTAACTACGACAGCATGCACGACGGTTTTGCCGTCCTTGGTGACCGTGAACTCCTCCACATGGGTTTCAAAGCCATCCTTCTGAAGCCTCAACTTGTGCGGACCGGGTGTCAGTTTGTAAACATCCTGACCATCAGTGATGTTGAGTACTTCGCCATCAACACTCAGTGTGATCGTCGGATCATCCAGAGTGATCTGAACTTCATACTTGCCAACACGAGCCGTGAAGACTATTCCCATAATCAACAACAACGCAGCAAGGCCTCCGCCGATCACCCATTTCCCTGGTGGCTTCGAAGAACCAGACCCGGACGTTGAGGTCTGCTTCTTATCATTGTTCGATTTTTGCCTTTTGTTTTGCAGTTGTTCCGAAACGGATTTCGATTCCTTGATCGTGATCAGAGCCGGGTTCGATTCGTCCTTGGCAGATGGGATCGACGTCAGCTTGGGGCTCGTTGGTTTAGCAGAGTCGTTCTCATCGGCTTTGCGAGGGCTACGCAGCACCTTCTGTAAGTCCGCGGCGACCTTCTGCATCGATTGGTAACGCTTCGCCTGATCGCCTGCCATCATCTTCAGGCAGATCTTTTCCAAACGTGGATCGATGTCTTTGCGTATCTCGGATGGCTTTTTGGGATTGTTCAAGGCGATCTGTTGCAGCAGTGCCATCAAATTGCCTTTGAACGGCATCTCGCCTGTCATTAACTCGTACATGATGACGCCGAGGGCGTAAATGTCGACGCGATGATCGATCGCAGCCTGATCACCGGCAACCTGCTCAGGAGCCATGTAGGCGGGGGTGCCGAGGATTGCACCGCTTTGTGTTACCTGCACATCATCGCTATCGCTGCGTCGTGCGAGACCGAAATCCATCACGACCGGCTCACCCTTGAGGTCAACCATGATGTTGGCAGGTTTTAGATCTCGATGAATCACACCAATCGAATGTGCTTCGGCCAGTCCCAAAGCGAGTTTGCGAATGGTCGTGATGATCTGTTTTTCGGAATGTGCCTTTTTCGACTTCGTATAGTCTTTCAGAGGGCGACCTTCAATGTAGGCCATCGTGATGTAGTGCTGATCGCCGATATCGCCGACATCATACACCGGGCAAATGTTCGGACTGCGGATTGTTGCTGAGGCCCGAGCTTCGCGGTAGAACCGAGCGAGCAGTTCTTGATCATCGACGCCATTACCGTCACCGAATTTCGGAATCTTCAGAGCAACGTCACGATCGAGCTGGGTATCACGAGCGAGATAGACAGCTCCCATGGCTCCCTGGCCAAGCACTTTTTGAATTGCATAGCGGCCGAAGGTTTCCGGGATATCGATATTGGTCGCTGAGCCGCTGTTCTGCTGCTTGTGATCGCGAGTTACGGAGGTTTCTGAATCGGCAGCTCCATTCAGAATGGTATTTGCCGTTGGGTCTCCCGTGGAGATTTCCCCTTCAGAGGTTGGTTTGACGAGTGTCTCTTCATGCCCCGCTCGGCCGGTCTCCTTCAATCCTTCCCGCAGATTGACACTCGCGAAGTGCTGTTTCAGTGCAGTGGCCTGGTCAGGATGTTCAGCGATGAACTGTTCTGCAGTCAGGTTTTCACCGGCATCGGTGCGACTCATGAATTCAGCAATCAGCTGATTCACCGCCACTTTCTGCTCGTTTGCGTTTTCACTCATGCCCTGGCCCTAATTCAACTCATCACACTTCCCTGCAGAGCACCTGCCGTCAGGCGGTCAAAATATCAAAAAGTCGATCTCCGAGTCCGTTGGCATTAGTTTGACGCAAACCATTGGGGAAACACAACCCCGTCTAGTGTAAAAATAGACACAAGAACTTGTTTGATCATATAGAATGCAATTCGTTTGAATTGCCAGGAAAGAATTCTCATTTCAGCCTGCAACAATCGCAGTTGGTTTACCCGGCTCGCGGGTGAAGTGAATCTGCCCCGGAATCCGTGCCCGCAAAATCTTGTTCTCAGCCTTCAGATATTCCACATATTTGGCTAACTCTCGGTCCGTCGCAGAAGCAATCAATGCGAGCAGTGGGTGGAAAATCTTGGCCATTTCGGTATTGTCCTTAAATCTTATTCTGCAGCGTACAACACATT
>DOCI01000260.1:0-140 GCA_003503535.1 Planctomycetaceae bacterium
TTCAGATATTCCACATATTTGGCCAGCTCCCGGTCGGTTGCAGACGCGATCAATGCGAGCAGTGGGTGGAAAATCTTGGCCATTTCGGTATTGTCCTTACATCGTATTCTGCAGGGTACAACACATTCGTTGTACAGCAC
>DOCI01000260.1:272-3772 GCA_003503535.1 Planctomycetaceae bacterium
TGATCCAGCGAGTGGAATTTGAGGGTTCCGAGAGCCATATTCAGGCCCTCAAAATTCGAAAGATTGTCGCAAAAGACATTTAGTATTCGAGACTTTTGACGTACGAAGCGATTTGTGAATTCACAGAAATGTACTTTATAAATTTACGCCGGAGGGCGTAAATCGCGAAAGCGGCGAAAGCAATTCTCGCCCTAAGCTGTTTGCTCACAAGGCCTTAATGCTGTATCTCTATGAATGGTAAGGACTTGCGAAAACACTAGGCATCGGTCTACGGAACCGAAGGCGATGTGCCCGACGATGCATCACTGCGGTTGGTGCTCCTTCCACCTGAATTTGCCTATTCCCGCGAAGATACGCCCCAAGCATTCGATGCGGTTCAGGACTTCATCAAGAACAATGGATCGAAACCAAGATACCGCGGCAATCGGCTGATATTCGTCGCTCCGGATCGGCCAACACTCGGTCGTTTGAAGGATACAGTGCGGACCGCCTTAGCTTGGACGTCGATCGTGGACGACGTCAAAGAAGGTCGACTGAACATCGACCGATTGCAGGAGAATCAGGCCAAGAAGGAGCTGGAAACTGCCGAAGCGGTCGCGGCTCGTGTCGTTCGCGATTGCTTCCGTTGGGTTCTATGTCCTTACATGACGACTCCGACCGAGCAAGCCCCTACGGTTGAGGCGTTTCCGCTCAATACAAGCGGCAGCGGGTTCGGCCCTGAAGTCGAGCGAGTTTGCCAGGAAAACGAGCTGGTCATCGAAACGTGGTCGCCAATCCACCTCCGATCAAAGCTGCAGGAGTTGTATTGGAAGGACGACAAAAAGTCAGTCCCAGCCATGACCTTCTGGGAAGACTCACTTCGTTACCTCTACCTGCCTCGACTGAAAAGTCGAAAGGTGCTGGAACAGGCTATCATCAAGGGAGCCGGGAGCCGCGATTTCTTCGGAACGGCCTACGGTCAGTCCGGTGAGAAATATGACGGCTTCAAGTTCGGTGATTCAAATGTGCAACTCGACGATACGTTGCTGCTGATCGAACCAGAGGCGGCAGCAAAATACGAAACCAGTATCGCTAAACCCGATCCGGTACCAGGTCCAGAACCAACAACCGGAGGCGGCCAAGATCCATCAGGTGGTGGTCCAGGTCCAGATCCAGCCGATGGATCTGGACCTGACGCAGGTGGCGATACCCCGGCACCACAGCCCGCAAAATCCAAGGCATTCTACGGATCCATTGAGATCAGTCCTGCGACGGCAAAGATGGGGATGGTTCAGGTCGCTGATGAAATCATCAATCTGCTTTCATCGGATCCCAACGCTTCGCTGAAGGTCACCGTCGAGATCAACGCTGAATTCCCCGAAGGAGCATCGGACCAAATCAAACGAGCTATTTCCGAGAATGCGACTAGTTTGGGCTTCAGCACCAAAAGTTGGGAGTGAAACAGTCAGTGAACATGCATTCATACATCCAAACAGTAAGGGCGGTGCAAAATCCACGGCACAGCATTATGGGAACAAAAAATTTTATTAAGACTTGTGTCTCAATTCGCGTGAAGATCCCTGTCTGGTTTTGGGCTGGCATTTCAGTATTGTCCTTACATCGTATTCTGCAGCTTACAACACATTCGCTGTACAGCACTTTTTCTAAAAAAACTCTGACAATTCCAGTCTGACATGTGATAAAAAAGGAGTCACCGACCAATGACCCGCATCCCCTTTTCCATCTCAAAGAGCGAAGCTGTACTGGTTGGCCGTTGCGTCGAGTTGTATTTACGTTCGAATGCAGATGAGTTTACGACGCCTTTTTCTACGGTAATCGAGAATTACCTTAAACCTTTCTTACCCGCTCAAGACCCGTTCGCGGTGATCGAAAGCGTGACTCTACCTGGCGACGCTGATTGGATTGTCAACGAGGGGGAGGGCAACAGAGGAGGGATTTTGTACAGTCGTTCGACGCCTGCCGTGATTTACGTTTCTGTAGGTGGTGTGCATAGCGCGGTCTCATTTGGTCGAAAAAAGAAATTTCTTGATCAATTATTGATTGAATGGGTACGAGAAATACTGCCAGATGGCTACGAACGCTGGTTTCTCAGTCCGGAAGAAGAATTGAGGGCGTTTATCCAAGACCTTGACAGCTTACGAGCGGAGAATAAATCTGAGGCGACCGAGGACCATAAGGCACTTGCCGCCGAAATTATGCTGTTGTTTTCAGACGAGCAGAATGTAACCGCAAGAGATTTCTTTGAAGTCGGGAGACTTCTTGCGAAACTCTTGATTGGTGTGCAACGCGTGCTTTTTGACATTCAACAGTTTCATTTTGCTTGGTATCCGCTGACCGATCCCATGGATGAAGAAGAAAGTCAGCTCTGGCAGACCGTCGAAGATTCCCAAGTCATTGAGCCGCTCAATTTTCAGGAGTTCATCTCCCCGAGTGATTGGGCCGTTGATTGCTTGGCAAGCCTTTCAAGGCTTGCAGAGCTTGAGTGCGTAGAACGATGCACTCAAGCAAATCTATGGCTTCATCATTTGATTCAGGACGTCCGTCTGCTTCCAGAGGACGTTAACCAACCTTATGCAGATGGATTGGGTATTGACGAATTCGGCGGGTTCATCTTCTTAGCACACAGCATAAGAGGATTTGCCATGTTATTGCAGGGTGAGCTGTCGGGCAGGCATCATCAGGAAGACGATGAGACGTGGAAGTTAGATGCTCGGAGCTTCTGCCCCAGAATGCTAAAACTTTCAGCGAACTCCCAACTTGCTAGAGTCCACGGAAGCTTGGACTGGCTTCAGGATCACTATTTCACGTCCAAGATCACCCGTGAACCTGGAATCGTGGTTACGTTACTCAAAGACGGAATAGAAGCAATTGTCAAAACGGTATGGCCATCGGATTTCGTGGGAAGGACGACGCTGAGTGCAGTTCTCAAACAGAGAATAAACACAGAAAAAGGCAAGGCCCTCGTATTAGCACAAACCGCAATGCATCTGCATAAGGTCTACCGGAATCCATCGACCCACGACTTCAATCACTTTAACGTCACACTAGGGCAGGCATACGCTTTTGCTGGAGAGATTCGCGTAATGGCCGAGATCGCCGAAACGCTCTTACGAGATCGTGATTAACAGCGTTGATAAGGAACAACTCGCCGGAGTCGGGTTAATCGATCGGGCCAACTGCGGTGGGCATTTAGCTTGCTCCCCTTCTCGTCCCGCAACCACCGAAAGAACGTGGTCGGCGTGACAATCGTGATCAACTCCTCAATTGCTCTCCCGATCCCCTTGCCCAATTTGATGAGTTTCTGTCGTTCATTTGCCGTCGTATGAATCTGCCCAGGAATTCGAGCCCGTAGAATCTGGTTCTCGGCTTTCAAATATTCCACATACTTGGCGAGCTCCCGATCGGTTGCAGAAGCAATCAATGCGAGCAGTGGGTGGAAAATCTTGGCCATTTCGGTATTGTCCTTAAATCATATTCTGCAGCGTACAACACATTCGTTG
>DOCI01000060.1:0-1144 GCA_003503535.1 Planctomycetaceae bacterium
AGTCCACTTCCGAAGGGATGGAGTCCCCGAATCACAAATGGAACTGGCAGGCATCGGATTCAACTGAGATTCCCGAAGCGATGCAATCTCGGTTTGTGAATGTGGCTGACTGCAAACCTGTCGGCAAGTTTATTCTGGTGGTGTCGTCCTCGAGTGGCGTGGCGATAATTCAGCGGAGTGACAGGAAGTGTATTTTCCACACCTTCGCGACCAACGCCCACAGTGCCTGCCTGCTGCCACAACAACACATTGCAATCGCGTCAAGTTATGGCGGCGATGAAATTGTTATCTACTCTTATCAAGATATTGCAACATCGAACAATCCAGACGCCCGATTGGAACTCCATGGAGCCCACGGCGTCTACTGGGACAAGCAACGATCTCGTCTTTGGGGACTGGGTGACAGCAAGCTTATTCTGGTTGCAATCACTGACACAGACAATCGCATGTCACTGGCCGTTGAAAAAGAATGGAATCTGCCAACGAAAGGCGGCCACGATTTATCCCCAGCTCAGGATGGGAAATCATTGTTTGTGACGACCGATACTCAAGTCTATCGTTTTGAGATGACCGAGGGATTATTCAAGCTGGATGAAGACCTTGGTTTAAAGCTAAAAGTGAAATCTGTCGATCAGCACCCCCTATCAGGAGAAATCGTTTATCAGCAGGCCGGCGAAAGTTGGTGGGGAGAAACCGTTCGGTTTGTCGGAAGTGACCAAACGATTGAAGTGCCCGGAGAAAGATTCTACAAGTTTCGCTGGGATGCTCCTGCGGAACTGCCTGAGGCCGAATTGATAAAGAAAAATACACGCTTGCCCAGGAAAGAATAATTTGGGGCGGCTAAGCCATACGCAGTCCACAGGTAATCTTGATCCTCAAATCGAAACCTCGTGCGGCTTTACTACACAGGTAGCTGGTTGATGTCTAACTGTGCCACCCGCCACAATTACTTTAGTATTGAGAATTGAGATTTCCTAAATGCTGATGGCACAGGTCATTGAGAAGTTGTTGTACAGATTCTAATAAGAAAAGAAATCGTTTACTCCAAAGTTTGAGAGCCACAGGAGGACCACAAAGTTTCCGTGAGTTAATCACAGGATTTTAGTCTTTGAAGCGATGATGTGGAATTGGAAATTATTTCCAG
>DOCI01000060.1:1379-4485 GCA_003503535.1 Planctomycetaceae bacterium
TTCAAAGACATCGATCAAAAATTTTTGCGTCTTTACGTGAAACAGGTGGATCTCTCTCTACAAAAAAGAGAGTAGGACTGCGCCGGCTTCCTCCAGCACTTCGATTAACGTCTCACCAACAGCAGTGTAGATTGGAGCTTCAGAAAGCACGATCATATCTGTAGTTTCAAACAGTTCTGCGACAATCGTTTCGGCTTCTACATCTTCTGAAGCGATGATTTCGCCAACACTCTCAACGAGAGATTCGCGCCCCTGCCCCATCAGCATCGCCATTAGATTCACGCTACCTTCTTGCAGTTCAAGCGTATCCCCAGCGAAAGGATACACGATCTCCGTATTAGCAACTGCGGCCACCCATTGGTCGTCAACAATATGAATAAGAAGCCCTGGCATAACTTTATCCTCAATAGAACCTTCAAATGAGCAAGATGGGTACAATTCATGTAAATAATGAGTATCATACAGTTAACCCGAGAACGTGAACTCAGCCGCTAAGAGAAACGCCAACGTCACTTGGCGTCTTTGATTAATACCGATATTGTTGCGTCGTGATGAGAAAGCGTTGGGGTTGCAGTGGCCACGAAACGACCAAGACTAAAAGTTACAGGACTGGTATCCTGGTCAGCTTCAACCCATTTTCCATCCTTCAGATAAGACCAGCTGTCGCCTTTGCCAATTCCAAAAACTTGAACCGATGTCCGGCACAAAACCCCAACATATTGCCCCTCGCATTGATATCCAACTTGAATGCTCATATCACCTTGTGTAAATCCACTTGAACTAATTTGTTCCGCTTGTGCCGTCGTGCTTCCGGAATGTGCCATAAGTGTTTTACTCGGCGACTTGTTGACCGACGCATCCCAATCAATATTTGTATTGTTCCAATCCCAAAGCACCCATTCGCCACTGCTGTAATTTGTATACTGAATCGTTAGCGACATTTTCTCTCCCATCGAATTTAAGGTGTGGTGGCAAAAATTTAGACGACATTATGTCTACAGAATTTTGTCTACAGAAAAATGCTGAGTTGAGTCTGGTTGTTGAATCCAGCGCACTCTTCAACAATTTTCAACCAACCAGTTAATAGACGGAGTATGATTTCTGGCTATCAAGCATGAATACTCTGTACGACACATTTGTTAACCATACAAATATGCACGTGTACTTACAACCATTTTAGTGTAAATAGAGGCACTGTGACTTTGCGGTCACCCCGTGTTCTCTTTTGAAGTGCGTGGAATAGAGCCTGCTGAAGATTCGAAGTTTTTGTAGGTTTCGACATACTATTTGCTCGTAGTTGGTTAATGATTGGGCAATCTGATTCTTATTTCCTGGTGCCCACCTGTGTTTCGTCCAGGTTGGGAATAAAATGACCAGTAATTGAGTGAGCCTGAACAAAACAGGTGCACAATTGCGATCATCATCGATAAATACGTGATGTCGATTACGGCATCGAATCGTCCTGGAAAATGGCCTCATGAATCAGCAAACCCCACAAACAACCACCATGGCCTGTATGGAAGTTTGGGGTGGAAATTCTTCGACAAGTTCTCAATTTCGCGTCCCGGGCCTGGATTTACTGGTTTACAGTCAACCTACCGGAGAGGAAGATTTTGGTGGCGATGTTTATTATGTTTCCTCCTGTGCATCTGGTCGGATAACGCGGCTCATCCTTGGGGACGTGAGTGGTCATGGTTTGGAAGCCTCGCCGACGGCTTCCAAGCTCCGGGATATTATGCGTCGCAATATTAACCACATCGATCAATCGCGACTTGTGAAGGCTGTGAATGAGGAGTTTGAATCCATTTCGTCTTCAGGTCGATTTGCAACTGCAATTATCAGTACTTACTTCCAGCCGACCAAATCTCTGACCATCTGCAATGCTGGCCACCCCAATCCTCTGATTTACCGAGCGTCGACGGGGCTCTGGCAGTCGATGAAGGAGGAAACCTCTGCAGGTCTTTCGAACAATATGCCTATTGGGGTGATCGAGAAGTCTGAATTTAACTCGATCCGCTTGAAGTTTGTTCCCGGTGATCTTTTTCTGGCTTACACAGATTCCTTAAGTGAGGCATTTGACTCGTCAGGAAAGAGACTGAACACAATAGGGCTGATGGAACTTGCGAATTCAATCCCACTCACTTCACCCTCTGAGTTTCTTAACGAATTTCTGCATCAATTACGGTCACTGAATCCTGAAAATCTGAGCACGGACGATTCAACCATCATCTTGGCGCAGGCAAATCATGAAACCGTCTCGCTGAAAAATAACCTGATGGCTCCGTATCGTTTCTTTAAAGGGCTAATGCCCTCCCGTGATTAATACGGAGTTAATCTTGAGACTGACTCGGATTGATTTCCTTTGCCCGAATCAGGTCACACAGGAATCAGAAACTTTCCAGGAAAAAGACACATGAGTGATCCCGTAGTTATCATCGGTGCTGGAATTGCTGGCCTGACTTGCGCATACCGACTTCAACAGCAGAATATCGACTCGATCATTCTGGAAAAGTCGGATCGTGTGGGTGGTCGCGTGGCGACTGACGAAATGGATGGGTATCTGCTGGATCGAGGATTTCAGGTTTTTCTGACGGCTTATCCTGAGGCTCAATCGGTCCTCGATTACGAAGAGCTGGATCTGAAACCATTTGATCCCGGATCTTTGATTCGAGTGAAAGAATCTTTTGAGAAGCTTTCTGATCCGTGGAAGCGACCGCTTGAGTTGATGACGACGGCATTTGCTCGAATCGGTACGATTTCCGACAAACTGTTGATCAGCAAGTTGAGATCTCTTGCGACTAAAGGAAGCGTTGAGGATCAGTTTGAGCGAGATGATGTTTGTACTTTGGAAGAGTTGAAACGGCTCGGATTTTCGGAACGAATGATCAACCAGTTTTTCAGACCATTTTTAGGGGGTGTGTTTCTCGATTCTCAGTTAGAAACATCTGCTCGAATGTTGTATTTCGTGTTTCGCATGTTCAGCCTGGGACAAGCCACTTTGCCGGCACGCGGCATGCAACGGATACCGGAGCAGATTAGCCGACATCTTCCTGAAGACTCGATTCAGCTCGGCTCGACCGTTGAACGAATTGAGGGCAGGAACGTT
>DOCI01000060.1:4519-5118 GCA_003503535.1 Planctomycetaceae bacterium
AGTTGTTCTTGCTGATGGGAAACGTATTTCAAGTCGATGCGTTGTGGTGGCCACGGAGCAACCTGCGGCGGAAACTTTCCTGCCGGAACTTCAATCGAAGCGGAAGCCCCGCTCGGTCACCTGCATGTATTTTTCTGCAGACAAACCTCCTGTGCAGGAACCGATTCTGATTCTCAATGGTGAGAAATCGGGATTGATTAATAATCTGTGCGTGCCGAGTCAGGTCTCTGCGGAGTATGCTCCTGCAGGTCAGTCCTTAATTTCTGTAACGGTCCTCGATGCTCCAGAAAATAACTATGAGTTACTCAGAGATGTGCAGATCCAGCTGGCAGAATGGTTTGGGAGCGTGGTCGTCCATTGGAAGCATTTGAAAACTTATCGGATTCCCTATGCGCTTCCGAATTTCTCAACTCCTGCATTCAATCCGCCCCAGCAACCTGTGAAACTTCGAGATAAAATTCTGGTTAGCGGGGATTATCGGGTGAATGGTTCGATCAATGGAGCGATGCAATCCGGGAGAATAACTGCAGAATTTATTCTGCATGAGATTCGATAATCGGTATGTCTCGCAAAGTGCAGAATAGTAGTGCTCTTTCGAG
>DOCI01000242.1:0-788 GCA_003503535.1 Planctomycetaceae bacterium
AAGAGGTGCGAAAGTCGTTGATACCATGTCGTCGTGCGTATTGCCCCGTCATATAAGTGGCTCGACTGACTGCACAGATGGAGGTCGTACAGAACATATTTTCGAAAGTCACTCCCTCGCGCGAGAGCTTATCAATGGCGGGAGTCTGAATGATGTCGTTCCCCATGCAGCCCAGGGAATCCCAGCGTTGGTCATCCGTCAGAATAAAAATGATATTCGGACGATCTGTTGCGGACACTGGCTCAAGTGGCAGGATATAGAAGAGGGCAATCAGGGGAAGACAGACGGCTTTGAATATAGAACTTGGCATTGAATACTCTTTTATCTGAAATTTTCAGAAAGTTTAGAATTCCTGAATTGACGGTTTAAAATACTGACCTTATTCTACGGATCAACAGGTATTTATTCAATTGTCGGTTTGATCGTGCAGGGCGAGGGTGTGCCCTGCAGCATCTTTTTGGGGTGAAGTCCCCGGAAAACAGGGAGGGTATTGATGGCTTACGATCCGCAAACGGTTCATCAGGCTTCACGCCAGATTGAGCATTCCGTCCGCCAGTTAACAGGTGGGCTCATTCGTGGCCTTCATATTTCTTCCGATCAGGACCGTGTCATCATGACCGGGGCGACCGATCTCTATTACCACAAACAGCTGGCCACACGAGCGGCAATGGATGCTCTGGATGGTCGTCAATTCAACAACGAAATCGTCGTCTCTCGCCAGGTGAACTAGTTCGCGTTCGGGAACAGTAAAATCGGGTGGCACGACCCAGAACAAAGTGATGGGCGTG
>DOCI01000242.1:928-1423 GCA_003503535.1 Planctomycetaceae bacterium
AAGTGATGGGCGTGGCGATTTCACCCAACCACCCATCGCAAATAAACTCAGATTCAAAATATCCGCGTTCATCTGCGGTTCTTCACTCATTCTATAAAGTCACAGTGTGACTCTCGAAGCAATTACGGGCTCTGCTCCTTTGGCTTTTTTTCCCGGGGCGGTTCGCCGATGGCCTCTTCACTCCCCTGAAAAATTCGCACAATATTACTGCGATGCCGATAGATGATCAGCCCTGGGATCAGGATGCTGAACAGTGCCAGAGCGATATTATCGGTGGTGAAGGGATGCGGTTTCAGCAGGCACAGTTCCACGATGCAGAACATTGCTGCAGCCAGGATCGAACTGATCGAAACGGTTCGCCAGATAAGTGTCGCCAGACCAAAGCCGACTCCGGCAATCAGGGAAGCCAGCGGTGCCAGCACAAAGACGACGCCCAACCCGGTTGCAACCCCCTTGCCGCCGCGGAATTTCAGATAACAGGGAAACATGTGTCCG
>DOCI01000242.1:1577-1859 GCA_003503535.1 Planctomycetaceae bacterium
AAACATGTGTCCGACAATGGTTGCTGCTCCGACCAGGGTCGCTCCGTGAATGTGCCAGAAACCCGTCTCTTCGGCAAACATCAATTTGGCGACGAGTGTCGGCAATAGTCCTTTCAGGGCATCGAACAGGAAAACGACAATGAACCAGCGAAAGCCCATCGCACGGCCCACATTCGTTGCCCCGATATTCCCACTGCCGAATTTGCGGATATCCATTTTCCCGAACCAGCGGGCAATCAGCAGTCCAAAGGGAATGCTGCCAATCAGATAGCCAGCGATGAG
>DOCI01000242.1:1958-5180 GCA_003503535.1 Planctomycetaceae bacterium
ATAGCCAGCGATGAGTATCGCGAATTCCATCGCCATATTTTCCTGTAGTTTTGTATTGGAGTGATCTCTGTATTTGCCGCTGGAGAAATCGACTTTTCCTGTCAACTTGTTGCCAGATGTGCAAACAGTTGACACAATAAGTTATAAGTAATTCATGATGTTATTTAGCCGTCTCAGTTCCGACTTCGTGCTGCAGAGTAGAGTTCAGCAGGGAATCGGAAAAGAGAAGTCAGAGGATTTTCTGATGATATCGAAAAAAGACCCGGTTCTGACGCATTCTCTTTTATGGAATACATTCCTCATCGCTGCATTATGCTGCTTTCTGGGGAACCAGAAGTGTTCTGCAGAGGAGTTGATCGACTTCAATCAGCAGATTCGACCGCTGCTTTCGGATCGCTGTTTTGCCTGTCACGGCCCCGACGAAGAACATCGTGAAGGAGGATTTCGACTCGATGTTCAGGAAAGCGCCTTCGGACAGGGCGATTCGGACGAAGCAATTCTTGTCGCAGGACATCCAGAGAAAAGTCTGCTGATTGAACGAATCACTTCTGAAGATGCGTCGTTAAGAATGCCGCCGCAAAATGCCAAAGCTCAGCTCTCGGAAAACGAAATCGAACTGATTCGCAAATGGGTTGCTCAAGGAGCGAAGTGGGAAGGTCACTGGTCCTATCAGCCAATTGTCCGTCCTGAGGTGCCCGAGTTCTCTGATAAGAATCTCTCGCCCATCGATGCCTTTGTTCGCAGGCGACTGGAAAAAGAGAACCTGCAACCGTCTGATAAAGCCGATCGGATTACCCTGCTGCGACGGGTGACTCTCGACTTGACGGGGCTGCCTCCGTCACTCGAAGAGGTCGATGCCTTTCTCGCCGATGAAACTGACGCGGCCTATGAAAAAGTCGTGGATCGTCTCCTAAACTCGCCACGATTTGGAGAGCATCAGGCTCACTACTGGCTCGATGCCGCTCGTTATGGCGACACGCATGGCTTGCATCTGGATAATTATCGTGAGATGTGGCCGTATCGGGACTGGGTGATTCAGGCCTTCAATCAGAATATGCCCTATGATCAATTTGTGACCGAACAGCTGGCCGGAGATTTGCTGGAGAATCCCACCGAAGATCAATTAATCGCCACCGGATTCAACCGCTGCCATGTCACCACCAGTGAGGGAGGTTCGATTGCAGAGGAAGTTTATGTTCGCAATGTGGTCGACCGTGTGAACACCTTCGGCACCGTTTTTCTCGGTGCGACATTCGACTGCACCCGCTGCCACGATCATAAATTCGATGCCCTGACTCAAAAAGACTATTACTCTCTTTTTGCCTACTTCAATGGCCTCGATGGCAATCCTCTCGATGGAAATAAGAAAGACCCTCAGCCAGTCCTTCCTGTTCCGACAAAAGAGCAGGAACTGGAGAGACTGCAACTCGATCAACAGATAGCCGCCTTGCAGAGCCAGAAAAAATCACTGGATCCTGTTTTGACTCAGGAACAGAAACTCTGGGAAGAGGAATTGGCCAGCAAACACCAGCAGCCACAACTCTGGACGGTTCTGCAACCAGACTCGTTTCAATCACAGGGAGGGGCGGATCTCAAATTATTGGAAGACAGCTCCATCCTGGCTTCCGGCCCCAATCCCGCTAAGGAGCAGTATGAAGTCATCGCAAACATTGAGAGCGGACCCAATCGAGCCCTCAAACTGGAAGGGTTGATTGATCCCTCGTTGACCAACGGGGGAGCCGGTCGAAGTTCTAACAGCAATGTCGTGCTCACAGGCTTCGAAGTTTTTGTCGAAACTGCCGATCAACCCAATCACTGGCAACCGATCAAGTTGACTGACGCCTGGGCTGATTACGAACAATCCAATGGCGATTTCAAAATCGCGAACGCCATCGATGAAAATCCAACGACAGGTTGGGCCATTGCCGGGCATGAAAAGAAGGAAAACCGCCTGGCTTACTTTGTCGCCGCTGCTCCATTTGGGACAGAAGAACCCTATCGAATTAAAGTCGTCCAGAAATTTGAGTCAATTTATTCACAACATCAATTCGGCCGCTTTCGACTTTCCGTAGGGAATTTCAATCCAATCAATGAAACGATTCCTGAAGAAATCAGAAAATTACTTGCCGTTGAGTCAGAGTCTCGATCTCCCGAACAAAAGCAGAAAATCGAGACACACTTCCGTGAAAAAGTGACAGATAATGTCGACTATCATTCGATCAATGAACAGATTGCCGATCTGGAAAAGAAACGTACAGAACTTCAGGCGAAAATCCCCACGACGCTCGTCTTCAAAGAGAAAAAAGATCCCAAAGAGTCGTTCATTCTGATTCGCGGAGAGTACGATCAGAAAGGCGAAAAAGTTCAACGACGGACACCGACCGCATTGCCGGAAATGCACAAAGACTGGCCGAACGATCGCCTCGGCCTGGCTTATTGGCTGACGAGTCAGGAAAACCCGCTGACGGCTCGCGTAGCCGTCAATCGCTTCTGGCAAAATCTGTTTGGGACCGGAATTGTCAAGACATCCGAAGACTTTGGTTCTCAGGGAGAGCAGCCCAGTCATCCGCAATTAATGAACTGGCTCGCGGCTGACTTTCGCGACAACGGCTGGGATATGAAACGCCTGCTCCGGCAGATCGTCCTTTCAGAAACCTATCAGCAAACCTCACAGGTAAACCCGGAACATTGGGTTCGCGATCCAGAAAATCGCCTGCTCTCTCGTGGCCCACGTTTTCGACTCGATGCGGAAATCCTGCGAGATCAGGCTCTGTTTGTTTCCGGATTGCTCGTTGAAGAAATTGGTGGCCCAAGCGTCAAACCACCCCAGCCGGACGGATTGTGGTTTGCCGTCGGCTACACCCGTTCCAACACCGCCAAGTTCACAGCCGATACGGATCCCGAGCAGATTCATCGTCGAACACTTTATACATTCCTCAAGCGAACCGCGCCCGCTCCACAGCTTTCCATTCTCGATAGCCCGTCCCGCGAATCCAGTTGCGTCCGACGCGAACGCACCAACACCCCGTTGCAGGCTTTATTATTCTTTAATGATCCCCAATATCTCGAATGCGCCAAAGCACTGGCTATGCGAAGTCTGAACGAAGCCGGCGAGACTCCTCAAGCGACTGTCAAACAGATGTACCGCCTCTGCACCTGTTATTCACTCGACTCCACTCAAGTGGATTACCTCGTGAAAGGGTATCAAAACGACCTGGCTCG
>DOCI01000242.1:5269-7545 GCA_003503535.1 Planctomycetaceae bacterium
GGTATCAAAACGACCTGGCTCGCTTCCAAAGTGATCCCGATGCAGCCAGTAAACTGCTGACAGAAACTCCCATCCCGGGACAGGATCAGTTTCCACCCGAAGAATTAGCCGCGTGGACACTGACGGCTAATTTGATGCTAAGTCTGGATGTGACTGTCAACAAAAATTGAATTCGTAAACATGCAAAGAGAATCAAATGGACTTTCATAAAATGATAAAGAACTTGACTCTCTTGTTTACCGTCCTTATCGCAATGATATTTCTGAGTAATTATCAGTACTTAGTCAAACCAAGTACAAATGAGTACGAACTTACGGATAACGAATCCGAAACTTCATCTTATTTCAAATCGAACGACACCCCTCTTCCCGACTCATTTGAACATGCGTGGGTCATGTCTTCCAGTTGGGAAGGATTTATGGGAGTGGCGATCGCGCTAACTTCGGATAAATATTACTACTGGATTTACTCAGATCTTCAATCGGGAGATGAACCGGGTTTCCCATTTACCGGAAGCTATACCTTTGAAAATGGTAAACTCACGTTGGAAGATTCAGGTGACTATTACTACGCTACTGAATGGAATATCACCACGAATGGCGGACGCGAATGTCTTCAGGCTATAGGCAATCATCAAAGCCCTGATCGATTATTGATTCCCGACCTAAACTTCGATGCCAAGGTTCCTTTCAACAATCAGCCAAATTTAATCGCTGAATTTAAACATTTGCCAGAACCATAAGCGGGCAAATGTAAATCAAACAGACGACACTGATAACACTTCGTCAAAAGAGAGTACTATTATGAAACGCTCCTGCATACTCTCGGTATTTCTGCTTGTGCAATTCTCAGTTGTACTCGCAAACGCAGCCGAAAAAGCTCCCAATATCATTTTGATTCTCACAGACGATCAGGGCTGGAGTCAGATGTCTCAGGTGGCGGATCCACGTGTGCCAGAGGCGGTTTCGGATTATCTGGAAACTCCCAATATGGTTCGTCTGGCAAAATCGGGGATGCAATTTACCAGTGGGTATTCCCCGGCTCCCCTCTGTACGCCGACACGCCGCAGTATACTGTGTGGTGCGGCGACGGCTCGTTGTGGGAGTGAATTCAAAAGTGATTGGGTTCCCGCCAACCACATGACGATTCCCAAAGCTCTCAAAATGGCAAACCCCAAATATCGATGTGCACACTTCGGAAAATGGGGCGAGCAGATGCTCTCCACCCCGGAAGAATGCGGCTACGATGTGAGCGATGGCATGACCGGCAATGTGACTGGAGGAATGCCGAATTCACTCGGCGTCAAAGGCGGACACAACGATGGCCCACCTCATTTTATCGACAACAAAGACCCCAAACGAACTCGCACGGTCACCGATCGAGCAATCGATTTCATACAAACCCAAAACTCAACAGAGCATCCCTTCTACGTGCAGGTCAGCTACTACGCACAACACCTTTCAGTGGTCTGCACTCAGGAAATGCTGGAGAAGTATCAGAATAAGGGAACGCCAGATCGTGGTTATCCTCCCGCCTGGGCAGCAATGATGGAAGACCTCGACAACGGAGTCGGGCGGCTGCTCGATACAATCGAAGAATTAAAAATCGACGACAACACCTACGTCTTTTTCACAGCCGATAACGGAGGCCGAGGCACCGTTCCCGGGGGTGATCAATCGCGACTGGAAACCAATCATCCCCTCACCGGAGCCAAGCACAGTCTCTATGAAGGAGGAATTCGCGTCCCGTTTTTAGCAGCAGGACCTGATATCCCTGCAGACACCGTATGCAACATCCCGGTGGTTGGTTACGACTTCCTGCCGACGTTTTACCAGTTGGCTGGTGGCGAAAAGGCAAAGAGCAAACTCTCTCAGGATGTCGATGGAACCAGTCTCTGTCCATTGTTTAAGAAGCCCGACCAGCCACTGGCAGATCGAAAAAACAACGCTGTTTATTTCCATCGTCCCGATCGAAGTTTCAGCGCACTTCGTCAGGGCGATTACAAACTGATGCTCTTCTGGAAACCGGATGGCTCAGTTCGCAGTCACGAACTTTATGACCTGAGCCGCAATCCGACCGAGTCCGGTCGTGATCTTTCAGAAACCAGTCCCGCTAAAGCAGAAGAAATGCAAGCGACGCTGCTTTCGTTTCTGGAATCAGTCGATGCCGAAAAGCCAACAGATTTCAAGGCGAAACGAAAGCCAAAGCAGCAGAAAGGCAAGCAGAATTAATGGTTAGCCAACGCTATTTGAACGACGATGCATCAAATATGAATG
>DOCI01000242.1:7660-9145 GCA_003503535.1 Planctomycetaceae bacterium
CAAATATGAATCGTTCGTTTATCCACCGCCATTGCCGCTTCTTTGACAGCCTCGGCTAGTGTCGGATGAGCGTGGCAGCAGCGGGCGAGGTCTTCGCTGCTGGCGTGGAATTCCATCGCGACGGCGACTTCGGCTATCAGATCGCCAGCATGCGGGCCAATGATGTGAGCTCCGAGAATGCGATCGGTTTTGGCATCGGCCAGGATTTTGACCATCCCGGCTGTATGTCCAATCGCCCGGGCACGACCATTAGCGGCAAAGGGGAAGGTACCCGAGCGGTACTCGACTTTTTGTTCCTTGAGTTGCTCTTCGGTTTTACCGACTGAGGCAACTTCCGGACTCGTATAGACAATCGCAGGGATGGCATCGTAATTGACATGCCCGTAGCCGGTGGAAAGGTACTCGACGCAGGCAATCCCCTCTTCTTCGGCCTTGTGAGCCAGCATCGCACCGCCGATCACATCGCCAACTGCGTAAACCCCTTCGGCTTTGGTCTGGTAATGTTCATCGACTGCGATGAAACCGCGTTTGTCGGTTTCAATGCCAAGGGTTTCCAGTCCCAGATTCTCTGTATTCGGTTTCCGGCCAACCGCAACGAGAACACGATTGCAGCTTATGGTCTCCGCCCCTTCGATTTCAACTTCACAGGTTTTTGAGTCGTGTGAAACTCCGGTGACTTTAGCACCGAGGTGAAATTCCAATCCCTGCGATTTGTAAATTTTGAGCGCCAGTTTTGCGAGTTCGCCATCCATCCCGGGAAGCAGACGATCCAGGTATTCGAGGACGGTCACTTTGGAGCCAAGTCGTCGCCAGACGGTTCCCATTTCCAGACCAATCGCTCCGCCACCAATGACCACCAGATGTTCGGGCACTTTTTCGAACGTCAACGCTTCGGTGCTGGTCACTACCCGGTCGCCATCCAGTTCAACTCCCGGCAAGGTCGCTGCGACACTACCGGTTGCAATCAGAATTTGCGGAGAGGAAAGCGAAACTTCTTCCTCAGAAGAAGTAACGGTCAATTTGCCGGGGCCATCGAAGCGGGCATGTCCCTGATAACGAGTGATCTTATTTTTCTTGAACAAACCCGCCACACCCTGGGTTAAGGTGCTGACCGTTTCGTCCTTCTGACCGAGCATTTTGGAGAGATCGAGCTTTAAGTCTCCGACTTCAATTCCTCGTTTGGAAAGCGAATGCTGAGCCTCCTCGTAAAGCTCACTCGATTCCAGCAAAGCTTTGCTTGGGATACAGCCGACTCGCAGACAGGTCCCTCCGAGAGCCGGTTCTTTTTCGATACAGGCGACATTCATCCCGAGTTGAGCCGCGCGGATGGCTGCGACATAACCACCGGGACCAGCCCCGATGACGATGAGATCAAAATTAGTACTCATAAGGGGCTCGAATCAATTTCGTGGTCAGTCTTCAGATGAGTTGCTGATTAATTGCGGATGCCCCGGATAGCTGTGCTATCTGGGTGGAGGAAGTCCA
>DOCI01000242.1:9276-11791 GCA_003503535.1 Planctomycetaceae bacterium
AAGAATCTTTCGGGGCCACCCAAACAATTTTCAACATGTTAAAATGACAAAGTCTAATTTTTTGTTTCGCAAACGCGATCAATAATACAGCAGTAAAAAACCTGAAAAAAACGCTCCGGGAGATCACTTCGTTCGGCCCCAACCACCCTTCGGCATGCAGCCCTTCGGCAGGAGCAAACAAAACGTGTTTCAGATATTGATGCCCAAGCGACTGCACAGACCATTTGTAATGGTTAGATTTCCATGAGCATGCGTGTGGGATCTTCGATCACTTCTTTGACACGTCGCAGGAAGGTGACTGCTTCGCGTCCGTCGACAACCCGATGATCGTATGTGAGCGCGACATACATCATCGGACGGATAACCACTTGTCCATTCAGGGCAATCGGGCGTTCAAAAATGCCGTGCATGCCGAGAACCCCGCTTTGAGGCGGATTGACAATTGGTGTTGAAAGCAGTGAGCCATAGACTCCGCCATTGGTAATGGTGAAACAACCTCCTTCGAGTTGTTCCAGACCGATTTTGTTGTCCTTGGCCTTTTTCGCAAACTCGGCAATCGCCAGTTCGATTTCGGCAAAGCTCATGCGTTCGACGTTACGTAGCACGGGAACGACAAGCCCTTTTCCACCACCAACTGCGACTCCAATATCATAGTAATTTCGATAAACGAGTTCCTGGCCCCGCATCTGAGCGGCGATTTGTGGAACCTGGTTCATCCCATCGAGAACCGCTTTGACAAAGAAGGACATGAACCCGAGCTTGATACCATATTTGTTAAGGAATGAATCCTTGTATTGGTTTCTCAGATCCATGACGTTCGACATATCGATTTCGTTGAATGTAGTGAGCAGCGCCGCTTCCCGCTGAGCTGAGACGAGTCGTTCGGCAATTCGTTTGCGGATCGGACTCAAAGGAACTATCTCTTCAGTGCGTAATGGCCCGGCTCCTGTCGATTCCGTTGTGGTTGATAGCTCCCGACCCTTGGCTGATGTCGATGCAGATGCAATCACATCTTCTTTGAGCAATCGACCGCCTGGTCCGGTCGCCTTGGCCTGATGAGCCTGCATTCCCCGCTGAGCCAGTTCCCGGGAAGCGGCTGGCATCACTTTTTCAGAACCCTGATTACTCTGGCCGCCATTATCGGAAGAGCCAGATGCTGGACTCGATTTCGGCTCACCCTGTGATTTCGGTTTCGATTCCCCCGCTCCACTGCCGCCTGCTGGTTCGGGAGCCTCCTCAAAGTAGCCGATGACATCGCCAATGGCTGCCATTTCGCCTGCTTTTTTGACAATTCGGCTGATCTTGCCTCCAGCTGGAGCCGGGACATCAAATGTGGCTTTATCCGTTTCCAGACCAACAATGTCGGTATCGAGAGCGACCCATTGCCCTTCAGAGATGTACCATTCTCCGATCTGGACCTCAGAAATCGACTCTCCAACCGCAGGAACAACTATCTCCATCGCCATGGATGACTCCACGAAGCTCTTTCGAGCGTAATGCCTCGTCAAAAGCAGGAGCTGAGACGAGCATAAGATTTAGGATCTCGGCGCAAACGGCTCACCATCGACCGCCGCCTGATATTGTGAGAATAAGCGAACAGAAAATTCCGTCAACAATCGCGAAACTCAAAATTCAAAAACGAACCAATAAATATCAGCAACGAGTTCCACATAGGGAGTTTGGAGACGATTTGTGCACATGATCTGCGAAAAACTGCAGAATTGCAAACATTGACAAGACGCAGCAGATTATGAATTCCACATTCGCCCCTCGCTTACGCGTCGGGTTATAATTTCGCTGAATCAGGTAGGACAGGCATCCTGCCTGTCATTTCGCAGAATGCGAACCACAAAAAGATGTTGATCAGACAGGCAGGATGCCTGTCCTACGGGGTATTGATGAGCTTGAAATTTCGTCAGGCACAGCCTGAGCTACGGACTAATTAACAAGTTCAGTTCAATTCCGACAGATCCTGCTCATAGCCCCAGGCATCAAAGCAGAATTGCCATTCTTCTCGAATACGTTTGCGGGTCGAGGCGGGAATCTCCACATGTTTGTTTTTGCGATAATCGCCCGTCTTCTCCAGATAAGCTTCCACTTTGGGACGAGCGACTTCAAAACCAGGCAGCTGTAATGTCTGATAAGTCTGTTCGAGTTCCTGAATCGGGTTCACCGTCAGGTCTTCATAAGCGACTTCATGGAACTGTCCAGCGGGTATGAGAGATTTCTGATCGAAATAGGCCTGATACAATTTGCGATAGGTCTCAATCACCATTTCTTCCAGATGGTTCATCTCAAATTCCTGCAATCCCCAAACGGGAATCACCTGGCTGGCCATGTGCTGAAAAGAGCGGAACACATCGTAAGGATGCCGACGGATGTGCAGGAACTTCGCATCCGGGAATAACTCCAGAATCAGCTTGATGCGAGCAGTGTGATTAGGAGATTTGAGGATTAGTGGCCTGTTGAATGTCTGCTGAACCTTCGCGACAAAGAACTGAAGTGCCTGTTTGAA
>DOCI01000242.1:11894-12585 GCA_003503535.1 Planctomycetaceae bacterium
CATCGGCATTTTCAAAGGAGAGATGTTCATCGTATCGTGCAGCATTGTCCGGGAAGACCCAACTGAGAGAATTGGAGGCGCGAGCCAGAATTCCCAAAGCCATTTCGTCCTCTGCAGGTTCTCGCAGAGACATTTTTACATTATCCATGAAACGCTTTCGCGGCGTGACCGCAGAAAGAATCGGCTCCCACCACCAGCGGGCCAGTCGGTAACTGGACGGATACATCGTTTGGAAGAGATCAGGAGCCGCGTAGCGTTCATCCTGACACATCAGATTATGCAGGTGAGTCGTCCCGCTCCGCCAGCTTCCCAGAATGAAAATCGGGGTTTCGACTTTCGTCTTTTTAATCGAAGCTCCATAAGCCAGATTTTCCGCCCAGGCAAATGGCGATGTACATAAACTGCTGATCGTAATATGACAGGCTTTTCCCCAATAGGGAAAGTCGACATGGAACGAGTTGGCAGCCATCAGCTTGCACCAGTCACCAAAGCGAATTCCGGCCAGACAGCCGGGGCCGAAACCACGGGTGAGGCGGGTGGTGAGCGGAATCGATTTTTTTGTGATTTCTTTGGAATTACTCATGAGCGAAATAAAATCAGAAAAGTTTTTAGTCAGGATCGTCGGAGCATTCAACTTTCAGGTTGAATTAATTTAGGCTGGCGGGGATTCTCCGCTTTAGCGGAAGCCCCC
>DOCI01000242.1:12727-21792 GCA_003503535.1 Planctomycetaceae bacterium
GGGGCTTCTCTTCGAGAGTGCCCTCGCTACCCTCGTCTTAATAACTTCTATCATCAAATCCATGTTATATACGTTTCGGCTTATCAGAGTAATCGATAGCCCCCCGAACGCATCGTCGAAGGTGAGGAGAGGAATCAATTTGTCCGAGAGGCGTAATGGTTCTGACGATCACAACGATTGATTCCCTCTGTGTCTGCGACTTGATACGATTTCCACCATGCAAGTAACCATCAAAGATGTTCAAAAATCCTTCCGTCGAGGTGAAACAACCGTTCCTGTGTTAAGGGGATTGAGTTGCGAATTTCCGTCGGGCACTTTCAATTTCGTCGTCGGCCCCTCCGGCAGCGGAAAAAGCTCTCTTCTGTATCTGATCGGCGCACTCGATCAGCCGACATCCGGACAGATTGAAATTGACGGTCGGGTAATATCGACCTGGAGTGAAACCGAGGCGAACCATTTTCGAGCCAGCCAGGTCGGATTTGTTTTTCAGAGTTTCAATCTGATGTCCAATTTATCAGCCCTTGACAATGTTCTCGTCCCGTTTATGCCGCAGGGATTAACTTCGACGAAACGCAAAGAAGCTGAAGAACTGCTGAAACTTGTTGGAATGGGACATCGCCTGACTCATAAACCGAATCACCTTTCCGGCGGCGAGCAGCAACGGGTCGCCATTGCACGAGCCTTATTGAAAAAGCCTCAACTGATTTTAGCCGATGAACCAACAGGCGAACTCGACAGTCAAACCGGACGCGAAGTCTTCAATTATCTCCGCTTGCTGGCTGGTCAGAATCAATCGACCGTCATTGTCGTGACCCATGACGAATCCTATATGCAGCCTGACGATTACGTCCATCGTATCAGTGATGGGAGACTCATCGAGACGAGTCAGGTGAGTGAGAGTGGCCAGTGATGAGTGGCTAGTGTCAAGATAACGAAACCCGAATACCGATCCCCGAAACCCGCACACACCAGGTGAGTCATAATGAGAAACAGCGATAGTCCAGTTACTCAAGTCGATCTGCAGATTGAAAAGCAAGTCGCGACCGTCACACTTTCGGGTGTGAAGGGGATTCAAACACTCTCCTCTCAAACCCGACAAAACCTGCACGTTGCTCTGGATCAACTGGAGAAGACTCCTGCGTTACGGATCGTCCAGTTTCAGGGAACAGGCCGGACGTTTATTGCCGGTGCGGATATCCATGAATTTCAGGATTTGACGGAATCCACTGCTGGAAAGCTCGTCACTGATGGTCAACAACTGATGACCCGCATTGCCGAACTCCCCTGCATCACAATTGCTGCAATCAACGGGGCCTGCGCCGGCGGCGGTTGGGAACTGGCACTGGCCTGTGATTTTCGCATTGCCATTGAAGACGCCAAAATTGGGCTTCCTGAGACGTCTCTCGGATTACTCCCCTGCTGGGGAGGCACTGTAAGAATGACCCAACAGTTTGGATCAGCTCTGGCCAATCAACTGATTCTTACGGGAGAATTGATTAAGGCCAAATCGGCATTCAAGAAAGGCTTGCTGCATGATGTCTGCACTGCGGACGAATTCGAAGAACAGCTATCGAACCTGAAAACCACTCTATTTTCCCGCAGTCCCTTCGCCCAGAAGATGGCTCGGAAAGTTATCGTGAAAACAGCTGCCCGGGAACATCAGGCGTCTCTCGGCTTCTCAGACGAACGCAATGCATTTCTCGAATGCGTCCACTCGGGCCAGGTTGCGATTGGAGTAGAAGCCTTCCTCAACAAAAAGACACCAATATGGGATCAGGCAGCTATTCAAATTCAGAATAGGATTCCCAGATCCCCTGTACGATAAAGCGATCGATCAGTCTGCAGACTCGCTCGTCAGCACAACGGAATTGTTGAGAATCTGGTTTGGAGGTGGTTTGATCCAAATGAATATTCAAACCGGAATCGTGAAGCAGCCGAGAGTAATTCTGGATCCAGGAATTATCAGTTTCGGAATGCAGAAATCCTCTTAAGCGATGCAAGTGACGGAATTGATTTAAGAGACAGTCTTGCTCGGACTGATCAGGGTTGAGTGCGATAAATCCCCAGAATGATTCTGGATGCGACAATACGGTTTTCATCGCTAAGGATCCTCGATGCCGGTCGCCCATCACAAGAATCCGTTCGGTGTGCACATTATAATGACGGCTCATCTGCGAGACCGCTTCTTGAATCTGCTGCATCAGATTGTCTGAAGACAATCTGGTTTTGTCATCCAGGTCGAGTTCGATTGCCAGATGATTCTGAGTGCTGATCTGTTCCATCAGGTATTGATACTCGCTGGTCGAACCTTCCCGCCCCTGCAAATAGACAATCAGTGGGTAGGCATAATTCGGCTCATAATTACGGGGCATATACACCCGGGCATCTTGAAACGAGAGCGAGTAAGTCATCCCGGCTTCACGAGATTCGTTGTTCAGAAATTCGGTGAATTCTTGATCGGCAGATACATCCGGTTTCAATTTTGTATTTTCTGAGTTGTGATTGAGATGAATGATTCGATTCATGTTGTTCCTGTGTGGTAACCGTGTGCAATATAAGCGGAAGAATAAGCTGAGATAAAAACTTAAGGGGATTCCTCTGGAGAATACCTGGAATAATTTTTGAGTGGGAAATTCTGTCCTGGACATTGGGTCGATTTGATTTGTCCGTGTCCGAGTACATGGTCCGATTGAATGGAATACGCCCTGTTGAGATAAGCCAGTAAATGTTGCAGTGAATCCAACTGAGCCTGCGATGGTCCATGCGTTTCAAAGTTGCCGATCAGGCAAACACCAATTCCAAACCGATTGTACAATTCATTGCCTGCGTGGGCTCCATCGATTTGTCCCTGCCAGCGAAAGGTGGGTTCGACCTGCCCATCTTTCATTCCCTGTCCATTGCCGATGACAAAATGATATCCAATCCCACGCCACGGTCGTCCCTGACTATCCTTGCGTTGCAAGTGGGCCCGGTGAATCTGATCGATACTCCCGGACTCGGTAGCCGTGTGATGAATCACGACATATTTCCAGTTCCGCGACTCCGTATGAGGCTTCCAGAAAGATTCATTGACGACCGACTTCCTCAATTGTCTTTCCGTATTCAATCCCTCTGCAGTGCAGTGAGATGACAGCGAAATAAACACTAATAGCATTCCAGACCATGCAATCAGTCCTCTCGGGCAATTTGCCAACGGATTGATTCGACAATCGTGCATGGGGACCGCTAGTCAACTTTAGTAGAGCATTTGTCTGGCGAACTCAAATTTGCAATTTACCCCTGTATTGAGAATGTGTCAATCTGTTGTTCAGGGATGCAGACTCTTCCTCGGAAACGGAGAGCAGTTTTAACGTTTGCTCCGAATCGAATTGTGACTCTGGTTAAGCGGGAGGAAGTTTTTGGTGGCGTTAAAGTTCCTCCAGACTGACTATTGTGAACGATCCCTGCTGTTCAGGCCGATTTTGACTATCGCGAGATCAATTTGAAAAAGTCAGAATATTTTTCCGGGGTTTGTAAGAACCAGGGCTTTAGCCGATAACTATTTCGCTTTGACTCCGCAACAGGATACAGGAGTTGTGATTCAATAATGCGACGATTTAAGAAGTCGTTCCATAAAAAAAGGACCGCATAACGGTCCTCTCTCTGAGTGAAAGTTGATTTAAAACAAACTTATTCCGCGCTGAGTTGTTTGAGGCGGATATTTCGGAACTGTACTTTCATGGGTGGGCCTGCATGAAGTTGCAGAGCCAGAATTCCTGAGTCTCTTCGTTCTTTCATATCGTTGTCTGTGCATTCAGCGGTCACGATTCCGTTGATCTTATGAACGAAATGAAAATCTTTTGCTGTAATGGTGTAAGTATTCCAGTCTTCATTTTTAATGTGTGACTGAATTGAAGCCGAATCGCCGACCGAGCCGACGACTTTGACCTGGAATTTTCCATCTTCCCGTACAAGTTCAGTCTGCTGACCACGATTGGCGAGAATGCCGCGAAAGCGTTCGCCGTAAAGAATTCCCGAATAGGTTTTGCCAGCTTCAAAGTCCGCCTGATATCCGCCTACGACCCACTTGGCATTCTCCACTTCAAAGCTGCGATACTGGATGCCGGAGTTGCCACCGATGATTTTGTATTCGAGTTGAAGTTCAAAATTGGAGGCGTCGCCTCCGCGATAGATGAGGAACGTATTTCCTTTCGTCGGATTCTCTGCGGTTGTCTGACCTGTGATGGTCCCCTCTTCAACACTCCAGAAGTCAGGATTACCATCCCAGCCTTCAAGAGTTTTTCCATTGAACAGGGATTCAAACCCTTTGTCTTCGGCAAAAGATTGACTGATCGGAAGCAGGCAGAACGTTAACAGACAAATCATTTTCATTAGTGGCATAAGTCTCACCATTATTGGAGGGTGTCAAAAGATTTAAATTGTGAATTCAATTTACCGACAACAGAATGAATAAGGAAGTTCCAATGCAAGAAAGCGAGAATCATCCCCAGTGTTCTGCAATTTTCTTTCGCAGGAAATCGGCACTGCGGCGTAACTGCTCAATACCATCGACACCATCTTCAATACTGATCCAGCTATCGAATCCTTTGCTTTTCAATTCGCTGAAAATGGCATCGTAATCGTTGAGACCTTTACCAATTTCGCCGTGGCTCAATCGTTTGGCATAACCGACCGATCCTTCTTCTTCATTTCGCAAATCGTCAATGGTCCCGGAGATCAAATAACGATCACTTGCATGCATGGTGACAACTCGATCCGAAACCCGTTTCAGCAATTCAAGGGGATCATCCCCAGCCAGAAACGCATTGCTGGGATCATAATTGACACCGAAATTCGGATGATCGATTGCGTTGACCAGTTCGCAGAACACGTCGATTTTCTGAGCAAACTCCGGATACTCCCAGAAATCATCTTTGTAATGGTTCTCAAGGATCAGTGTGACACCATGTTGCTCGGCATACGGCAGGCAGGCCTGAATACTTTCAGCTGCGAGGCGAACACCTTCGGAATTCGATAATTCTGGTCGTCGTTGGCCACTGAGCACTCGACAGTAACTTCCACCCAGGGCATGGGTCATTTCAATCCAGCGTTTTTGTTTTGCGATTTCATTCTCGCGAAAGGCTGCATCGGGATGTGTAAAATCGGGAGAGCAACAGAGCATGGGAATCGACATCCCCAGATCGGCCACCTGATCGCGAAATCGAGACCAGTTGGCTTCCTCAGCCATTTCGAGGAAGCCAGCGTAAAATTCGAGACCATCAATATCCAGAGTGGTGGCCAGCTCAAACCACTCCGACAATTTCATCGACCCATCTTTACACAGGGCCTGCATATACGCTTTCGGGAAGGCAGCAAGTTTCGGCATGACTGGAGTGTTCTCTCATTGATCGATTCGAATTATTGAGAGTTCATGATGATGATCTTTGTCACACAAGTCCACTCACCGATTATTCATAGGTCGACAGTTGCGCGAAAGTTATTACTTCCACAAGAAACATGAAAATAGATTTAAGCTGATCAGGTTTTTATTCCCACGAAGTGACAAAGGGGTGAATTCACTCCCCCACAAACTATGAGATTGAGACTTTCGGCGGAACCATCGCCAAAAGTTGTACGTGATCGGGTTGGATATTCAATTCAATGCCTTCTGCAACTAATCGCTGAGCAAATGACCAAATACAACTCTCAACCTACTGACCAACCAAACCCGATTTTTCCGGTGGCGATTTTTTGGAACCCAAAATTTATGATACTGTCAAAGCCGTTGAACTTTGACCACATTCAGGGAATGTGGGTCTCGATGTTGGATTTGAATTGCTGAAATTGAGAAGCCGCGAACTACACTCTCGCAAAACTCACAGTACGCTGGATTTTGGCAGGGAATGAGAGGCAGTGTTGATTGAAGATTGGAAAGTTTGATTGGTCATGTAAGTATGATTTTGGTCGAGGCTGGCACTACCAGGAATTTCGATGTCAATTTAGAAGCGGATCATTTCCCAGTTGATTCAAACAACATTTCTTGTACTTTTTTCCGCTCCCACAGGGGCAAGGATCATTTCTTCCCACTTTCTGCTTACGTTCGATTTTGCTCGGCGTATTTGGAAAAACTGGTGTGTCAGGCTCGGTCTGAGTTGTGCTTGATTTCCCGGTTAACTTTTCCAAAGCAAATTTGATGAGCCCTGCTGGATCGTCTTCTAATTCCTTAACCCGTTTCTGATGTTCCTCTCGCTCGACCTTCTCGTCCATTTTCCACTGATCATATTCTGGAAACCGCTCTTCCATGATGCGGCAAGTATCCACCAGGTTATTCCTAAGTCCTCGACTTTCAAAATCCAGTTCATGACCAATCAGGAGTTTTCGGGCTGCTTCGATCCCTTCCGTTGCAAATTGTGACAAGAGGGCGGTTGCCAGTATGATTTAAATGCCTCGTTCCTTTTCTTGTTTTTCGCTTCTTCGCAGAAACTCTCCAGATTTTGCCAACAGGTTTCCTCGTCCCAGGAGAGCATATGTAGTCGCTCGCGGAGGGAAGACTGCAACTGAGGAAGAAAATACTTAGTTTCAAAAATGTCCGATTCCCTAGGCAAGAGCAGAGTGAGATCGGCTTTCAGAAGAAGATTCGAAAGGTTAAAGGTGTAATTCTCATATTGGTCGCTTTGGTCTTGATTCAACTCATCAATGATCCAGTCGATGGTGTCAGCTGTTTGGTCGATATGTCTGCATGCTCCAATCAGCTGGTAGGCATCATCTTTTCCAAACTTCTCCACAGCTTGGATAACCAGGGGCATCACAGAGGTGTCCGAGGAATGCGATCTGGAAAAGTAACTGACCGCTTTCTCTCGAAGATCGAATTCGGAATGCAGGATGGCCTCTTTGAGTTTGGCTTCAGGTAAACGCAATTTTGGAGACCCTTGGGGTTTGACTTTGAGAAACATTGAACCTTTAGCAGTTTGAAATGACCAGCGTAGGACACCTCTTAAATTGAGTGTTAATATTTATTACAGCCTGGCAATGAAGGGGCGAATTTATTAACGGAGACTCACAAATTAAGCCGAGATGCGGCATTTGAGATCAGTTTGCTTTTGCCTTTTGCATCCGATCAACCCGAGCCTGTTCTTTTTCCAATGCCACGCCGGTTACAGCAAGTGGCTGGAAGTTTGGATCGGGTAAAATCGTTTCACTTTGGGGGATTTCTCGCCAGCGTAGATTGCGGAACCAGACGTCCTGACCGTGATCCTGAAGCCAAAGCTGTCCACCACGACCTGTGAGGTTACCTCCGCGAATCGAGAGCAACTCAACATACCAGGCCCATTTGGGATCGGCATAATCGAAAGAAAGAACTCGCTCGCCATTGAGCCAGTGTTCAATCACTGTTCCCTGGCAAATCACTCGTCCTGTATTCCACTCGCCTACGGGACGAGTTGCATCTTTGCTCGGTGCCATACAGAAAAAAAGCGAAGCGGCAGACTGCCGGGCGTTCTCTCCGTAAGGGCTGTCGATATTGTCGAGAATCTGGTATTCAACCTGACCGGGACGGTAATAGACACCCGAGTTGCAACCTTTGGAAACCTTCCACTCGAATTGAAGTTCGAAGTCATCGGGAATGGTCTCGGCAGTATAAGTGAGTGGGCCCCCTTGAGACTTGCGGTAAAATGCCCCTTCTTCAATTACCCAGTTGCCAGTTTGCTCCCACCCCGTAAACGACTTGCCATCGAACAGTGTGACAAAACCAGCTTCTTTATTTGAGCTTGCCTGTTCCTCTCCATTGGCACCACAGATAAACAGGCACAGTGATAATAAAACGTAACTGAGTGATTGAAGTTGAGTGGTTTTCATGATTTATGATTCAATTTTAAAAAGGTCCGTCAGGGATTATCTTGATGAATGAGTTTATCAGATCCATGGAATTCTGTCAGTGAGATCAAGCGAATCAGGAATCTGTATTGATGAAAATTCGTTCGTCATCTACAAGCTTAACTGACGAATAAATTTGGATGGGCAGTGATTTGAAACTCAGGGACAGGTAGAAGATGGGAATAGAGAATCCAAAAGCCAGAGAGGAACGACTCCTTGATGGTTCACTGAAATTTCCATGTCCAATCGCCATTTCAACTGAAGACGAGATTACATCTCAAACCCAGTTCCGATTGATCACTGCATTCATGGTGATTGGTCTGTTGCTTCGCTTCGGTCGATATCTGATGCAATTTCCGCTTTGGGAAGATGAAGCGTTCCTGTGTGCCAATCTGATCAACCGTGATTATTTCCAACTTCTCGAACCGCTGCAGTATCATCAAGTGTCTCCGATCCTGTTTCTTTGGATCCAATTGACAATCGTCAAGCTTTTTGGATTTCACGAATTCGGATTGCGTCTATTTCCTTTTCTCTGCAGTCTGGCAAGTCTGGGACTGTTTTCTCATGTGGCAAAACGTCTGCTTTCAGGGTATGCGTTGGTTCTCTCAATTGGAATTTTCGCAGTTGCATATCCAAATATTCGCTACGCAGCCGAAGCCAAACAATATGCTTCCAATCTGTTGATTGGTTTAATATTACTAGCGATGATACTGGAATGGTGGAAGTCGGCGAGTTCTGATGACAGGAGCATTCGCAGCAAGTCGAATCGCTGGTTGTGGGCTTTGGCAATCTTCACTCCGTTTGCTGTGGGGATTTCTTACCCGGCAGTTTTTACGGCTGGGGCGGGCAGTCTGTTTCTGGGAATCCTGATGCTCAGGAATATCCTCAAGCAACATCGTTCCATTTTCTCAGAAAAGAGTTTCGTTCTCTGGCTGGCTTGGAATGTTGTGATCGTCGTTAGTTTTCTGCTCATCATGAGTCTGGCTGCTCGTGGTCAAAGCGAGAGTGAACTCGAATGGATGGGCGACTACTGGAAGCACACGTTTCCGCCTGTTACTACGCCGGCAGAACTTCCGTCCTGGCTTGTGCGAATCCATGCAGGATCGCTATTGGCGTTTCCTGTCGGAGGCGAACATGGTGCCAGTTCACTGACACTCATTTCACTTCTGGCTGGAGGCATCCTGGTCTGGCGAAACCAAAAACTGTTAGCCATA
>DOCI01000242.1:21837-32383 GCA_003503535.1 Planctomycetaceae bacterium
CACTGTTAGCCATTTTGATGTTTTCTCCAGCGGCATTGCATTTGATTGCAGCCGGTCTCGAACGATACCCGTACGGTGGTCACGTCAAATTCTCGATGCACATGGGGGCAATGATCTGCCTGATTTCCGGGTTGGGAGCCGCATGGATTATGGCCACCTTGGGAAAAATGATGCATATTCCCCGCAAAAGTATGGCTCTGGCGATTATCTATCTTCTGGCGATTGGTGCGGGAAGTCTGGCTCGTGACATTGCTTAGCCCTTTAAAACGGAGTCGGACATGCGCTCGCGGGCCTTTGCTCGATGGTTCTGGTTTCATGCCGCGTTTCAGGGTGAAGTGGCCTGTGTCGAGAATGATCTGGGAATTATTCTCACGCCACAAGCTCAGACGGAATTGAGTTGGGCGGCCATGTATCGGGTCAATAAAGAAATTTATGGTCCCTCAGAAACGAAACGTCGGGACTTCTCTGGAGTCACTGCCGAAAGCCCACTCCGCTGTGTGATCTATCGGGTTCCTCATTTCGAATTTGATCAGACTCGATATGAAAAATGGCTGGAGTTAATGCAGCTTGAGTACGAACTGGTCAGTACAGAACGACTCGAGTTTCCGCGATTTGGAAAACATGAAGCCGCCCGCACCCGAGAAGCAGCACTCACGCTAGATTTTATCGACGTCCTGACTTTCACCCCACGCAAGGAAAACTGAATTCCAAGGCGAGAAACCAGGGCCCAATTTTCAATCTCACCAGCATCCGCTGAGATAAGACGCTTAAGCCACATGAAGTGATAGCGTACATGTTCGATGCATTACTGTCTGGTTGACCCCCTCCCGAAAAACGGGATGTCAGTAGAACCTTACAGGATTACGGAATGGTCACTCGGGTTGACTTTGATTCCGATCTCTGCCCAAGAATATCCGTGCATTGCAGTTGCAATTCATACTCTCCGGCTTTGAGTTCTGAGATGTTGAGAGTCGCGGATCTTGCGTGGGGAATTCGTTCGGTCTGTTTCAGGTTCGCCTCTTTTGAAGTTTCTGAAACAACAGGAAACAGTTTCACTGCATATGAAAACTGAGGTGTCGTCTTAGTATCGATTTCCCACTGAACAGACAATTGTCCCTTGCCAATCGTTTTCGTTGACAGGTTACTGATGACAACTTTTGGAATTGAGGGTACTTTTTCTGTTCTTGCGATCGAATGGACGGAAGGATTCTCAGACGTTGGTTTCGTCTCTGCTCCCCCACTGATCATGTAATAGAATGAACCGGATTGATCCTGATTCACTCCGCCATCCCAGTTGGTGCGAAAATCATAAGATCGCTTTCCAGGTAGAAGATCCCAACTGTTGACCGAATAGCGGCCACTTGTAAATGGATACCATTCTCCATCGACTTTACGTTTCCAGCCATTCCGCAGATTTGTTGTTCTCGGTTGAATCCCAGTATTTAGCCAATCTTCTATGAAAGTATCAGTGCCTCCCTGGAAAACGGCATTTGCAGCTGCGACGTCCATTGTGACCAGATGCGTCCAAACTTTTGTATCGCCGGCCTGAGCCCAGAATCCGTAATACGTGTGGTCTTCAACAGGCCAGTTGCGAGCAACAAGCCTGTACCAGGTGTCGGTCTTCCAGCCGAGTTCAAAGTTCAAGGATTTCAATCCTGTCCCTTCACCTCCAAACGGTTCTGTCAGTGTTCCAGGTCCTCTGTAGACAGCTCGAATTGGAGCTGAATGTTCTTTATGATCCCAAATCGAGAAGATAAAATTATGAGCTTTCGGGTGTGCCTGAATGCCTGCATATCCACCACCCAGTCCTCTCCATCCCAATACTTCATAGTAAGTATAAAGTGCTTCGCCTGATTTCGGCACACGCACTTCATTGATAATAATGTCTCCATCGAAATGGTCATCAAACACAAAATGTGAAGAAGGAGCAGAGGTTTGAGCAATCGCCTGTGGAAGTGTTCCTGTCAGAATTAGGCAGGCCATCATGAGAAAACGTGACTTCATCCGGTTATTCCTGTGATTCCAGAGTATATTCAAAAATTAACTGCGACGTTCAGCAGGAGCAAATACAACCTTTTAGGGCATTTGGTGTCCAAGCGACTGCAGAAACCATTTGAAAATGGTCTAAGATCGAGTCACAAAGATCGTGAGAAGCAAAGAATAACTTGATGTTCGTGGAACTGCGAACCAGATCAGTGATTGTGATTATTCTCACAAGATGCCAATACCATGCGCATATATTTTTCCTTGTACGATCTTGATTATTCGTTTACGCTTTCTCTGAATTTCGTTGAAGACTGTCCGCAGAGACTTGCATTCAGGAAGGATTTCCGATGCTGATCAGTCACGAATATCAGTTCATATTTATCAAAACACGGAAGACTGCAGGAACGAGTATCGAGATTGCCTTATCTCGTTACCTCGGACCAATGGATGTCATCACGCCTATCACTCCGCAGGATGAATTGATTCGTGCCGGCATGGGCATTACGCCGCGGAATTACATGTATCCCGCCCATACTCTCCCGGAGCCATCCGAAATGAATCCTGAGGGCATGGAGACAATGCTCAACAAACTGACGATTGATCGTCGATTTTATAATCACTGCGCTGCTCAAGATATTCGAGCGAACGTCGGCGAAAAGATCTGGCAGACCTACACGAAGTTCTGTTTTGAACGCAATCCCTGGGATCGAGTGATCTCAGAATATCGCTTCATGCTAAAAACCAAACCAGAAGATTATGGGCAGGTCACACTCGAACAATTCATTGAGCTGAATTTGTACTCACCGAATTATTTCCTCTACACAATTCAGGATCAACCCGTTTGCGATTACTACGGCCGATTTGAATTTCTGCAAAGTGATTTGGCAAGCATCTGTCAGAAAATCGGTATTCCGTACGATGGCTGGCTCCCCAATGCGAAAGGAGCGTCACAATCTCATCGCCAATCGGCAGGAGAGTTAATGACCCCACAAATGCTGGATCACATCGCCGAACGCTGCCTTCCGGAAATCGATCTCTTCGGCTACGAGCAACCGATTGCCGCCTGAAGTCCAGTTTCAGGCTCGGTAGATTATCAGGCTCGGTAGATTATATTGTCGCTGATGAAACCAACGTGGCCATCTACACGAACACTGAACTCCGCCTTTGTGAGGGCAAAGCAATGGTTTATTGTGGCCATGGTCTCTGCCGACTCCCGGAAGATTTGGATCATTCCTGCCTGTCGGATAGCGAACAGATTTCAGATTGAACTTGCGTTAGTGTTGTCCATTCCAACCAGATTACGTCCACCTCCAATTGTTCCAGTCAACCAACCATGATGTGCTCCCTCACGGAAAATCTGAAGGGGTGAACAAGGATCGGGTTGAAGCGGGTTGTTACGCGAAGTCGATCCTGATCACGATATTTCAATGTTCATCGCGAGCCGAGCCGCAAATGCATGAGCTGGCCTGTCAATTGAGTGTGAGCTTGATGCAGTCATGCGACTGCAGAATCCTTTTAAAATGGTCTATAGCCCCATTGCCTCCCGCAGCACGGGCTCAAATACATCAGCCTGACGAAAGAATCCAAGGTCATTTGCGTGAGATCCATCCGTCGCCCCATCGCTATCCGTCCCATACAAACTGTCACCCGAAATGTAGTACAAGTTGGAAACGGATTCCGACTGCAAAGTTTCAAATGCTTCTTTCAGTGCAGCGTGGTTAGCAGTATGATGAGCATCTCGAGCAGGGAGAATCCAGCTGTTGGTATTTCGACGGTCTTCAACCAGCACGATTGGCGTGTCGGGCTTCTTCGCCCGGATCTGCTTCACCAGCGGAACACATCTTTCCTCAACCATTTGTGCGTTCATATTCGGCAGACAGTCGATCACGTACACGGCAGCGTCGACCTGAGTAATATAGTCGCCAACTTCAGCGTCCATTTTGCCGTTACCGGAGAAGCCCAGATTCACGACGGGCATGTCGAAGCGTCGCCCTAGAATTGCAGTGTGCACCATGCCGGGACGGCTCGCGCAAGCTCCGTGGGTAATACTGGTGCCGTAGAAAACAATCGGTTTCGATCGAGGCTCCAGCGATTCAAATTTGCTTCCGGCCGGCACGCCAATACTGAGGAATTCGACTCCGTTGTACAAAGGCAGGTAAGCTGCATATTCGCGTAAGCCCGGAGTAAGACCGCTGATCAGTTGAGTTTTGATTTCCTGTGAAGTGGGCCTTGCCACCTGAACCCACCGCCATTGTCCGTTGGCGTCTCGCGCGTACAAGTCAATTCCGCTGACACCCGTCGCAGGCATATGAGGCATTGCCAGATTTGAACTTAACAGCTTGTAGTGAACGTGAATGGCCGTGGCGTCGGTCTTAAAACGAACCATCATTCCTGCAGAATGACGGCTCAGGTTCCAGACAGCACCCGTAACGGAGCCATCCGCAGAACCGGGTAAGCGATCGAACCAACGTTTGCGTTCCTGATCGGGAAGAATGCGTCCTTCCACTCCCCATCCGGTAACGTCGTGCCAGGCAAGTCCATCGTCAGCTTTCTTTTGTTTTGCCATTTCCGGATCGAGTTTCTCGATCTGTGAAGCAGCTTTTTCCTGCGCCTCGACTGGGGCGAGAAAGATGATGAATGTCAATAAAAGTAGTAATGATGAATTTTTCATGTCTGGCCTGATCTTGTGGATTCAAGTTTTATATTGGTATAGGATTTGGCGGGAACGGCGGTCATTCCTTTAGCGTTTTGGACGATCAACCGTCAGCAATCGCTTGTAGATTTTCTTTCCCTGAGCAATGAACAGTGTGTTATATCCTTCGCCTGCCAGCATACACGAAGTCAAAGGCTGATCTTCGTCGACTTTCGGAAGCACGCCGCATGGTCGCCCCGTCGGATCGAAGATTTGAACTCCGAGATCGCTGGTAACGTAAAAACGTCCCTTCCTGTCGACCGCCATCCCGTCACCTTTTGAGACCGCCACATAAGGCGGTTCTTCGTTGAAGTTGAATTCTCCTTTGGGGTCGATGCGCAGTCGCATGGGCATCGTGGGCATTTTTGCGTCAAGAACTCCACCAGTGTTGACTCGGAATGTCCACGTGTGAGTTCCACCATAATCGGAGACCGCGAGTGTGCCTCCGTCATTCGACAGTGCAATTCCGTTGGGCTTTGTTATCCCGGTATCAGCGACACTCACTTCGCCGGACTTCGGATCGATACGCACGACTTCCGATTTACCGGTTTGCGTGAATAGAATGAAACCATCTTTAGTCACTGCCAGATCGTTCGGTTTGACTCCTTCTGCCACAGTCTTGACGGTGCCGTTGTTTGGATCAATGGAGATGACCCGGCTTTGACTTCCCTGACACGCGTAAAGCAATGTTTCGTCTGGATTGAATTCGAGACCGCTCACAGATTCGTCTGAAATTTTCGACTTGGTACCGTTTACCGCATCAAAGCGATAAACACCCGGTTCCTTCATGTCGCAGAAGTACAAGTTGCCGGATTTGTCGGCACAGAGTGCGTCTGCAAAGCCAAGATCCTCTGCGACGAGTTCCCACGATTCTCCGGGGATCAACAGATCGAGCAGAGTTAAATCGCCACCAAGATCCCCACTGGTATCGATTTTTGAGGAATGCGTTTCTGAACGCCACAACCATCTCATCGCATCTGGAAAGTGAGCACTGCCGAAGTCGGAGTTGTGCCCATAGCCTTCTGCATGGTCAAAACGAACATCGTAGCCCATATATGCGAGAGCCGAGGCCATCCGCTGATTGGCCCACCACCAGCTGCCGAATGCGTTGTCGACGTCGCCGCTGGTGTCGGCCATGTAGATGCGGATGGGCTTCGGTTCAGACTTGCGAATCAAAGCCGGATAAATGTTACCGCCGCGCAGATGAGTGAAGCTGCCGACGCTGCTGTAGACCTTGCGGAAGTAGTCCGTTCGTTCCCAGGCAGCCGTCCATGCACAGATCGCTCCACTGCTGGAACCACCAATGCCGTGCATATTGGGATCGTCAGAAATGTTGTACCGTTCCTTCACTTGGGGAATGATCTCGTCCATCAGGAAGGTGACATAACGATCTCCCAGACTGTCGTATTCATATCCGCGATTGGAATGCTTATTGTTTTTTCGTGGTTTCGACATCTCGTGACCGGGGTTGATAAATACGGCAATCGTGGGAGGCATGTCGCCTTGAGCGATCAGGTTGTCAAAGACGGTTGGAATTCGCCATCTCCATTCGCTCATCATGCCGCTGCCATCCTGAAAGACCATCAGTGCGGCAGGTTGATCGGCTTTGTACTGAGCCGGTACGTAAATCGCCCAGTCACGCGTTGTGCCAGGGAAGACTTTCGATGACTCCCAGGCCGGCATTTTTTCGACCTTCCCTTTCGGAACGTCGTCCTTTGCGATGGCATCCGGATGCGGTTCCCATTTGGGCTTTGTGTTCACGACGGGAATATTGGTCGATTGGGCATTATCATCCCACAACCATTTCACCGCTTCGGGAAAGACCTCGCCGGCCCATTTTCCACTGTGACCACCGTCCGTCATTTCGAGTTTATACGTGTAGCCGGCAAACTGCAGAGCGGCAGCCAGGTCCTTGTTACCCAGAGGCCAGTTCCCATGCAGATTACTCAGATCATGCTCGCCATCCTGCAAATAAACTTTGATCGATTTGGGTTCCTTATGAGATTTTCGGACAAGCCCGGGGTACCGCCAGCCGCCTCGGATGTTTGTGAAGCTGCCGATGTGGCTCATCACGCGACCGAATTGATCGGGGCGTTCCCATGCGACAGTAAACGCACAGATGCCGCTGGATGAAATGCCGCAGACGGCTCGATCAGCGGGATCATCTGAGACATTGAGCCCCTTGAGTGCGACCGGCAGAAATTCATTCAACAGAAAGTTTGAGTAGCGATCTCCCATGGAATCGTATTCGAGCGACCGGTTGCTGCGATCGGCGGCTCCTTGAGTGGTCGCTGGAATCATACCCGGATTGACGAACACGGCAATCGTAACCGGCATCGCCTTTTGATGAATGAGTTTGTCGAAGACGGCAGGAACACGAAACGCCCCCTTCTCGTTCAGATAACCTCGACCGTCCATAAACACCATCAGATTTGCTGGCTGATTGGCTGAATACTGAGCCGGAACGTAGACGCTGTAGTCTCGACGTGTTCCCGGATAGATCTGGCTGGTCTCAAAGACACCACTTGTGATTGTTCCTTTGGGGACATTTGGCTCATCAGCACGCACGGTTGCGTCCTGTGCAAACGTCATACAAGTAGCAAGTAAAACGGCTTGTGCGAGCAGTGTTCTAAAGGAGCGCATGAGTTGTTCCCGTGTGGACTATCAAATAGATCAAACAATCTGAATGTAAGCAAAGCACTGCGGCTTGTCCACGCATCGTAATTCTCAGGCGTAGGTTGAATATGGCTGGCACCCAGATGAGACAGTTGAATGATGTTGATTTCATCTATTAAACCGAGTCCATCCGGTCTGGTTGGATTTAGAAATGAGATGAAAAGACGGCAATTCTACTTTATTGCAGTGGCACCCGTGGAATGCCGGCGGCCTTTAGCATAGGGGCCAATGCACTTGCATTATTTGTTCGGTGCAGGCTCAGGCTCTTCAAATAGAAATATGTCGCAAGTTGACGGAGTGCTTTCGAGGCAAGAGAGCCCCCTCGACAGGCTGATAACGAGGAAGCTTGCAAGTGTTCCGACTCTCCCATTGAGTAAAATATGCGTGTTATAACGATTAGTCAAATTTGAATAATGATTTATATTGTAACTGATTCGTCATGCCATGTCTTATTGATTTTCAATCTTACTCAGTCGATAAGGCATGTAATGTTCAGTTGTGAAAATGTACTGAATTTTAGGTTTTCAAAGAATCAAGATCAGATTGAAATCCTGGATACGATGCCAGGGACTGGTCCTCTTTTTTCCCAAAAATAAGCAAAGCATTTGGCCTGCTTGCATTGCCACTGTTGAGGAACCAAGTGATGAAACACTTGTACTTATATAACGTAATCGCATTGGCACTCGTCATTTTGTGTCAGGGAACGGCTCAGGCCAGTGATGAACTGTGGCAACCTTACCTGGAATTGGAAGGTCGGGGAACGACGATACGTTCTGTCGGTCAGGGAACGTTGTTTGCACCGATCTGGCAGGATGAAGAGTCGCTGATATTCGCCGACATTCGTGGACTCGGAACCGATGGGGATGCCGGTGAAGGGAATTTCGGAGTCGCCTACCGAAAAATCATCGATGCTCAATACATTCTCGGCGCAAATTTATTCTATGACTTCCGTCATACCGAAGTGAATAACGAATACCATCAGGGAGCTTTCGGGCTGGAGTTCTTAACCACCGATAGCGGCCTGAGATTTAATGCATATATTCCTGATCAAGGAGTCAAATATGCCACCCAGGCGAATGCCGCGTTCATTCAGGGAGGAACGGTGGTCGTTCAGCAGGGACTCGAAGCCGCCTACTGGGGACTTGATCTGGAAGCCGAGCGATTACTCTGGCATCGTACCAGTTGTGACAATTGCACGACAAACCGCCATCTGGGAAATCTGGATATGGAATTGTGGGCTTCGATCGGAGTGTTTCATTTCGATAACGATGCCGCCAATTTCAGAAATATCACCGGTCCACGTGCACGAACAGAGCTCCGACTTTATGACATTCCCAGTCTCGGACAAGACTCGCGAGTTGTTCTGAGCGGACAATATGAATATGACGAAGTCCGTAGTGATGTCTTTGGGGCGATGGTGAACCTGCGAATTCCGATTGGCCCTGGCGGATCGAAAAAAACTTATCGTCTGCAAGGTCTGGACCGGAGAATGGTGGCTCCCATTGTCCGAGATATTGATATTGTCACGAATACTGGTGCCTTCGGGACTCCCGAAATGGCCAAGTTTTCGACGAATCTTCTTCCAATTAGCAATGTCACGACCATCGATGGGAATACAGTGGATCCCGAAGGGGACTTCTTCGCAGCAGGCCCCAATTCTCTTGTATTATTCGACGGCTCATTTTCGACAATCACAGCGGATACAACCTTCCAGTTTAATGATGGACAGGTCGCGTTGGGCGGAGGCAGTTCGATACAAGTGATCGGTTGCGATACTGGTTCTATTGCCACGCTAACGGCTCCCGGCACAAGACCACTCATTGATGGAGGACTCAATCCAATTGATCTGTTCACACTGGCCCAGGACAACACCATTCAGGGCTTGGATTTGAGTGGTGGTGACGTTGGAATATATGGCGATGGTGTAGGTGGATTTACGATCGATGGAAATAATATTTCCGGCGCTGCACTGGGGGGGATTTATCTTGAAAACAATCTCGGCGGGGGAGTTGTAGAAAATAATAATTCCTCGAACAACGATTTCTTTGGAATTGATGTTGGAGGAGCCGATTTGCTTTCACTGTCGAACAATACGGCAAATAGCAATGGCGTACTGGGCATGCTGATTGACGGTGTTGATGGTGATGTCAGCGGGAATACCACAAACGATAATGTTGAAGATGGTCTCGTGATTCTGGGAGATGTCTCAGGGAGCCTGATCAATAACATGGCATTGAATAATGGTCTCATCGGAAGTACCGGAACAGGGATTGTCGTTCTGGGAGATATCAATACGTCAGGAAACGCTGTCGGAATCTCTGGGAATATTGCAAATGGCAATTACGATGAAGGGATTTTTCTGCTTGGCGATGTAAATGGCACGATCAGCAATAATACAACGAACAATAACGGTGAAGATGGCTTTCAGGTGTTCGATGTCGATGTTCTGTTTACAAACAACACCTCAAACGGCAATGGGGATGACGGCTTCGATTTTGACAGACTGCTCAACGGAGGTCAAATTGTAAACAACTCGGCTAGTGGTAATGCAGAGAGTGGCTTTGATTTTGATGACGACATACTCGCAGGCAGCCTCATTAGTGGAAACACCTCTAACAATAATTCCGAATTTGGCTATGACTTCTTCGATATGAATGGTGAATTCCGAAATAACCTTGCCGATTCCAACATCCTGGATGGATTCAATTTTGCAGATGTTGGAGCCGGAGGCATTTTTGAAGGAAATACCGCGAATGGAAATTTGGATGGCTTCTACTTTGATGAGAACAACGGCCTTTTCAGAAACAATGTCGCAACCAATAACACAGAAGATGGTTTTGACATTCTCATTAACAACGGCACTTTTACAGGGAATGTCGCAAATAATAACGACGAACTCGGCTACAACTTTGTGTTTCCCAATAACGGGACTGCAACGATGAATACAGGAAGTGGGAATACAAATGGCGGTAACACGTTCCCATAATAATTGGATTGAGGTTTCGGCTTTGCGAATTTCAAACCTTACAAGAGTTTGCAAGCCGTGAACGATCTCAACCCCTGGCTTTCGACAGGTGTCAATTAATTCTGGCCACGAGTTGCTTATTCTGGAATTTCATGCAACTCAAAACGGAATCCACCCAATCCATTAGAGCGTCTTTCATACTGATAATTTGGGTTGATGTTCTTACA
>DOCI01000242.1:32602-42542 GCA_003503535.1 Planctomycetaceae bacterium
AAGCGGAGCGCCCCCGCCATCCCGGAAGACCTTTTCAAGAGGTATAAGGAAATCCGGTTTACAATTGGAACAGGGTTTAGACGAATTTGTTGCACGCTACATGCAAGTCATCAAGAGTGAAACGGCACCGTTAATATAAAATTAATCCGTCCAGAATGACTGATTGATTATCCGTTAGTTCAAACATCAGGATAGACCGGTCGATTGCTGGTCACCATGCTGAGTGACCCGCTCCGGAGCCGTCACTTTCCGCGATTGGCTGGTCAGCGTTCTTAATGTTCCCTCTGTTGTGATTTTCGCTGTGAATTGACCTGAGAGGATTTAGCGAAGACAATGGAACGGGGAATCAATTTGTGTTCCTTGCTGCCTGAGTCCTCTGGTTTTCTTATTCGCGGATGCAGGTTAGGCTCCAAATTGTGCAAAATGCGCGAATCGCACTTGGAATTTTCAACATGTTTCATCAATACATTCTACAAGCGATTATTCTATTCACGGTTGTCATTCCACAGCTCAAGTTTTCGCGGCCTGTTTATGCCGAACAGCCGACGCGTCCAAATATTGTCATGATCCTTGCCGATGACCAGTCGTATCGTGATTTCGGGTTCATGGGAAATCCGCTGGTACAAACACCTCATCTGGATCAATTGGCGGCTGAGTCCGCTCGGTTTCCGAATGGCTATGTTCCAATGTCTGTCTGCCGACCTTCGCTGGCGACATTGCTGACGGGCTTATATCCGCATCAGCATGGCATCCACTTTAATCATCCTCCGCCTGGATTGAGTCGAATGCGGGAGATGACTGCTCAGGAGTATCGAACAACACGTGCAAAAGCAGAACACTTGATTCGAGATGTGCCGACCCTCCCCAGAATTCTGGCAGAAGTCGGCTATGTTTCATTCCAGGCAGGCAAACATTGGGAAGGAGATTTCCAAAACGCAGGTTTCACCCATGGCATGACGACCGGATTGCCAGCAGACATCTCCGATGCAATTCACGGCACCCGCGAGCAGAAGAATGGAGAATGGGTTGCGCATGGCAATGGCGATGCCGGACTGGTAATTGGCCGGACGACAATGCAACCCGTCACAGATTTCATTGCCGAGAATGCCGAGTCTCCTTTTTTCCTCTGGTACGCACCGTTCCTGCCACACACTCCATTTGATGCCCCTCAGGAATTTTACGATTGTTATGCGGATCGAAATATCCCCGATTACCTTCTGCCTTATTATGCGGAAATCGCGAGATTCGATAACACAGTTGGGCAATTGATGTCGTGCCTCGATCAGCACAATCTTCGGAAGCAAACGATGATCATCTTTGTTTCCGATAATGGATTCCGTCCCGATGCCAGTGGAAAACCGAAACAGGATAGTCGATCCAAATTATCCAGCGATGAAGATGGTCTGCGAACGCCAATCCTGCTGAACTGGCCAGGTGTCATTTTGCCTGCGGACTATCCTCAAATTGTACAGACTATTGATCTGACTCCGACGATATTAGCGGGGGTTGGATTGTCCAGTAAGGTAACTCCGCAAATGCACGGGCTGAATTTATTACCTGCTGTGACTGGCGAAGTCGGATTGCCAGATCGCCCGGCGTTTGGAGCCATCTACCCGAACGATGCCGAAGTATTAGGGGACCCTGCTGCACATGCCAGAGGAGTGTGGGTACGATACGAAAATTATAAATTGATTCTTCCAGGCAAAGGGAAGCAACTTCTCTCCCCTGCCTTATACGATTTGCGAAGTGATCCCGAAGAGAATCAGAACCTGATTCACGATGCCAAGTATGCACAGCAGCAAAAACAATTGTCGCAGTTGCTCAAAGAATGGTGGCCTGCAGCGACACAAAACTGAAAGAGACATTTTCAATCATTAATTACATTAATTATTAGTTGGAGTTAAATATGAGTATTCAGAACAATTCCCTCTCACGAAGAGCGTTTTGCGGCACGATGGCGGCAGGTTTGTCAGCTGCGTTACTGCCAGATTCGTCCTGGGCGGCGACCAACGAGTTCCAATTGAAGTACCTCGTTGGCTCCTGCATGTATGGCTACAAACCACTGGCAGAGATTATTGCGGAGGTTCCAAAAACCGGATCCAATTCGATCGATCTCTGGCCGATGGTTCATGGAAATCAGCGGGAGCAAGTCGATGAAATTGGTGTCGAAAAAACACGAGAACTGCTCAAAAAGCACAATGTCCATCTCGGATGTATTACGCAGTATAAACTCGGCCCCTTCGGCTTGCAGGACGAAATGCGATTTGCCAACTCGTTTGGTTGCCAGACAATGGTAACGGGTGGCAAAGGTCCACGGGGGTTGACTGGCGGCGATCTTAAAAAAGCCGTGGCAACATTTCTTGAAGAATTGAAACCACACCTTGAAGTTGCGGAAGAAACCGGGGTCACGATTGCCATCGAAAATCATGGCAACAATCTGATCGAATCGCCGGACTCACTCAAATGGCTGGCGGAACTTCGGCCATCCAAAAATCTGGGAATCGCGCTGGCGCCGTATCATCTGCCGCAAGATCCCGAACTGTTGGCTCAATTGATCCGTGACCTCGATGATTCCATTTCCGTCTTCTATGCCTGGCAGCATGGCATGGGCTGCATGACTAAACTTCCTAAAGAGCAGGAACTCCTGCAACTGCCGGGGCGAGGCTCCCTCGACTTTGCTCCCCTGTTGGCGGCATTGAAAACGATTCAATACTCAGGCTGGACGGAAATCTTCATGCATCCGGTCCCCCGCGGGATTCCGATTCTCGAAGAGACTTCAGCAGTCACTGCGGAAATTAACCGGTCACGAGAGTATCTCAACAAATTGCTGTAGGAGAAAACGAGTTTTTATTTGTCACAGAGGCCTCAGAGATTGTCAGGAGATGTCTTATGTAATCCTCTGAGTGCCCTGTGCGAAACCGTGACAAGGTCATACAAAACGAAATAAAATTGAAACCGATTTCATGCTTAAAAATTACCTTATTGCTCTCATTGTGTTTTTTAGCATTTGCTCAAACGTGACTCTGGCCCAATCAAATTTCTGGCCAGATCCTACTTCCAATGAAGTCCTGCCCTATGAAACAACCGGATTGGTTAACGGCCCTCTCTTAGGCAGGCCCGCAGATGATGCGGTTCGTTTGTGGATTCAAACCAGGGAGCCCGTTGAGTTTGAAGTTCTCTACTCAGAACATCTGCCACTCGATGGTGAGTCTCAAACAGTATCCAGTCGAACAATTGCAGAGGCAGCCAATACGGGTATCGTGGATCTCGCCGGTCTGAAGTCGAACACTCGTTATTATTATGGGGTTCGTATTCAGAATATGCTGGCCGATTTGCGGGAATCGATTGATGATCCGTGGCCTTCCTTTCGCACTCTGCCAAATTCCAGTGACGCCAAAGATGCGACATACAATCCGGAAGGGGTATTCAATGTCCGCTTCGCGGTGGGACATTGTGCGTCGCAGGCTCCTGTGGAATCGGGAGGGCAATACGCCAGCACCCCGGCTTATACGACATTGCTCAACCAACATGCCGATGAGGCGATGTTCGCGATTGTCAACGGAGATATCATTTACGAAGCGGAACGGGATGGGACTCTGGAAGGTGTTCGGAAAAACTATGAACTCTATTTTTCACGAGGCCGATCCTTCTCAAAACTGTTTCGACATGTGCCGGGTTTGTTCACGTTCGATGATCATGATGTCGGCTGGGATATTCATGGCTGCGGGGAAATTGGTCTCAAAGAAGGACCGCATTTGATCCGGGATATTGGTCTCCAGGGCTATCGAGATTTCATCGGCTGGGCGAATTATGCAGGTCCACAAACCGGAAGCCTGCGGTTTGGCAAAGCCGAGATGAAGTCCGGTTCCGATATTCTTTTTGATCCTCAAGCCGACTTTTCCGATCTGGATCCTCAAACGGTCAGCACGATCCATTTGGGAAATTTCACACGCGAGGCAAAATCTCCCAAGCGACAAAATCAGGCTCCCAGAAATTCAGGAGTTTATGGCCTGGTCAAAGTGGTCGATGCCCAACATCTGAAAATCACACCACCTGCTCGTGTTGATGAATCAATCCCTTACAGCATCGGCATGCATCATTACTACGACTGGCAGGTTTCAAATTGTCATTTCTTTGCGCTCGATACCCGTGGCGAGCGATCCAATAGGAATCCAAAAAACCGTGAGGATCCGAGTCTATTCATTCTGGGGCCTGCTCAGGAAAAATGGCTCATTGAAGGCATGCAGAATACACAAGCCGAGTTCATCTTTCTGATTTCTCCCGATCCGTGGATGGTGTATCACACAGCCGCCCATGTCAGTAATGCACCGGGAGCCGATAAAGACGACAAGGGCGATGGCTTCCCCTCATTTGTCCATCAGCGGGAGAAACTTCTGGAAATCATGGCTCAAATCAAGAAGCCGATTCTGATTTTCACCGGCGATGTTCATGCCTCCGCTTCCATCAAAATCACAGATAATGTCTGGGAAATGATGTGCGGGCCTCTCGGCTCAACGGGTCATCCTCTGGGAACGCTCGGCAACCCTCCCACCGGTGGAAAATGGTCGAGCATGGGACGGGAAGTGGAAATGCGCTGGGTCGCGGGTTTTCCGAACAATTTGCCTTATCAGCGGATCAGGAATACATTTTATGGAATGGTGCAGGTCAATAATGTACTGAAAGTCGCATCGCCGGAAGGAAATCAACCTCAGTGGACCGCCTATGATGAGCCAACCGTTACCATTCGCTGGCACGATGGCTATAATGGTTCGCTGATGTACGCAGAAACAATCTCAACAATGGATGCTCGTTAAGAGTTTTCATCAATCAAACACTTTAGTGGATTGCTTCAATTAAATTTCCAGGGTGCCTCTGATATTTCATTGGAACAGAACATTAGTTAATAATTTTATAAGGTTGACGCTCATGTCTCAGGAAAAAGTTCTCATCATCATTGGCGATGCTTCTGAAACGCTCGATACTCTGTATCCCTTTTATCGACTGATCGAAGCAGGATTTAAGCCCGTCGTCGCTGCTCCCGAAAAGCGGAAGTATCAGATGGTGATGCATGAAGTGAAGCCAGGCTGGACGATCACCAAAGAATGGGAAGGCTACACGATTGACGCCGAAGTCAGCTTTGCGGAAATCAATCCCGAGGAATATGCAGGGATCATGTTTTCTGGCGGACGTGCTCCCGAATACATTCGCTACGATGAAGACCTCGTGCGGGCCACTCGTCATTTCTTCGAAGCCGGCAAGCCAATTGCCAGCGTTTGTCACGGCGTGGAAATTCCAGCCTATGCTGACTGTGTTCGCGATCGTCGTATGGCCACTGTTCCTAAATGCAAATTCGATTTGGAAGTTTGTGGTGGCATTTTTGTCGATGAAGCCTGTGTCATTGACGGCAACCTGATCAGCGGTCGTACCTTCCATGACAACGGCCACTATCTTGGTCCGTGGATTAAACTCCTGGAAGAAGCCCGGGCGAACAAAGAAACCACTGTCAAAGCTTGAGGATGGTGTGCGAAGGAGGAACACCTGTTCGAGATTGTTCGTGCAACAACGAAGACAGGATTTCAATATCCCGCGTAAAGTTTGCATTACTGAGCAGTTCCAATTGAGAATCAATGGGACTGCTTTTCAAAACTGATCAATAGTCATTCGTGTTTTTTTGCATAAAAAAAGGGAGCACGAATGCTCCCTGTGTCTAATGTTGAACTTGCTGAATTATGGGGCAAGAGGAACGGGGCGTCTTGGTGGGCCGGACGGACCTTTTCGGTGACGGCCCAGGTCGACAGTCTCTTCTTTTACCTGAGTAGTTGCATGGTAGATATAACGGACTTTCGTCGGACCATAGTGGTTGTCCATCTGCACGATCTGCCAGGGTTCATTTCGGTTTCTGCGTTTCATATTGTTCGCGATGGTGATTTTATCGAGACGGGTAATCACATCGCCCGGCTGCAAACCGAGATCGTGCAGGGGTGAGTTTGGATCCAGATCCATAATCCGTGCTCCCCAGAACGGAATTGGTCGTCCGCCAGTTGAGATCTGCATGTATTGTGCGAGGAATGTCCCCTGCAGCATTGTTGAATAATATCCTTCAGGAGCGGGAAGAACCATTGCGGCTTTGCGGGGATCGTTATTCGCGGGATCATCAACAGCGGCACCATATGCAAAGTCGGAGACTTCAACCGGGGCTTCATCTGGTTGTGGCACCGTTTGGGCATTGACATCCGAAACTGCCAGGGTCAGGAGCATACAAGCGATGAGCATAAAGCTGCCTGCTTGCTTAAGTTGGTGAAAAGTTTTCTGAAATGTCATGTCTGTAGCCCTGTTAAGATATTGAGGTCGTGAAATGCATTGAATCCCAGTGGATTCGAAAAGCATTTTTCTCACACTAGTCACGGTAACGGACCAAAGTCCATTGGGCATGATGTGATAAGATCAATATCAAGGAGGATTAGTTGATTAAGTAGGGCTGATATGAATATGACAATAGTTGCGATTATTGCTGTACTGGACTGAACATCATTGTAGGAGTGTCGAGCGTTATTCCCATTCGTAAGACTAACCGTCTTAATGAGTAGTATCCTCGGACTTCGAATCGATTTGAGCGTCTTCCCCCGGAATGGGCGTAAATGTGTATTCTGGATTGTTCTGCTGCCACTGTTTCCAGAATGCGGCTGGTGTTGTCCCACGCCACAGGGCTAGAGCATTGCCGACATGGCTGAGGAAAGTGTAACGTTGAAGGATGAGCTCCGGGCTTTGCTCTTTCGTCGTTTGGATAATCCATTGAGCGGCTTTGTCGATCTGTTCGCGCGGGGGATGAAGTTCTATCGGAGCAATGGATAGCCATTCGAGATGATGTCCTGTGGCAATGATTTCGCTGCGGATTTCCCGCTCTCGCGGATTTTCGATCGCCGCATTCCCTTCATTCCAGTTGGGTGGCCAGTGACCATCTTCGAATTGGGATTCCGTGATCAGATCGCGAACAAGTTCAAGGTGAGCATAGACTTCGTTTTGCACATTCTCAGAGAGGATGTCGAATTTCTGATCGAGTCGCCAGAGAAGCATCAGGGAATAGACGCGGTGGGTACCGCTGCAAACGCCTTTTTCGAGATAGCCCCGCATTAGTCGCTGAGCCAGAAGATCGAAGGACATTTCCCGACCGTTGATTGCCCGCCAGGTTTTTGTCGGAGGCAGCCAGAGGCCGAAGGCCATGGCCGACCATTCGGTTTCGCGTTCATCGAGCTGAAAATCGCGAAGGGCTTCGTGGATGACATTTTCGAGAGTCAACTTCCGTTGAGATGGTAAAAGAACAGACGAGTCGAGACGAGCTCCGGCTTCGGTAATGCAGGCGAGCATGTGATCGTGATGCACGGAGTTACTACGATATTCTCCCCAGTTCACGCCGACTCCTGTTGGACGATCCTGTAATAATGGCGAGGCTGACTCCCCCCACGAAAGGACGAAGGTGCCGTGATCGAGGAGAAAATTTTCCATCTGCTTACCGGAAAGAACGTCAGGATCGCGAAATTCGGCATGAACGGACCAGGCACGGATGGCATGTTCAACAAGATTCGGACGAAGTTCTTTGCGATCAAACTTTGGTCGGACCTGCCAGAGAACAGCTGCGAGATCTTCATCGGAAACCATTTCAGGTCGATCGTATAACGGCTCCACCCGCAAGGGCACTTCCCGTGGAATATCGATAATTGGAGTGCGTTTTGAGGGCGAAAGATCGTCGGCGATCTCGTTTTTAATATTCGGACTGGCAACGCCATAGGCGATAGCAAAGCAAGCCAGGACGACAATCTGGAAAGCCCAGAACGCAAATTTCTTCATGAATCTAATCCCGATAATGAATGACTGAGATTCAACTTTACTTTATTTCAGGCGGGAATTCAGGAGAATTTTTGATTAATGAGAGAATAATTTCAGGAAGGAGGTTTGGTTAGCGGACCGCGGAAACCAACCGGCGATCAAATCGAAAAATGAAAATTGAACCGCGGATGGACGCAGATAGTTTTCATCCGCGTTTATCTGCGTCCATCTGCGGTTCTAATTATGTTAACTGTTGGTCAGGTTGAGGATGACGGAATGTGGTGGCCATCCTGTATTCTCGTCAGGCACAGCCTGACTTACGGGTCGATGAATAGCAGGAAGTTTGTAAGTTCACATGTGGTATCTTATTTTTCTAGTCCCAGTTTTAGTAGTCGCTTTCGCGGTCGTTTATGGCTATGCATTGCGACGTAAAAACATGCATTACTGGCTCGGAAGCTATTACTTCCCAACGGACCGTGAAGCCCCGCAGGATCAGTCTGAGGAACCAATCGATCTCTTTATTGCGATTTGCGATCACTACGAACCTCAACGCGGCAACCTTCCCAAACCGCAAGCGATGGAACTGGTGAATCGCTGGTGCGAGCAGTATCCAAAACTGTTTGATCGTTTTCAGGATGTGAATGGCCGCAAGCCGCAACATACATTCTTTTTTCCTCAGGATGAATACCAGCCTGAATATCTTGATGCGTTAAAAACATTGTGCGATGCTGGCTATGGCGATGTCGATATTCACCTGCATCACCGCGACGATACCGCTGAAGGCTTGATGGAAAAGCTGGTGACATTTCGGGATGAGTTGTTTCACCGTCACGGGTTATTGAGACGGCATCCAATCACAGAAGAAATCGTTTACGGCTTTATTCATGGCAACTGGTCGTTGTGCAATTCGCATCCTGGAGGGTACGACTGCGGCGTCGATCAGGAATTGAGTATTCTGAGAGAAACCGGCTGTTATGCCGATTTCACGCTTCCGTCAGCTCCGTCGCCAACTCAGGTTTGCACAATCAACAGCATTTATTATGCGTGGGATCGACCGGGGATCACGAAATCTCACGATACTGGACAACGCGCCAAAGTTGGACGCAAGCCCCCCGAAGATGCTCTATTAATGATTCAGGGGCCACTCGTGCCTGACTGGAAAAATCGGAAGCTGGGAATATTTCCCAGCATCGAAAACAGCGATTTGCATGGCAACCGTCCACCAACAATGGATCGATTCGATTTGTGGCAATCAGCCAATGTTCATGTGCTCGGTAAACCGAACTGGAAGTTCATCAAACTCCACACGCACGGCTGCAAAGAGGGTAATATCGATATGCTGCTCGGGCCGGAGATGGTGAAATTTCATGAGCAACTCGAAGAGCGTCATGCAAAAAATCCTCAGTTTCGCTATCATTATGTGACGGCCTGGGACATGTATCAACTGGTGAAACAAGCTGAGGGCAATGCAGAGACTCGACTCAAAATTGCTGACCAATCCGATCAACTGTATACCGCTCAAACCCCTTAGAACAGGTATATTCGTTACCACCTCGCCGTCCCCCCTGCTTTTCCGCTTCATTAAGGGGAACCTGATTTGCGTAACTTCCAAAATGTGGGATGGTTGAAGTGTGCTGTCGCTGATTAAGAATGGGATACTCTGTACTTGCTCGGCGCAGGAGGACGCATACGAACTCTGACCACAATGAGGTGGACAATGCTGAAGGAAGTTACGAGCAACGAACTCGTCGCCGATCGCCGATCAAAATTACGCCGGGCCATGGCGGAACGTCGAGGGACTGAAAGCAAAAAACAAATTCGCGAGGAAACCGAAGACCGAGGTGAAGACCGCCGCAAAGTCGAACGACGACGTCAGATCGATCCCACAACCTGCGAACGCGATTATTCTGGTGACGAAGTGGAATTCATGCGAGCGATCGATGATTACAAACGTCGCAGCGGCCGTCAGTTCCCCACCTGGAGCGAAGTACTGGAAGTGATTCGTGACCTCGGCTATCGAAAAGTCGCTGAGCCGACCACAACATTTATTCCTGAGTAATTAGAGTGATTTGAATTGCTCTTTATGGCGAGCCGAGCCAGTCATGGCTCGGGTATT
>DOCI01000242.1:42673-43012 GCA_003503535.1 Planctomycetaceae bacterium
GCCATAACTGGCACGGCTCGCCTTTTTTATATTTCAGGTCCCAGAAACATTTCACACAATGCTTTTTCGGCTGCATTGGCCTGCGATTTATTGATGACAGCCGTCATCCGCATTTCACTTGTGCCAACCAGTAAGATGTTGATGTTATGGTCGGACAATGTGCGGAACATCTTTTCGCCAACGCCGGTGTGACTGCGAAGCCCAATCCCTGCGACTGAAATTTTCGCAATTTCAGCATCGTGGGTCAAAGTCACTTCGCCATCCAGCTCAACCGCGTTTTTCACCAGCTTCAGGCATTTTTCCAAATCGTTAGCTGGAATTGTGAAGGTGATATTCGTT
>DOCI01000242.1:43127-43832 GCA_003503535.1 Planctomycetaceae bacterium
CCATTACGCCCCCTTCTGCTACGACAGAAAACAGGTTCGCTGCTATCCCAGCTTTATCGACGAGATTTTTAATTGTCACTCGTGCCTGAGTTGTATCGACGATCACATCGCTGACGACAATATCTTCCATGTTTGCCAGTCGCAACACGACTTCCCGTTCCCGCTTTTCGTCAAGTGGATGAGTTTCGACCGAAACACCTTTTAAAGATTCCCCAACATGCGGTTTCGGAATTTCCAGCTTGTCCAATCCGAAATCATTGTGAATTGCTTTGACGGCATCGAGTGCTAGATCAGCATCGATCAGGACCGAGATTTTGATATCCCCAGTCGAAATCATCAGCACATTGATTCCATGACTGGCCAATGTCTGAAATAACTGAGCCGCGACACCGGTGTGAGTCTGCATTCCACTACCGACAATCGAAACTTTCGCCAGTTGCGTACCGTGTCGAACTTTGCCCTGCCCCAGAATTTCAACAGCTTCCTCAGCAGCTGTGACCGCTTCCGCAAAATCGTCCTTCGGAACTGTAAATGAGATTTCCGCAGTCCCTCCTTCAGCGATATCCTGAACGACCAGATCGATCGGAATTTTTCGAGCGGCCATCTTCTCAAAGATAAGGCTCATCACCCCCGGACGATCTGGCACATTATACAGACTGACCCGCAGCTCATTTTTCACCAGAGCCACTCCGGTCACAACAGGAG
>DOCI01000242.1:43935-44463 GCA_003503535.1 Planctomycetaceae bacterium
ACGGATCCAACGGCTGCAGGCTGATGAGCGTTCCACTTCCATCGTTGAATGAAGGGCGAACACGCAGAGGAACTCGATACTTCTTGGCAAATTCAATCGAACGGGAATGCATGACCCCTGCACCGAGACTGGCCAGTTCGAGCATTTCGTCGTACGAGATCTGATGCACCTGTCGAGCTTCGGCGACAATGCGGGGATCGGTCGTGAAAACGCCTTCAACATCCGTGTAGATTTCACAGAGAGATGCATTCAAGACTGCAGCCAGAGCGGTCGCTGTTGTATCGCTTCCGCCACGTCCCAAAGTTGTGATATTTCCGGTTTGATCATGCCCCTGAAATCCGGCTGCGACAATGATATTGCCGGCATCGAGAAGATCGTGAATTCGGCCTGTCTTAATTTGTCGAATACGGGCTTTCGTGCTCGCTTCATCAGTCATTATGCCAATTTGCGGGCCAGTCAGACTGACTGCTTTTTCTCCCAGAGTGTGTATTGCCATCGCCATCAGGGCAATCGTTTCCTGCTCTCCTG
>DOCI01000242.1:44555-44903 GCA_003503535.1 Planctomycetaceae bacterium
TCCTGCTCTCCTGTACTGAGCAGAACATCCATTTCGCGTGGAGAAGGTGTACCAGTAATTTCCGCGGCCAGATCGACCAGTTCGTCGGTCTTTTTGCCTCGGGCACTCACCACCACAACAACCTGATGTCCAGCTTTCTTCGCTGCTATGGCTCTACTGGCGGCATTACGGATTTTCTCCGCAGTCGCCACACTCGTTCCCCCAAACTTCTGCACAATAATCGACACAAATGACTCCAGAGAATTTAATATTCTTTAATGAACTTGAGATACAAGCACGAAGTAAAGCAAGTGATGTCTCAATAACATCACGTTTCCTGGGTGGTACGCCCCAGAACGAAGTGATGGG
>DOCI01000242.1:45087-51875 GCA_003503535.1 Planctomycetaceae bacterium
GAACGAAGTGATGGGCGTGGTGAATATGCAAGACCACGCCCTCCACTCTATTCCTGCTTGTATGCAAAGAATATCAGATGCGCACGCCAACTTCATCTGTCCAGAATTATGCTGTCATTAAGGGCACAAAAAAAATCAGCCCCCCAAAGCTGGAGAGCTGACCTTGCGTGAATTATTGAACTCAAAACCGGCTTAACTATCGGCCAGTGGTTCTTTCTTCTCAGTAATCACAGGAGCATCCTGAGATTTTTCTGCGTTAATCTCGATATAGTTTTTCCATTCGTCAGGGATGTTGTCCTCGTGGAAAATCGCTTCGACGGGACATTCCGGCACGCAGGCTTCGCAATCGATACATTCATCTGGATGAATGTAAAGCATCGTTTCACCTTCATAGAAACACTCGACCGGGCAGACCACGACGCAGTCTGTATATTTGCAGTTATTACATGGTTCGCAGACGATATGTGGCATGACTGTTCCTTCAATGAACAACAGGTCCGTTAAACAATACTTCAAACCCTACTTACGTAAACACTGCAAGGGGTCGGACTTGAGATGATGGGAGTGCAAATGGAACACTCTCTTACTACATCGTTCGTAATGCTAGTCTCCACTTCAATGGAATTCAAGATGAGCTGGAAGAACTGTACCAACTGACATTCAATCTCAAAAAATGGTTCACTTTCTGCCCATTTTCGCCACGAATCTGAAGCGAATTTGCGTTCAGGTCGGAGTCTCGCTATAAGCAAGGCATCGATTTATGTTTATGCAATTCCTGAGTGAGAAAATCCCGTTTTGAGAATTGGATCCTCACTCTCATATTCCCTTGTCCCTGGCCTTTAGACCACAAACCACCAATGAAATCAGTCGAAGACCTGCCTCCCGTCGATATCCGTCCTGAATCGTGTATTCGCGATGCTCCTACGACGTTCTGGAAAACCCTGCTCCAGTTAGGTCCTGGATTGATTATTGCGGGCAGCATTGTCGGATCTGGGGAATTGATTGCAACGACGAAAACCGGAGCACAAGCAGGCATCACACTGCTCTGGCTGATTATTCTCGGCTGTGTGATCAAAGTCTTCGTTCAAATCGAACTGGGTCGGCACACAATTATTCATGGCCAGACGGCTCTGCAGGCTTTAAATCAGGTCCCCGGTCGTTTTCTCTCGCTGAACTGGATCGTCTGGTTCTGGCTGGCAATGATGATTTCCGGAATCGTTCAATTAGGTGGAATTGTCGGCGGCGTTGGCCAGGCAGCCGCGATTGCGATGCCGTTAACGGGCGATTACCGAGCCGCGATCGAAATTCCTTCCGAAAAAGAAATCCGCTGGATGCTCGATTGGGAAGAGACTCGAGAAAACGATCCTGAAACGTTCACTTCTTTACCGCAAGGAGAACGGGAACGGATTCTTGAAGGCGGGAAGCTACTTCGTGAACGTCTTTCTGAACTGGGTGAACGTGGGTCTCAGGCTCTGACCCAGGTTGAAAACAATGAAAAGATCATCGACCCCTACACCTACGACGACAAATACTGGGCCCTTGCGGCTGCTTTAATCACCGTCGGCCTGCTTTATAATGGGCGTTACGGGCTGATTCAAAATCTGACGACCGTACTGGTCGTGATGTTTACCTTTATCACAATCGGCAACTTTGTCGCCCTGCAGTCGACAGTCGAATGGCATCTCTCCAGCACAGAAATCCTGAACGGACTTTCCTTCGGACTTCCCAGTGCAACCAAGGATGGAAGAGCACTTGCAACTGCACTCGCGGCATTTGGAATTATCGGTGTCGGAGCAGCGGAATTGGTTTCGTATCCCTACTGGTGCCTGGAAAAAGGATACGCTTTACATACGGGCCCCCACGATGGCACCGATGCGTGGTACAAACGCGCCAAAGGCTGGCTCCGCGTGATGCACGTCGATGTTTTTCTTTCGATGATTGTTTACACAGTTGCGACTGTTGCCTTTTATTTAATCGGCGTCGCCGTTCTCTATCGCTTCGGACGTGACCCGGAAGGGATGCGAATGACGAGCACACTGGCAGAGGCTTACGATCCGATGTTCGGTGAATACGCCTCGTGGATGTTCCTGATTGGTGCAATAGCCGTGCTCTACTCGACCTTCCTGGTTGCCAATGCGGGCCACACGCGAACCTATACCGACCTCTTCAAACTCCTGGGCTGGATTCCGCGAGGAGACCGTGTCAAACACTGGCGTTGCATCTCCACACTCGGCTGCATATTGCCGATCCTCTGCCTGATTATTTTCTGTACAAACATCAAACCCGATGTCGCCGTGCTGGCAGCGGGCATTATGCAGGCACTATTACTCCCCATGCTGGGAGTTGGTGCGTTGTTCTTCCGTTACTGGCAAACCGAAGACCGATTAAAGCCTTCAATATGGTTCGATATCTGCCTGCTCGTCTCCTGCGTCAGTTTCTTCATTACAGGAGCCTGGGGTGCCTATGAAAACTTCGGCTCACTGATCAGCAAGTATTTTATGTGATGATCAATCCGTAGATTGGGTTGGCGGAACGCGTAACCTAACGTCTCCAATTATAAGTTTTCACACTGATCATTTATCATTTGTTGGGTTACGCTTGGCTAACCCAACCTACAGCGTGCTTGTAGTCCTAAGAGCCACTTGTCACAATTTTGCTTCATACTCTGCAGAAAATGTGACATGAATACTCAACGTCGAAAAGTTGTTATCCAGAAGAATCCGATGTCCGGGTCCGGGTTGCGTGAGCCGCAATTGCAGCGACTGACTCAACGGCTGGAAGAACTGGGATACGCCCCCTGCGTCTACGGCAATCGCGAAATGATGGCTGAGGACTTAAAGCAGGAAGACTTTCTCGCACAAACCCGGTGTCTCGTCGCAGCTGGTGGAGATGGAACCGTCGATGATCTGATCAATCGCTTTCCCGGAATTCCATTAACGATTCTGGCAATGGGCACGGAAAATCTACTCGCTAAGCAGTATGAAATTCCACGCAATGGAGGACTGGTCGCCGAGATGATCGCCGCCGGTCACACTCGCAATATCGATCTCGGACTGGCTGGTCAAAAACGTTTTGCCGTCATGGCCAGTTGTGGTTTCGACGCGACGGTTGTTAAAAAAGCTCACGAAGCCCGGCAAGGTCGAATTACAAAACTGCACTACATCCGGCCGATTCTGGAAACAATTTTCCATCGAAAACGCATCGAACTGGTTGCAACATCACCCGATCTGCCAAAACCCTTCTCCTGTGAACTGGCCGTGGTTTCGAATGTCTCACGATATGCTTCAAACCTGCCGGTCAATCCCGATGCGATTGATAATGACGGTCTGCTCGACATCTGCCTCTTTCGAAACATAACCGCCCTGCGACTCATCCGCCATTCCCTGCAAGGCTTTCTGTCTGGCGAAATCAATTCCACCAATATTTATCGGTTCAGTACACGAATGGTCAAACTGAATTCTTCAACAGCGGTTCCGATTCAAGCCGATGGTGATCCCATTGCAGAAACCCCACTCGAATTCCGCGTGCTCCCGAAAGCCCTTGAACTGATCGTTCCTGAAAAAGCTGCGAATTCGAAACTCGAACAATCATTAATCCAAAATTTCGCCGCTGAGTGAGGGATCATATTTGTAAACAGGTGTAGGTCAGGCACTGCCTGACCTACACCGTTATCATTATTGCTTACAGTGATTTAAATTAAAAAAACCGCGAATGTCACCAATTCACGAAGAAGAAAAACATCTGCGTAAATCCGTGTTCATCTGCGGTTCTTAATTTTATTGCTCAACTATTGCAGTTTATTAACCGTTTCAATAATTGTCTTACTGTCTTCTGCGGCTTTAACAGAAGTATCTTTGTAAGCAATCTTGCCATCTTTATCGATCACGAACGTCCAACGGGAAGCCGTGATGCCTCGTGTCAGCACATGATTGATCCCATCGACTTCTCGTTCGATACTGCCACCCGATTTTGTAGGCACTCCAAACGCCTTCGCGACACTTCCATCGGTGTCAGCCAGAAGAGTGAAATTCAGGTCGTGAACTTTCTTGAAGAGTTGATGCGATTCAACGGTATCCCCACTCACGCCCACAACTTCCACATCGGCGTCGTTCAGTTTGGCCATGTCATCTCGGAAGCCGCAGGCCTGTTTTGTGCAACCGCCGGTCATGTCAGCCGGGTAGAAGTAAACGACAAGAATTTTTTTGCCGACATGGTCCGTCGACTTCCACTCTTTTCCCTGATCATCCTTGGATGAAAATTTGGGAGCAGCATCGCCAACATTTGGAGCGGCTGCCTGGGCAAACCCTGAAAAACTAATGAAACCGCTCAAGACCAACGCAGTGACTAATCGAATCATCGTTCCTGTTCCTTTAGAAATTGTTCCCTCTACAAAACTGATCTGCAGAGGGAGGATTGAAATTCAGTGAGATTATCACTCTACCATTTCGATTGGGTTCGTTGTAACTTGCAGAGAGGGGACTTGACCAGTTTTCTTCAAAGATTTTCCATTCAGGATTCCGAATGTTTTTCCGCCTGACTTACATCTTCTCAGCCTGCACACTTTGTATTGCTCTGGGTATTTTGATTACGCGAGGTGTTACAGGTTCATTTTCGCCGGATTTGATCACGATTGGATTGATGCTCGTCGCATTTGTACAAAGTGGATTTCTGTTGTTTCTGTATCGTTCCCGCGATCGAGTTATCGATCTGTCCCGCACCCCGGAACTCAAAGATTTTCAGCAGGCAAAGACTGATTTCGAATCCTATCGCCGCGAAATTCAACGGGACCTTGAAGTCGAAGCAACACGAGTTGACAACATGTCGCGGAAACTGGCGGACCGTTATCGCGTCATCCACGAGTGGCTCGACACTCCTGAGTTCATTGACATTCGCGATGGCCAGGTCGATGCACGCGATCCCCTCGATATGATGGGCGTGGTCGGAAAAAAAAATCGCGCTCAGTATGTTCAGCTTGATCGCGAAGTCGCGAAAATACTGGATAAGCAGGCCGAAGTCGTTTATGAGCGGATTCGTAAAAATTATTACGCACCCCAGGGGCAATTTGAAACGCAACTGTTTCGCGATGATATGATGACACTGGTCACTGACATCGCTCATGTCTATCAGCCCAATCTCAAAAATCCACTACTAAGTACTTCGCCCGAGCAAATTGCCAGAGCGCTCAACCGAATTGGACTGCACTTACTGGTCGTGATGGATCAACTTCCCATCGACCTCAAGGCTTACAATATCCAGCAGACTTACGACACCGTACGTCATGCCGTCAAAGTTTATGGCAACTATGTGAAAGCTTCGCCGTATCTCGACTGGGCCTCCAAAGGTTTGCTGTTCGGACGCGTGGTGACAAGCATTAACCCAGTCACACTCGGCTTGTGGTGGGGGGCGGCTGAGTTAGGGAAATATGGAGCAAAGAAATTTGCTTCCCGTATTATCGATCAACAGGCGATCGGCATGCTGCAAAGTCTGATTCGCGTCATCGGCTATGAAGTTGCCGGAATTTATGGCGGCGATTTTCGACATCGCGATGCCAACTGGTGTTACGGCGTTGAGGTGACACATATGGCTGCGACCTTGCCAGCTTCCCGGGCGAGTATTCAATCGGCTATGAAAGAAATTACCCGGCTCGAACTTCGGAATGAATATGATCGCCTCGCCCTGTATCGAGCGATCTCCGCAGGCAAAGCGATTTCCCGAAGTCATGTGCATACCGAGTTATTGACGGAAGAAGAACGGCGACAGATACTGGAACTGCTCGAAAAACATTTTCACGAGTCTGCTCATGGACAAAAAACAGCAGACGCAGACAAATGGCGAAAAGCAGTTCAGGAACATCTCGGATTGCAATTCTCCACTCTCTCAAAAACGGGCACTTCCCGGAAATCGAAACCAGAACAGCAGGATCGCGAAATTCTGCAGTCGATGACCGCCTTTTTGATCAATGTTCGACAACAAACTCCAACCGAAACTCGGCAGCGACTCTCCGCATCTGGTTTGAGAGATTCGATTCCCCTTTCTCTCTCCGAAGAAGATTTTCAAAAAGAATTGTTGGAAATGACCAGCGAGTCCCATCAGCAATTACTGAAAGAATTCGCACCACCTGACCTGGATCCAACCGATCCTCGCGTCAATGAAATGCTGAAAGTGCTCTATCGCTGGAACGCACAAATTTCTCCGCTGGTCCCCGAAGCCGAAGAACTGCTCATTGAACTCGCGCTGTACTATCGCAAAGACTCCCAAAAATCTATCGAGCTTCAACAGGAGGCATTCCGTTTGCGGCTGCTGGAAAATTTCCCGACAGAAGCCGAAGCGATAGCTAAATTCTCAGGTCGAAATTGTCGAGCACTGGCTTACCTGAACGATTCCAGCGAGAAGCCTCAAATCCCCGAACAGATTTATGAACGGATCATCGTCAAATGGGAACGGCCCTGGGGAGTCAAGGAGATTGGTTATCCAACCGATACGGAACTCGTCATGTATGTCATGCCCGATTCCATCCTGCTCGTTGATGTGGGGCAGTCACTGGATCTTCCAGAAATTCTCTGGAATGCCGATGACAGGTCATTCATCGAAAATAAATCGGGAGTCATGACAGCGATGGCAGAGATAACAGGCGGACAAATGTCTCCCAGCCTGACCGGAAACGCAATTCAATCTCTCTCACTCGAAGCCCCGATGACCGCGCGTTTCCAAAGCTATTTCGCCCCCCTGCTCGATAAAATGAGTGTGGAGTAATGTGTAGGTCAGGCACTGCCTGACGAAATCGACGT
>DOCI01000243.1:0-635 GCA_003503535.1 Planctomycetaceae bacterium
TCGTTCTCCGTCCCCAATCCATAAAACGCCCAGGACCCCAGAGAAGGGCGTTTGAATTGAGAGACGCCTGTATGCAATCGCAAAAATGCCTGAGGATGAGCAGGCACATCCGTATGCATTCCGTGCAACATGCAAAGATCATCCGTATGACGAGACAGTTCGGGAAACAATTCCGACATCCACATTCCACTCTGACCATGCTGCTTGAAATCCCAGGGAGACCCGAGTAACTTCGCCGTTCGCGAACGGGCCTGTGTCGTCGTTTTCCCGTGATCCTGCTTCAGTTTCGGCTTGTAATCGAAAGTATCGACATGCGAGGGAGCCCCTTCCATGCAGAGAAAGATCACATGCTTGGCACGAGCAGGAAAATGTGTTGGTTTAGGAGCCAGCAGATTTTCTTTTTCTGCGGCCATTGTTGAAAGTCCCGCAAAGGCAAGATATCCAAATCCAACACTCGCCGATTTTAAGGCCATTCGACGTGAATAAAGTGCAGGTTCATTAAACATGGATCAATCTCCGAATGGAAAACAGCTAAATAAGGAATTTGTTAACTTTTGTTCGTGGCAAGCACTACGCATGCAAAATGAAACAATATGTGTTCCGGGTGGCACATCCCAGAACAAAGTGATGGGCGT
>DOCI01000243.1:665-8109 GCA_003503535.1 Planctomycetaceae bacterium
AAGTGATGGGCGTGGTGATTCCACACGACCTCGCGAGATGATGAAAAACTCTTGTTCTGAATTTCAATTCATCCAAGACATCTGTGTTAATCCGTGGTTCATAATGGATCACTTACCGCAACGAAAACTCGGCACTGGCAAACAGGGCCTGACAAAACGCAGCCCAGGTTGCAGCCTCATTATTGGCCTGACCATAGACATACAAGAACAGCGTCGCGTTCCTCATTTCAGAAGGTTCAGGCAGACGTGAGTAACACATGCGATAGGCCTGATTCACTCGATCGCTTTCCGTCGAATGTTCTGAGATCAGATGCGAAGCCATTCCTGCAGCCTGGCGTATGACAAATTCGTTGTTCATCAGAAACAGAGACTGTTCGGGAATCGTTGTCGAAGACCGTTCGCCAATAATCAGACTCGGATCAGGGAAATCGAAGATCGAAAGAATTTCCGGGATTTCATCGCGAACGATCGGCAGGAACACCGAACGATGCACATCACCAGCAGCGAGGTCGCCTCGAATTCGAAAACTGACATTTCCCTCACCCTGTTGTGCAACCAGACTTCCTTCCGGAAAATCGACATCCAGGTTCTGTCCCAATGCGAGTAATGTATCCCGCATTGCTTCGGCTTCGAGTCGTCGTTTCGGCATCCGCCACACATAGACATTATCGGGATCCTGACGGTAATTCTCCGAATCCATTCGTGAGGAAAGCTGATAAGCCCGGCTCAGCACAATCGATCGAATCAGTTGTTTGACCGACCACTCGTTTTCGACAAACGAGATCGCCAGATAATCCAGCAACTCCGGATGACTGGGGCGTTGACCGGAAGCTCCGAAGTTATCGACGGTCGAAACCAGGCCTCGTCCCATCAAATGCAGCCAGACTCGATTGACCATCACCCGAGCCGTCAGTGGATTCTCTTCGGAAGCGATCCATTCCGCCAGTTCCAATCGGCCACTGTCATAGCCGTCAATGCGGGGCTGGCTCGTTGTCAACACCTGAGGAAAACCGCGTTTAACAATTTGTCCAGGTTGATCGATTTCTCCTCGAATATACAAAGGGCAGTCGTCCGTTCTAAGACCTTCACGAACTCCCATCGCCCGCAATTTGGGATTTCCCTGTTCGTCATAAGAATTCAATTCTCCACGAAGCTGACTCAGCCGCGCCTGCAGTGCAATTCGTCGGATATTTCCATCTGGTCCACTCGATTGAGCCATCTGTTCGGTTAACAGTTCAATCTGTCTTTCCAGTACGCCTCTTTGAGCCGCATCCAGTGGCAGGACTCCAGCTGGAATATTCGCCTGGACCGGAAGCACAAGCAGTGGACTGGGATGATTACTCTGTACAGACCTGATTGTTCCGTAGCACGTTTCGGTACTGCGAAAGATCCCAGCCAGTGCGTAATAATCTGTTTGCGGAATCGGATCAAAACGATGATCGTGACAACGGGCGCAGGCAACAGTTAATGCCTGAAACGCCTGAAAGGTCGTATCGATCTGTTCGTCGACGACATCCATCTGGAACTGCTGACGATTCCGTTCACTGAGCGACTTGGGTCCGAGCGCCAGAAATCCAGTCGCAATCAGATTCTCCGCCTGTTCCGTTTCGTTTTTCGCAGGTAGCAAATCGCCAGCCAGTTGAGCCCGCACAAACTGGTCATACGGCATATCATTCATGAACGCTTCAATCACCCAGTCGCGATATCGCCAGGCATGCGGGAAAGCAAAGTTGGAGGCTTGCCCGGAGGACTCAGCAAAACGAGCCACATCGAGCCAGTGCCTCCCCCAGCGTTCGCCGAATCCCTGCGATTGCAGAAGTTCATCCACCAGTGACTCCACAGCAACCTGAGAATCTTTCGCATATTCCTTCTCAAATTGAGCCAGTTTTTCAGGAGCAGGCGGCAGGCCGATCAGATCGAAATAAAGTCGACGGGCGAGCATATTCGGTTCACTGTCGGCGACAGGATCGAGCCCTTTGGCTTCCATTTTGGACAGAAGAAAATAGTCAATCTCCGTCCGAGGCCAATCCTGTATTCGTACCTGAGGAAGCTCAACGGCAGCGGGCAGCTGAAATGCCCAGAACTTCCGACCTTCTTCGAGGTCAATTTCGTATTTAACTCTCACTCCACCATCTCCGTCTCGCGGATCTGGAGCTCCCATTGCAATCCATTTTTCGATATCAGCAATCTGCTCTCCAGAAAGTTTTCCGTCTGGAGGCATCCTCAATTTCGAATCGGTGTAACGAATCGCTTTGAGAAGCAAACTTTGGGAATGATTCCGGGGCACAACAGCAGGCCCCTGCTCGCCACCACTGCGAATCCCTTCTCGCGTATCGAGCGTTAAGCCACCTTCCTGTTCGTCTTGCTGAACGGAATGACAGGAATAGCACTCTTTCACGAGTATTGGCCGGATTTTATTCTCAAAAAACTGAGACTGTTCCGGACTGATCGCTTCTTCCGCCTTCAACTCCTGCTGAATTCCAGCACAAGCCGTCAGCAATGCGAAAAAATAAATGAACTTGGAGAGTGGGTCACGCATGGAAACATTCCTGCCAGAAAAAAGAGAAGTGCTATATGATTAAACCATCAATGAAAGCATTTGTTTCGCTATCCTTCAATAATTGTCTTTTTGCTTAAACGACGACGGGTGACGGGTGGCTGGGGTCGAAGCACAGCGTAGCCCCCAGAACGCTGAATACTCTGGGGGCTTCACTTCATTACGACCCCAGCCACCCAACCTTCAGTATTTTCCTGGGAACTGTTTACTTTCAGACACTCGGAAAGAGAGGGGACTGTTGCAATTCCAGGTGAGCCACCGTCTGACCTACGCATGATTGAACAACGGAAAGAGCAGACATCATTAAACATTGTTGATATCATGAAAACTCACTGTCTCCAAGGACGATTGCTGCGTCTAATCCCCTGAAGGATATCCAATGTTAAACACTTTCAAACAAATTGACTCATACATTTTCAATCCGTTCATGAGGTTTCGCTTTTCCTCCATAATGATGATTTTCACCGTTCTCTTTCTCTCTCATTCAGCCTTTCAAAACTCTGTCGCTGCAGAGAAATCTGAGCAACCCAACATCGTGCTCGTCATGGCCGACGACATGGGCTGGGGACAAACCGGCTATTACAACCATCCCGTTCTGAAGACACCCAATCTCGATGCGATGGCTACCAATGGATTGCGATTTGATCGCTTCTATGCCGGGGCTCCTGTCTGTTCACCGACGCGAGCGAGTGTTCTGACTGGTCGTTCGAATATGCGGACGGGTGTGGAAAGCCATGGCTATGCGTTGCGACTGCAGGAAAAAACGGTCGCCCAGGCGTTGAAAGCTGCTGGTTATACGACGGGACATTTCGGGAAATGGCACCTGGATGGGTATCGCGGACCGGGAGTCCCAATTCTGGCTGATGATCCCTACTCCCCCGGCGTGTTTGGTTTTGATGAATGGCTCTCGGTAACAAACTTCTTTGATTACGATCCGATTCTGAGCCGAAAGGGGGAGTTCAAAGACTACCGGGGGGACTCCTCCGAAATCGTCGTGGCCGAAGCTCTCAAATTTATTAACAAGCAGGCCAAGGCTGAGCAGCCCTCCTTCACGGTCATCTGGTATGGCACGCCGCACAGTCCGTTCAAAGCGGCAGCCGAAGATCTGGCACCCTTTCAGAAACTCGATAAAGAATCGCGAAATCATTACGGCGAACTGGTCGCAATGGATCGCAGTCTCGGAACGCTCCGAGCTGGCTTGAAGAAAGCGGGCATAGCCGAAAACACCCTGCTCTGGTTCTGCAGCGATAACGGCGGCTTACCGAAGATTACTCCGGATACCGTCGGCGGCTTGCGTGGCAATAAAGGAACAGTCTACGAGGGTGGACTTCGTGTTCCCTGTGTGATGGAATGGCCTGCTCGAATTCCAAAATCACGAGTGACCGAATTCCCAGCCTGCACGATGGACATTTTTCCGACGATTGCCGAACTACTCGATCTTCCTAAATCCGTCCTCATTCAACCTGTTGACGGCATGAGCCTGGTCAAACTTTTCGAACAGGAATTCTCTCAGAGAGATAAACCGATCGGCTTCCAATGCCTCGGCAACTCCGCACTGCTCGATAACAATCACAAAATCATCTACCTCGGTAAGAACAAAAAACAACCACAACCGGCTATCGAATACTACAACCTCGCGGATGATCCGCATGAGGAACACAATCTGTATTCTGAAGACTCGAAAGAGGCACAGGCGATGAAGCAGAAAATGGATCGCTGGATTGCATCGGTTGAAAAGAGCATTGCCGGGAAAGATTATCCCGCAGGCAAAGTCGATCCCCCAACTCCGAAACCCCGCAGCTGGTATGAAGCCGAAGAGTATCGACCTTACTTCAAGGACTGGAAAGATCGCTGGGAGTATCAGTCTCGATTCAAGAATTAATTTCCCTGCGTCCGATTTTGAATCGATTGGGTGGCACGTCCCGGAACGAAGTGATGGGCGTGGTGATTGCAGACGACCACGCCATTCACGTTGCTCAAGGGCGGGCCACCCTCCGGCTGGGAAGATCAGCCTCGATTAAGAATACAGGAATAGTTTACAAGGCAAATATCACATGAACGAGGAAACCGAAGGTCTAACACCAGAGCATACCAGCAATATCGATTCTCGAGCAAAGACAATACTCAAAGAGGAATTCCCACAAGAAAGGCCGGATGCATTAAAGTTTCCTGAACATATTACAGGCGCGACTAAACTCATCGTGTCTGTATTAATGATACTTGGATTAGTGTCTGTTTTTTTCGCATTTGTCGCCTTAGACGCTAGACCCGCTCATTGTGGATCCGGACTCTGCCTGATCGCCAGCGCGATCAGTTTTGGGCTGGTCCTCAATGCTTTTTTGCGAAAGTAGAAATGATTTCCCTACTCAGAAAATTCAGAATATTGATGTTTTCTGTTGAACCTTTGAGGCTTCTCAAACGGCTTATCATTGTTGGCTGGTGAATAGCACATTGAAAGTGAGCCTTTGAGATGAGTTTACAGAATCTTCAGCACATTCAGGAACAACTGCTGGTTCTGCAGGCTCAGTCTCGAAACTCAATCGCCTTCCAACAACTGGTTCAAACCTACGAACGTCGTCTCTTTTATTATCTGCAGCGATTCACCGGAGCCTCAGCCGATACTGCTGATTTGATGCAGGAGATCTGGCTGAACGTTTATCAAAAACTTCCCGGATTAAATGCACCGCAAGCATTTCGGGTCTGGTTATATAAGATCGCGCACAATCGAGCTGTCAGCTATTTGAGGAAACGGGATCGTCAGTCCGCAGTTGCGTTCGAGCAGGTTCAGAACGGATCAATCACGGAATCTGAAATAGAACAGGGATACGAACAGCTGGAAAATGCGGAACTTGTTCATCGAGCTCTTGAACAACTTTCGCTGCCGCATCGGGAAGTTTTAACGCTCCGTTTCCTGGAAGACCTGGACCTTCAGGAGATTTCGGAAATTATCTCGACATCAATTGGCACCGTCAAATCACGATTACATTACGCCCGTCTGGAAATTAAAAAAGTGATTGAGGAGGAATGCAATGGCTGATGATCGTCCTCAAAAAATCAATCGGGATAATTTACTGGCACAGGATGCCGAGAATCAATCCTTTAACTACGAGGAGTTTCGCATGAACCTGCAACAAAACATCCAGCAACTCGAACAGCGGGGACGCTCTTATCAACATGCCATGTACTGGTGCATGGGGATTTTTGCGAGTTGTTTTCCTGCTGTTCTGGTCATTGAAGCCTTCCAGCTGACTCGCATCTTCTGGGTGCCTCCCTTGTGGAGTGGCATTGGCATAGTTTCTCTTCTGGCGGCTATCTGGTTCAGCGGCATCTATTCCTATAAGTATCGTCCTGCTCTCAAAAAGGCGAGACACGATATGCTCTGGACAATGATTGCTCAACTGCAATCACAGGTCGCAGAGATTCAATCGCGACTGGAGAAGAAAGAAGACCGGTAATCATTCGCGATGTCATTGGAATTGAAAATCTTCCTCGATAACAGGATTGAATTCTGACATAATCAAGGTTTTTGAATTATTACTTACTAGTCACTCCATCAACCAATAAAGTTCAATCATGCAACGTCGAACATTTCTGGCCACCAGCGTGGGTGCAGCCCTGTGTGCAAATATCCGCTTAGCTGCTGGCGAAAAGCAGCCGAATATTTTGTTGAGGTCGTCCTGGCAGACGGTCAATATTGGCGACATCGCTCACACGCCCGGCGTGCTGGCATTGCTGGAGAAATATCTTCCTGAAGCCAATGTCACTCTCTGGGCGAGCGATGTTCGTAATGGTGTGCGTGAACTGCTGGAGAAGCGGTTCCCCAAACTCAAGATCGTGCAACGGGGCAAAGAACTCGATCAAACACTTTCCAGTTACGATTTTCTCCTCCACGGTTCCGGACCTTCACTGGTTGCTCAGAAAGATGTTCAACGCTGGAAGGATGAAACCGGCAAACCCTACGGCGTCTTCGGTATCACAGTTAGTAGCGTCTCCGAGGACCTGAAAAAATTGCTGAGCTCAGCCGAGTTTGTTTTCTTTCGCGATTCCGTTTCCCTCAAGTATTGTCGGGAACAGAGTGTGAATTGTCCGGTGATGGAATTCGGTCCGGATGGTGCGTTTGCCGTCGATATCGAAAACGAAAAAGCGGCTCGCGAGTTCCTGCAGGCTCATCAACTGGAACCGGGGCAGTTCCTGTGCTGTATCCCTCGACTGCGATACACCCCTTATTGGAAGATTAAAAATCGCCCGTTCGATGCCGAGCGGCATCAGCGGAATGAGGAGATGAAAGCTCAGGATCATGCCCCGCTCATCGAAGCGATTCAGGCGGTGGTCACCCAAACCGATAAGAAGGTTCTGCTCTGCCCGGAAGATATGTCGCAGATGGAAGTCGGCAAAGACAATATCTACGACAAACTGACTCCGGAAATTCGTAAGCGGGTCGTCTGGCGGGAAAACTACTGGCTGACAGACGAAGCGATCAGCACCTATCGGCTTTCCGCTGGTTTATTCGGAATGGAAATGCACTCGCCAATTATGTGCATCGGAAACGGAATCCCGGCCATCGTCTGCCGTTTTGCCGAACAGACGAGCAAAGGCTTCATGTGGAACGACATCGGCCTGAACGACTGGCTGTTTAATATGGATGTCGAAGCGGATCGAAATCGTGTTGCCGAGACCGTTCTGGCAGTGGCGAAGAATCCAGCAGTTGCAAAAGAAAAAGCCGAGGCTGCCCGTGAGCGTGTTTCAAAGCTGCAACAGGGTATGGTGAACCAACTCAAGAGTTCCCTCGTAAATTGATAAGTAAATTTGATCTATTGACTTTGGTTCTTTTCCAGACAAACTGAATAAGAGAGCTTACCCTTTATCCAGGGCTTACGCACCGATTGC
>DOCI01000273.1:0-1807 GCA_003503535.1 Planctomycetaceae bacterium
GGGCAGCAATCATCGCAGCAATCATCGCAGCACTCGTCTGGGCAGCAGCAAGAAGGAACGCAGCAATCATCGACACAGCAGTCAGTTGGGCAGCAGCAAGAAGGTGCACAGCAGCTGACGTAGCTCTGGCATTTCTTCAGGAGGCGACCTTTGAACAGACCAGCTTCAGCGTCGGCGAAGCTCATACAACACAACATCATAGCAGCAGCGAAACAGATAGTCTTTTTCATAGCAAAACTCCTCGAACTCTTTTCTGAGGACAGCGTCGCGAATCGTAATATGACTTCGGGGACATTCCCGAAAGGATCAGTCAGAGAACGCTTCACTCGACACGGAAATTACAGGCAAACCTGCTACTTTATTTCGGCAGTGACTCACGCAGACACTTACCGAAATTGTTCAGTTACCAAGTCAAACTCAATCTCAGGCTTGTTGTAACGATTGTTCCGATTATGACGATTCACGTTTTTTCCGGCAGTCCGACACACTTGTCCAACCGCATGTGCACACACTCGTGGAAAGCTGGAAATTTCAGAAATCGTCAATACAAAACTCACGTCGTTTCAAACCTTTCAAAATCTCAGTCGTCAATCTTCTAGGTGGAACAGGCAGCAATAAAACTCACTGCATTCGAAGTACGTCATTGGAAGTCTGGTGATGGTCCGGAAAGAAGGTCCAGTTTCTGACCCGACAGGTTTTCGACTTTACCGTCTTGTTAACTTGGTAAGACTGGTGAAAGTTTTCCTGTCAGAGAAACTTTTCCCTACAGATTGCAGGATCTCGGTTCAGCTTCGTAAACAAAAAACTCCGCCCACTTGGCAACAGTCATCAAAAAACAGGTTGATGCCAGCGACATATTCAATTTCGGACGTCCAGTGGAGTCAGTCCGTAAAGAATTTTGCCACATCGATTTCATTCCCCAAGCGGTAAGCTCTTCCCGAATTGCCTCAATTGCCAACAGCAAAAAACCCCAAGAAAACATGAGGGATCTCACGTATTTGAAGATATTTCAGCCCATGACAAACGCAACTTCCGATGGTTTGGAAGCCCTCTGGCATCCCGATTTTCATAAAAAAACCGCACAACTTTTTTGTTGTGCGGTTCAAAAACATCATCGCTCGGCTCAGAGACGCTTAAACTTGATCGAGAGCCTGTTTTAAATCACGAATAATATCATCAATATCTTCAGTCCCCACAGAGATTCGAACAAAGTCAGGCGTGACACCGGTCGACTGCTGTTCTTCAAGTGACAACTGCTGATGCGTCGTACTACTCGGATGAATAATCAGCGATTTGCTGTCTCCGATGTTTGCCAGATGTGAGAACAACTTCACGCTGTTAATTAACTTGATCCCATTTGCCTTTTGTTGCTCAGGCGTATCCCCGGCAATTCCGAATCCAAAGACGGCACTGCTCCCCTTTGGCAAATACTTGCGTCCCAGTTCATAACTCGGATGCGTTGGCAAGCCCGTGTGATTGACCCACGAAACTTTCGGATGATCGGCCAGGAACTCCGCCACTTTCTGAGCATTCTCGCTGTGGCGTGGCATGCGCAGATGCAATGTTTCCAGGCCCTGCAGAAACTGAAACGCATTGAAGGGACTCATCGCTGCGCCGGTGTCTCGCAAAATTTGAGTACGGGCTTTAAGAATATAAGCCAGGTTCATTGGCCCAAAGGTTTCAAAAAACTTCATGCCATGATAGCTCGGCTCCGGCTCTGTCAGCTCTGGAAATTTTCCGTTATCCCAGGGAAATCCCCCTTTTTCGATCAAGATTCCGCCAATTGAAGTGCCATGCCCGCCAATGA
>DOCI01000273.1:1922-2505 GCA_003503535.1 Planctomycetaceae bacterium
CCATGCCCGCCAATGAACTTGGTACAGGAATGAACCACGATATCGGCTCCCCACTTAAATGGCTGACACAAATAGGGTGAAGCCGTGGTGTTGTCCACAATCAATGGAATCCCAGCTTCATGGGCGATTGCAGCAATCGCTTCAAAGTCAGGAACATCGGCTCGCGGGTTACCAATTGTTTCCAGAAAAATCGCCCGGGTATTTTCGTCGATAGCAGATCGAAATGACTCCGGATCGTTCTGATCGACAAACTTGCAATCAATTCCCATTTTGGGAAGTGTGTAATGGAACAGATTGTATGTTCCACCATATAAACTCGATGAAGAAACGACATTCTTGCCCTGCCCCATGATATTCAAAATTGAATATGTAACTGCAGACGACCCCGAAGCCAGGGCCAGGGCTCCGGAGCCCCCTTCCAGTGCCGCCAGGCGTTTTTCAAGTACATCGCAGGTTGGGTTCATCAATCGGGTGTAAATATTACCGAATTCCTGCAGGCCGAATAATCGAGCAGCGTGATCGGTATCGTTAAAGACGTAAGAACTCGTCATGTAAATCGGCACGGCTCGCGAATTGGTCGCTT
>DOCI01000273.1:2723-2879 GCA_003503535.1 Planctomycetaceae bacterium
GATCGGGCACCTGTCCAGCATGCAAGCAAAGTGTGTCAGGATTGTAAGTTACTTCTTCACTCATGGTGTCAGCTTTCGATGTGTTTCAAGTTAAAAATAATTTGTCATATCATTGGATAGCCCAGATAGCGGAACGATCTGGGTGGACGAAGTCCA
>DOCI01000273.1:3003-4300 GCA_003503535.1 Planctomycetaceae bacterium
TGGGTGGACGAAGTCCACAAGAGGTCTTCAGTTTGATGATCAAAATTCCTTATCTGCTTCTGAAGGCTGCGCCGCCCCGAAAGAAATTTTCGGGGCGATCCTGTTGAATGCAGTCTAGAAACGATAGGAAGATTAGCAGCCGAAAAAGGCTGTATAGAATGAACTCATGAGGGCTTCTTTGGATTTGCGAATGCCAGCATACTCGTCCAGTTCGCTGCCTTCGTACTCGATGCCATAGTAGCCTTTGTAGCCAGAAGCCATCACGATCGCCAGCATTTTGACCAGATCCGTTTCTTTGTTGAATCGTCGATCATACGTGATATGGGGATTGTCTTTGTCGAACTCATGAGTCTTCACGCTGACTGCTTTCGCATAAGGCATCAACTCAGCAACACCCTGATAGCGGTCGTACCAGATATCCTGATTGCGATCGATGGCGAAGTTGCCGAAGTCGGGCAGGGTGCCACAGCGAGGGTTATCGACCGTCTTCATAACGGTAGACAACCAGGCCCCACTCGAAGAAAGGCCGCCGTGATTTTCAACAATCACATTGATGTCGTGCTGATCGCCAAACTCGCTCAGGCGGCGCAAACCATCGGCTGCTCGCTCGACCTGTTCTCCATAGGTTCCGCTGCTGGCGGCATTGACGCGAATCGAATGACAGCCCAGAAACTTAGCCGCTTCGACCCATTTGTAGTGATTCTCTACTGCCTGAGTCCGCTTGGCTTCATCGGCATCACCCAGGTTACCTTCGCGATCGATCATGATCAGCAGGCTTTTGACACCCTCGCCCTCTGCTCGGGTTTTCATCTCTTTAAGATAGCTCTGATCCTGCGCTTTATCTTTAAAGAACTGATTGACGTATTCGACGCCACTAATTCCGAATTCCTGTTTGGTCGTTTTCGCAAAATCGAGATGGTCGAGCTTTCCATCGAACAAGGCTTTATGCAGCGACCACTCAGCCAGAGAAATTTTGCAAAGGGGCTCTTTCTCCAGCAGACTTGCCTGAGAAAAGCCTGGCAGCAGGAAACCGGCTCCAATGGCCGAACAGGTTTGCAGAAAATGACGACGGGATGTATTCATGGTGTCTCGTTTGAATTAGAGTGGGTAGAAATTGTGAACGATGCGATGTCATTGAGCATACGAAACTCAATTCAGGCTCACAATTCTCTACCGATGAAAATTCAAGCGAAAGAAGAAATCAAAAGAGTGGGTGGCACGAATTGTTCAAAATGTCTTTCCAGTGAACAAGACAATGGATAGCCCAGATAGGTCCGCTATCTGGGTGGACGAAGTC
>DOCI01000273.1:4382-5203 GCA_003503535.1 Planctomycetaceae bacterium
CCCGAAAGAATCTTTCAGGGCTATACTGAAAACACTTTTGATCACAAAAATTGATACAAAACGATCACGCCATAATTTCCTTCACGACATTCCCCTTCACATCGGTCAAACGCATATCGCGGCCTGCATAGCGATAGGTGAGTTGTTCGTGATTCAATCCGAGTAAATGCAGTATGGTTGCATGCCAGTCGTGAATATGCACTCGGCCTTCGACCGCTTCAGCACCGTAATCGTCGGTGGAACCATAAGAGAGCCCTCCCTTTGTCCCTCCGCCTGCCATCCAGGAAGTAAAGCCTCGATGATTATGGTCTCGTCCATCGTCTCCCTGTGCATACGGCGTGCGGCCGAATTCCCCGCTCCAGATCACGAGTGTGTCTTTCAGAAGATCTCGTTGTTTCAGGTCAGCAAGCAGGCCCGCGATCGGTTTGTCGATACTTTCCGTTTTATTCGTCAGGTCCTGCTGCAGGTTGCGATGATGATCCCACTGACTCGAAGTCACTTCGACAAATCTCACACCTGCTTCCACAAACCGACGAGCCAGCAAACACTGACGACCAAAATTATTCGTCGCATCTTCACCAATCCCATACATCGATTGTGTCGCCTGGGTTTCACTGGACAGCTCCATCAGTTCGGGCAATTCCGATTGCATCCGGAAGGCCAGTTCCAGGGATTCAATCGCGCCTTCGACCTCGCTGTTTTGCTCTTCCAGCTGGAGCGTTTTTTTGTTGATGGATTGAATGTAATCGAGTTGCAATCGTTGATAATCGGGGGATTGTTGCGGGTTTTTGATATTGCCGACAATCCCACTGGGAGACGCC
>DOCI01000320.1:0-1150 GCA_003503535.1 Planctomycetaceae bacterium
CGCGACATGTTTGACCAGGCGAAGAAGCAGGCGCCCTGTATTATCTTCATCGACGAAATCGACAAGATTGGCAAAACGAGCCAGAACGTGTCGATCACTCGTGACGTTTCCGGAGAAGGCGTTCAGCAGTCTCTGCTGAAAATGCTCGAAGGAACCGTTGCCAATGTTCCACCTCAGGGCGGTCGTAAGCATCCTGAACAGCAATATATTCAGGTCGATACCTCCAATATTCTGTTCATCTGCGGCGGAACCTTTGTTGGACTGGAAGATATCATCGCCAAACGTCTCGGACGTAAGATGATCGGCTTCAATTCTTCCTCTGTTGAAAGTCAGGAAGCTCAGCGGGATGCGTTGCTTGCTCAGGCTGAAGTCGATGATATTCTGGAATTCGGTTTGATTCCAGAACTGCTCGGACGCTTGCCATTGCTGAGCACTCTGTCTCCGCTGGTTGAAAAAGATTTGGTCAGAATTCTGGTTGAACCGAAGAATTCCATCGTTAAGCAATATCAGAAACTCTTCTCCATGGAAGATGCGACTCTCGACTTCACTGATGAAGCTTTACAGGCGATTGCTCACAAAGCCGCCCAACGCGAAACCGGTGCACGAAGCCTGCGATCTGTTCTTGAAGGTGTTGTCTTCGACTTGTTGTACGATCTCCCAGATCAGGGTCATGGCAAGAAATACCTGATCACCCCGGAAATGGTTCGCGGCGAACAGGAAATCGTCGCCATCGGAGATTCTGCAGCTGCTTAGTACTATGTAATTTCAATTAAACTTCACAAAGGCCCTCAGTAAAATGAGGGCCTTTTTTTGCGATTGTAATCAAAGAGTTTGATCATCATTACTCATTCGAGTCGTCTGCTTTCACTCAACCTCAGCACCGGAAGAGGCCAGCATCAGCATTAACATCGAGGCATTAAAAAAAGCATGGGCCAGAACCAAGCTCCAATAACTTTTGCGTTGAATTTGACTCCAGGCCAGACACAACGCCAACGGCATCAATTGCAGGGCATCGTATTTTCCATGGCCCAGGCAGAAGAGAACAGAGATCACAAGAGCAGCCACACGTTTCAAATTTTGTTCCGAATATCCTGAGGCTCGTAACTTTTCCATGAGTCCATTGAGTAACAGAATTCGAAACAGCAATTCT
>DOCI01000320.1:1335-2492 GCA_003503535.1 Planctomycetaceae bacterium
TGCTCCCAAGCCAATTAAACCGACCAACAGATAATCCTTTTGTTGATCGAGCATTTGCAGCAGAACATGTTGTGTCTCAGGAGTTTTCCAAAGAAGTGAGAGGAGTAGCATCAGGAATGTGGGGGCAAAAGCCATGACAAATAGCTGAAACCCGGATTTCAATTCTTCGACCAGCGTCTCGAACCGAAAATAATCTGACAGATTGCCGGTTCCTGGTGAGACTTTCCAAAGAAAGATCAGCAGGCTTGTCACACAAGCCGGCAGCAACGTGGTCAGCATAAACAAACCTGAATAATTCGGATCAGTACTTTTTGGGGCTTCTGCAGTCCCAGATAGCAAGTTTGATGTGACTTGCAGAATCACCCAGAAAATCGCCAGCCACATTGGCGCTGCTGGAATAGGAGACCGGATTTGCGGGTTCACACGAAAACAGATTGGAGTGGATATTCCCTCATTTGAAAAACGTTCGAGCGACCATTTTACCCAACGGTAAAGGCTCAGGAAGAAAACAACATAGATGAAGATGGAGACCAGGTTCTGTAGGAAGTGTTGCAAAGCGATAGGAATTTCATTGAGAGAAGTAGGTTTTGCCAGTGTGGACTGTCAAATTGAAAGTGAACAATCAGGTTTGTTGTAGAAATAGTCAAATGATTAATAAGTAAAAGTACCGCAGATGAACGCAGATTTTTATCATCCGCGTTTATCCGTGCCACCAACGATAAATGTTTTGTGGCTTGTGCAAAAATTTAAAAACAACCAATTGGGGTCCGGCGATCTGATCAATCCAGCTGGGCCGGGAATTCTCGTGGAGAAGTCATAAATTCAGATTGTCCAGAATTGAACAACAATCTCTTGCTGTGCCTGGACGGCTTGGCGGCTCATAACTTCAACCGATTGGCTTTTCCAATCACGCGTAATTTTGTCCTGTTTAGGGAATGTTTTTCAATTGTGTCTGCGCGGGAAGTGATCCACGGCCGGCGGCCAGCTGAAAATAGATTTTTGCTAATCGGGGATTATTGTCATCGACCGCCTGTAAGGCTTTTTGATAATAAGTCTCTGCCAAACTTGAGGAATAGGTCGTTGGCTGAGACCTGGTTATTGGAAATTGTGTCCGTAATTTTCGCTGAACAGGATTCACATCAGCTGTTTGGGGAAAA
>DOCI01000320.1:2633-4184 GCA_003503535.1 Planctomycetaceae bacterium
AACGGCAAACTCTGCTCACCCTGCTGCAAAAGTAAAGCGTCCATCTCTTCAAAATCATGGATATACGCGGAAACCGAAACCGACTGATGTGTGAGTGATCGAGAAGTACTGGAACCGGGTGGCCAGGTTCTTGAATGAAAACGAGAATCTCGAGCTGTTCCCAGGCTTCCCAGATGAGTCGTGCCCCGATCTGGGACACTGACCGTGCTATTGATTGAAAATCGTGAGACGACTGGTTGTTGCACCGTGACGGATTGAGCCTCAGTTTCTGGAGTCGTGATTAGAATGAAAAGGCACATTGCAGTGAGAGTGAATAATCTGTAACTCATTGTTCCTCCAGAAAAAATTCGCCACGAAAGCATTTTATCCTACAGGATTGATATGGTTTTATGGTAGGATAACAGACATTCATCATTCGATATGTTCAGCTGATCTTAACACATGCCCCTTTCATTATTGATCACTTATGGATCCATTTCAAAGTCTTCATGAAAATTTGTCTGGCATTGAATCGACTTTTATCCAAGAGGATTCGATGCCAGGTGAACTCGAAATGACGATGGATCGCAGTCGAGAACTGGAAGCTCCATTCTGGGATTCTCATCGCCCCTCCGATCATGCGAACTTGCAACTGGCAGAATTGCATCATGACGATGATGCGTGTGATCAAGTGATTGGCCGACGCTTTTCCCGATATCGCTGCGATGCCTTACTGGGGCGTGGAGGAATGGGGCGTGTCTATCTGGCCTATCACAGTCAACTCGGTCGCCCTTGTGCGTTGAAAATCAGCTCTCCTTCAGCAACTCAAAATTATCAGTCGAATTGGCTGGCAACACTTCAGGAAGGACGCTCTGCAGCGAAACTCATCCATCCTCACATCGTAACCGTTCATGCGGTTGGAGAAGAAGCCGGACGCTATTACATTGAAATGGAACTGGTCTCAGGAGGTTCGCTCAGAAACTGGATCAAACAGCAGGGGGCGATACCTGCATTGAAGGCGCTGCAGTGGATTTCCTCGATCGGCAGTGGAGTCGATTTTGCTCACCGACATGGAATTCTTCATCGGGATATCAAACCGGATAATATTCTCATCTGCAGCAGGGGGCAGGCGAAACTTGCCGATTTCGGTTTAGCGCGACGCAACGATCTGCCCGATGCGTTGCCGCATGGACAAATCATCGGCACGTTGCCCTATCTGGCCCCCGAAGTCCTGCAATCGGGAGAGCATACTACCTCAAGTGATGTCTACGCTCTGGGGATTTCACTTTATTATCTGCTGACTGGCCAATTGCCATTTAACGGGAAGTCATATGCTGAAATTGCTCATCGAATCCTGACGACCAAGCCACACGATTTAAGGGAGTTGCAACCCGAAATTCCCCTCAATGTGGCGGAATGTGTGACCTCGATGATGTCAAAGGATTCGCTTTCCCGCCCGAACAACGGCACCGCAGCCTGGCATCTGGTTTCATCAATACTCGGGCAGATGCGAGATGTCGATACAATCTTAACAGAGGCCCTCGGACATGACTCCTCGGTGTCCTGGATACG
>DOCI01000057.1 GCA_003503535.1 Planctomycetaceae bacterium
CCAGGCGCGAAATCCTCGCTCTTGAGTGATGTCCAGCGGAGTCAGGTTTAATAACTCCTTCTGAGTCGTCGGCTCAATGCAGACCGGTTCCCAGGGAATTGTTTCCCAACAGGGATAAAACCCTTTTCGGATGACTCTCGCATTGAGTAGCGGGTGGCGGGCGATTGTGTGGTTGAGCGATTTCTCCAGCCTCACCAGATCGCAGGTCTCATTGAAAACAAGCCGAGCATACAGCGTCATTGGCTGGTGGGGCCGATGGCTGGTAAACATAAAGGATTCAAAGGGAGTTAAACGGTCGAAGACAACGGCCATTGTCACTAACTATCGAATATTCGAAAAGGAAGTTCACATCAAAAGGTGATAATCAGCCCTTCAATAACAACTTCATTGTAAAGAGAAGATGAAGAGATTGCCAAACCGAACGCTGTTCAAAAGACGAGTTCTCAAAGGAGATCCTGCAAATTAGCCTCGATATGGCAACGCGATTTCTCGGAAATGTACGTCTACCTCTTTGTTCGGCATCGCCAATCATTTATGCTACCTTATCCTGTATACGATCGATTCCAATATCGCTTTCTAACTGAAACTTGAAATTCTATGGCGACTGCTTCCGTATATTTGTCTGGCGAATGGAAACCTTCTTCAGGCCTAAAGACATTCCAGGCGCACAATCCGACAACTGGGGAAGTGATTGGAGCTCCATATCCGATCAGTAACTGGACGGATATGGAGCAGGCATTGCAGTCCGCGTCCGAATGCGATCTCATCACACGTGACTGGTCCGGGGATCGGTTTGCCGATTTACTCGAGGCTTATGCCAGTCAGCTGGAAAATCGGGGGGATGAAATTGTAGAGCAGGCGAACCTCGAAACCGCTTTACCCGTCACTCCTCGACTCAAAGGTGCCGAGTTCCCTCGAACACTCGCCCAGTTGCGAGCTGCCGCCCAGGCTGCCCGATCAGGGGAATGGGCCATGCCAGTGATTGATCAGGCAAATAATATCCGTTCGATGTATCGCTCGATTGGTCCTGTGTTTGTCATTGGGCCGAATAATTTCCCTCTTGCGTTTAATGGGATTTCCGGGGGAGACTTTGCCGCTGCGGTCGCGGCTGGAAATCCCGTCATCGTCAAAGCTCATCCTGCACATCCTGGCACAACTCGACTGATGGCCGAATGCCTCATCAACGCCTTGATGGCTGTGAATTTCCCGGCCAACTTTATTCAACTGATTTACGATGTCGCACCTGAAGAGGGATTGAAAGCAATTCGGGATTCTCGAATTGCAGCTGTCGGCTTCACTGGATCTCAAAAGGCGGGAATCGCCATCAAAGCCGCAGCCGACAAAGCTGGAAAACCGGTCTATGTGGAGATGTCGAGCATCAACCCTGTCTTTGTCCTGCCGGGAACCCTGGCTGATAAATCAGATGCGTTTGCCGAAGAATTCACTGGCAGCTGTCTGATGGGAAGTGGTCAGTTCTGTACAAATCCGGGCCTGGTAATTTTACCCCCTGGAGACGAAGCCTCGAAATGGATTGAGAATGTCCGCGATCGCTTTGCCAATGCGAAATCTGGACCATTATTAACCGAAGGTGTCAAAGATTCTCTGCTGGACAGTATTCAGAATCTCGTTGAGGGAGGCGCAGAACTGTTAACGGGCGGTCATGCGGCCAAAGACATTAGCGGTGCTGCTCAGAATACATTGCTGTGCGTCGATGCCGAAAAGTTCCTCGCCGATTCAGATCTGTTCCAGCAGGAAGCATTTGGGAATTGCAGTCTGATCGTCAAGACAAGCGATTCTGACCAGATGACAGCCATCGCTCAATCACTCGAAGGACAGTTGACCGGCTGCGTTTACCTGACTGATCAACCCGAAGATGAAGCGATTTATCAGCAGCTCGAACCAATCTTGCGCAGGCGTGTTGGCCGCTTGATCAATAACAAAATGCCAACCGGAGTTGCCGTTTCACCAGCGATGAACCACGGAGGACCATTTCCGGCTACGGGACATCCCGGTTTCACCGCCGTGGGAATTCCCGCTTCGATTCGCCGATTTTCCATGTTAGAATGTTACGATAACGTGCCAGAGCATCGTTTACCGATTGCTCTTCGCAATGCTTGAACATAACCATCCTGAAGCGCAGGGATCACAACTATGAACACCGCTCATCATTTTCGCAGTCATGTCACGTTGTCTGTCGCATTAATGGCAGCAACCTGTCTGTTTTTACTGGATGCGACAACTGCCTATTCGCAGAAGTCAGGTTCCAGCAGTAAATCGAGTCGCAACAACGCCGCCAATGTCACGATGCTTGATCAGCAGGCCGAACAGGCTCATCAGGATTTTCTGGAAACGTCTGCGGATCTCGCTCGGGAATATGAAGATCTGGGTGAGCTGGAAAAAGCGAAAGGAATTCTCCAGCAAATGCTCAAACTCGCTCCCGACCTGAAGCAGGTGAAAGATAAAATCGACTCTCTTGAAGAGGCACGAATCGCTGGTAATGAAGCGATCCTGGAAGTCGATGCCAGTCAGAGTTGGATCCCTGCCAATGTCGGTGTCACCAAAGGTAATACAATTCGATTTGAATCCAACGGGGAATTCCGCATGCTTGTCAATCAAACGGTCGGGCCAGATGGAGTCGCTTCGAAAGACGTTAAAACCGACCTGGCAGCCGGTGTCCCCCTGGGGGCTTTGATGGGTTTGATTGTCGATGCGAAAGGGAAATCGAGCGATCCATTTTCTATCGGAAAAAGCGGCGAAATGAAATCTCCTCAGAATGGTCAACTCTTCGTTCGCGTGAATGTTCCGCCTCAAAGCAAGTGTATCGGCAAAATCAAATTGAGAGTGACGGGTGATATCATCGTGCCAAAGTCGGAGACTTCAAACCGTCGATAATCGATGAACTTTTTATTATCGACTAAGTGGCATAACCACAACAATCTTATGGGCGTGGAGATTTGCACAAAGCATCAGTAGAGGACGGCATTCGTTTGGCAAGTCGGTTAAACTCCGATATCCATAGAGTTTATGCCAGCTGATGCAAATAATGTCCTTCCGGGGAGCAAGTATTAGACGTTCTGAATTCCTCATTTTCTCACCTCTTTCAAACATCTTCAAAGAAGACCTCAGGGATGAACAACCCAATTCGTAAGGAGCTGGCTGAGTCTGCGCGGACCTTTGTCATCAAAATTGGCACGAATGTGCTCTCCGATGAAAAACAGGCTCTCGATCCTTCCCGAATTGCAGCACTGGCTGAGCAGGTCAATGAAATCCGTGCACGAGGTAAACGCTGCGTATTGGTTTCGAGTGGTTCCATAGGGGCCGGGATGAGACTGCTGGGGTTGAAGGAACGTCCTAAAGATCTTCCTCATCTGCAGGCCGCTGCTGCGACCGGGCAGGCACATTTGATTGGACTCTATGACCAGGCCTTTCAGAAGCATGGTTATCGAGCGGCTCAACTCTTGTTGACTGCCAACGATTTCCGGAATCGCTCCCGGTATCTGAATGTACGAAACACTTTGCACACACTTTTTGAATATGGATGTGTGCCGATTATCAACGAGAACGATACTGTCAGCGTGAATGAAATCGCGACACCATTCCCAACAGCGATGCGATCCGATATTGAGTTGCCGCATTCGGTCCGACAAACCCCCACACATGCCGGAACAAAATTCAGCGATAACGATCAACTCGCGGCCATGGTGACTAATCTTCTCGACGCTCCTCTGCTCATCATTCTTTCAGTGATTGAAGGATTATTCGATGGCGATCCCCGAGATCAAAACAGCAAATTAATTTCGAACGTAGAAGACTGGGACGATAACCTGTTCAATTGCGTTGGTTCCTCACGAAGTTCCGGCGGAACAGGCGGAATGCACTCGAAATTGACCGCGATCAAAAAAGCGGTTTCTGTCGGAGAGAATGTGATACTTGCCAACGGGGAAGATAATCATGTGCTGATGAAAATTCTGAACGGTGAAAATGTCGGAACCGCTTTTCTGGGCCGAGGTAAATTCATGCCGGCCTGGAAACGCTGGATTGGGTTTACGATCAATCCCCGAGGGAGTTTCGTTGTCGATGATGGAGCCCGCAGAGCGATTGTCGAAGCGGGGAAATCGTTATTGCCAATTGGAGTTCGAGAGATACGCGGCGTTTTCGATGTCGGCGAGGTCGTTTCAATTAAAACAGCTGATGGAGCCGAATTCGCACGCGGGTTGAGCAATTATAATTCTGATCACGCTCATCAGTTGATTGGTCAACGCTCCGAAGAGATACGGACGAAAACAGGAACGCTTCCCTTCCTCGAAGTGATTCACCGAGACAATCTCGTGATGCTTGATTGATTTACAATTTCGTGATTTACGGAATCTAATAAGAAAGAGCGTTTATACCCCAGTTTGAAAGCCACTGGAAGCCCCCAGGTTACCAAGGTAATCAATGGGTTATATTCTATGAAACAATGTGGTGAAATTGGAAATTATTTCCAGGATCAAATTCCAAGGGAACTCTAAACGCTCATGAAAAAAAGAAGGAATCA
>DOCI01000255.1:0-1591 GCA_003503535.1 Planctomycetaceae bacterium
TGTCCAAAAATCGCGCACGGTCAAGTAGTCCTCGAACAGTTTATTTCGGCGAGTACTTGAAGGCGACGACGCAGCGGTCGTCTCTTTGGGGCAAGCCTCCGCTGAATTCAACGGTATCGTTTAGAACATAATTGACGAGTTGCTCAGAATTGAACGATCCTTTGGGACGAGCGAGCAGCAGTCGCTCTCTGCCGTACAAATTGTGCTGAGAATCTTCCGTCTCCGTGATGCCATCGGTGTAAAGCAACATTGAAGAACCGGGTGATAACTCAAGGGTGGTTTGCTGGTATTCAAAGTCTCCACCAACACCGAGCGGCAATCCCGAGTAATCTCCTTCGAGATATTCACTGTTTTTTTTGTGATGGATAACGGGTGGCAAATGCCCCGCATTCACAATGACAGCTGTATTCGATCCTGGTTCCAGAACGATAATCACCAGAGTAATGAACCGAAACCCCAGACTGCTCTCCAGCAGTTCCCGATTCAATTCCGTGAGTGCTCTCGCGACAGACTTCTGAGCCACAAGGTGATAGCGGACAGCTGAACATAGACGGGCCATCAGCAGAGCCGCGGGGACTCCTTTGCCAGAAACATCCCCAACAGCAATCGCTAATCGACCATCAGGCAGACGAACGTAATCGAAGTAATCTCCCCCCACCTGCTGTGCAGCCTGATAGAAATGCCAGAATTCAAAATCGAGAAAGGAGGGCTTTTTATTCGGCAGAAAACCCAGTTGAATTTGCGTCGCGACTTCGAGATCCCGTTCCATTTCCCGTCGATGCACAATCTCGGCATGCATGTGAGCATTTTCGATCGCCAACCCCGCCTGACAGGCGACGCTCACGAACAAATCGAGGTCATCCTGATTGAACGGCTTCTTCAAATCCTTCGTCGTCAACTGAATCGCTCCGAAAGCCGAACCTTCGCCTCCTGTGAGTGGAGAACACATCATCGAACGAATTTCGAGCATCGAAGCCGATTCGCTATCACGAAAGCGAGTATCATCTCCCATATCTTCACTCAGGATGGCGGAAAGACTTTCAATCGCCTGCCGAAAAACAGTCGAGCTGAACTTCTGATCGAGCGAAACTTCGCCCTTAGAATTGCGTGCCGCTTTAACCATCGGCTCTTTTGATACCGCATTTGTGAGCAGCACCAGGCCCATTTCCGATTGTGGAAACAGTCGGAACAGGCATTCCAGTGTCTTCTTCATCACCGTGGAAACATCCACGGTCCGGCTGAACAGACTGCTGAGTTCGAGTAATGCCCGCAGTTTGACTTCGGGACGTACATCCAGTCGACGGCTGATACTGCCTGCGTTGAGTGAAGTGATAATCGACGAGGAGGATTCCAGATAATCACGTTCGCCCACATGTTCGACCGTCACCTGCCCACCTGGATGTGTTCCCCGGGGATCGTTATACGAAAGCTCATCGGCCATCGTTGCTTCGATCATAGGAATTTCGTCGAGATACTCGAGCACAATATCACAAATGCGAATCCGATCCCGGTTTGTGACTGCCTGTAAGCCGGTCACCATCTTGCCATTCACATGGGTGCCGTTCCTGCTGCCCAGATCTTCAATGACAAA
>DOCI01000255.1:1729-2034 GCA_003503535.1 Planctomycetaceae bacterium
GCGGCTGATCGCCGCATTATCGAGCACGACCTCGCAACTCGGGTGTCGTCCCAGCACGATTCTCTCGTCAAGCAACTCGTGCAACTCACCGGGGTGACTCCCCTGGACAACACGCAAAAATGCCACGTTCCCTCCTGCTCCAATTCCAGCCCTGAAAATTTCGTCAACTTATTCTACCGTTTCTCAACCTCTCCCTGCAAATGCCACTTGGACAGTCATTGCGAGATGCCTGAAATCTGCTGTTTTCGGAGGATTCGACCAAGCATGATAAAATCACTATGTGGTGGCGGGGGCGCTCCGCTTTA
>DOCI01000255.1:2221-5264 GCA_003503535.1 Planctomycetaceae bacterium
CGAGAGCGCCCCCGCCACCCTGATTTATAGTACTTCCACTGTCAACCTACATCTCAACGAGTCGCTTTTTTCCATTGACGATCCAGCCGCTTCGGGGAAACCGCTTGAGAAGTTCCCAGTTGCTGGGCGAACAGTGAGACGCGGTATTCTTCAACCATCCAGCGGAAGGCAATCACTTCGGGATCATTGGCTTGCTTTGAAGTGACCGCTTCAATCGTGCGTCGCCAATAGGGTTCAAGTTCTGCATAGGCCCGACGATCTTTTTCGAGACCGGCATTTTTCAATTTCTCGCTGCGGATTTTCATGCCCTGCAGATATCGCTCGTAATGCATCAATCCTTCCCAGGGCTGAGACATCAGCACATTGGCAGGGAAGAGCAGTTCGAGTTGTTGTCGCAAATCCTGTTGAGCGTAATTCCAGGAGGGAGCTTTAATATCTTCAATTTCTTTGATCAACTCCCGATACAACTTCGCAATGGGGCCAATCACCCTGGCCACATCCTGCACGGCCACGGTAATTCGATTCGCCGCAGTTATCAGAAACTGACGATACTCTGCCTGAGTTCGTGGCAGTTTCGACGTTGCTGCAAAAGCCCTGGCAGCGATCAGATGCATCAACTGCCCTCGCAATTTTGCAAAAGGCTGATGAGCAGTCCCCAACATTTCAAGCTGTTCGATGTTCGGAAAATGATCGACCTGATGTTTCACTTTCGATTGCGATTCTTTCAGAAACAGCCGATACAATCCTTGACGCGTTGCAGCATTGGCTCGTTCAAGAGAAGAGTAAACGCGAAGATTCACATGCTGATCGGCATCAAACAGAGCCGGGTAGCCTGTCACGACATAACCGCCACGAGAAAGCGTAATCGTCTCAGGCAGGTCTTCAAAATCCCAGGTCGTTAAGCCGTCTCGATGCCATTTCGACTCTTTTGCCAGAACCTCAAATGCCGGTCCTGCTGGTTTTTGAGGAGCAGAGGAATTCGAAGTTGTCTGAATTTTCAGACCGTGCTTCTTCTTGAGTAAATCAAGATCACGACTCGAACCGAGAATCGCTCCCGATTCATCGGTCACGCGAATATTCATCCGCAAATAATCTGTCAGAGCAGACAGATCAAAATCATTGACGGCAACCGTTTCGCCAGCAATTCGTGTTAACCATTCTGCGACGGTGATCAGGAATGCTCCCTGTCCATATTTCATTTTTGCAACGACTTCGCGAGCAGTATCGGGAGCCGGGACAAGTTTCGTACGGACAGATTTCGGTAACGACTTGATCAGTGCCGCGATTTTCTCTTCCAGCAAACCCGGCACCAACCAGTCGAGTAATGCCTGTCGAAGGTGCGGTAGTTGCGACTGCGAGACTGTCACTGTGACGCCATCTTCCTCCTCTCCCGGCTGTAGTTGATAGGAGAGCGGTAATCGCAGATTTTCGAAGACAAGTGCATCCGGAAACTTCTGGCGATCGAGCGATTCTTCTTCGTGCTCAATAAAATCATTCACATCCAGAAACAGCAGTTTCGGTTCCTGCTCCTCTGCCGACTTCCGCCACTTTTCGAAGCGGGCAACATCGTAAATTTCGTTAGGAATTTTCTCTTCGTAAAATTCCATGATTGTCTGCTCGAGAGTGCCATAATCCTGACGGCGGACTTTCGCCTGCAAGCCTCGTACTTCTTCAATCACCTGCAGGTTATGAGCCAGGAAATCGCCTTGAGTGTCGATATCGCCCAGTGTCAATCCATCGCGAATCATCAGTTCCCGAGCCTGATCGGGATCCGTTCGTCCGAGTGGAACCCGTCTGCGGGGAATGATCGTCATTCCGAACAGAGTGACTTTTTCCCACGCCAAAGCCGTCCCGGCATCGCGATCCCAATGCGGCTCATTCTGTGTCAACTTCACAAGATGTTTGGCCAGCGGTTCGATCCAGGCTGGGTTGATCCGCGCACAGGTTCGAGCAAAGCGCTGTGAGGTTTCGATAACCTCGGCAGACATCACCCATTTCGGCTTCTTCGAGAATAATCCCGAACCGGGCCAGAGAAACCGTTTCGTTCCGCCGGAGCCAACGTATTCCTTCTTATCGTCGAGAAAAGCAATGTTCGAAAGCAGCCCCGTCATCAAAGCCCGATGGATGGCATCTTCATTATCGCGACGTTTTTCGACAGGCAGATTCGCTTCTCGCACCAGTTGCAGCAGTTGACGATGAATATCGCTCCACTCGCGTAGACGATTCATGTTCAGAAAATTCTGACGGCACGCATGTCGAAATTTCGAATTGGAAAGATCCTGCTTGATGTGCAGATAGAAATCCCACAGTTTCAGATACGACAAAAAGTCTGAGGACTCGTGCTGAAACTGTTCGTGAGCCTTATCGGCTGCCTGCTGTAATTCGACTGGGCGATCGCGAGGATCCTGAATTTCGAGCACGCTGGCGATAATCAGAATTTCATTCAGACACTGCTCGTCATGCCCGGCTAAAATCATGCGACCGATCCGAGGATCGACCGGCAATCGTGCGAGTTGCCGTCCGATATCGGTCAACTGCTGTTGATCATTAATCGCACCGAGTTCATACAGCGTCTTATGCCCATCACGAATCATTCCTCCGCGAGGCGGATCGAGAAACGGGAACTGTTCGATCGCACCGAGTTTTAATGAAATCGTCTGCAGAATGACCTGTGCGAGATTTGTCCGTTGAATTTCGGGGGGAGTGAAATCCTCGCGGCTGTCGAAATCTTTTTCTGAATAGAGCCGAATGCAGATGCCCGGGGCGACACGTCCACAACGACCTTTGCGTTGATTGGCCGATGCTTTTGAGACTGGTTCAATCGGCAATCGTTGCATTTTTGATCGAGCGGAGTAGCGACTGATGCGAGCCGTCCCGAGATCAATCACCGATTCAATTCCCGGCACCGTCAATGAGGACTCCGCTACATTTGTCGCCAGAACAATCCGGGAATTGCCGTGAGGCTGAAAGATTTTCTGCTGTTCTTTTTCAGACAATCGTCCATATAACGGCAATACTTCGAGTGTCCTTCGCGTCCCCAAAG
>DOCI01000093.1:0-3695 GCA_003503535.1 Planctomycetaceae bacterium
ACCGGTCGGCCCGGTCCTGTACTGATTGACTTCCCGAAAGATGTTCAGCTCGATTCGATTCCAGCTGATGAAGTTGATTTCGATCCGCCAATGAATTTGCCTGGTTACAAACCGGAAGTGCCCGATGTGGCGACCGAGCAGATCAATCAGATCATTGCCGCGATTCGCCGCTCTAAGAAGCCAATCCTGTATGTTGGTGGGGGGTGCATTCTTTCCGGAGCAGCCGACGAGTTGCTGAAATTTGCCGAGAAGGCACAAATCCCTGTCACTATGACTGTTATGGGCCTGGGAACATTTCCGGGAACTCACGATCTTTCCCTGCACATGCTCGGAATGCACGGCACCGTGTATGCCAACCTGGCCATCGATGAAGCCGACTTGTTACTGGCGTTCGGCGTTCGGTTTGATGATCGCGTGACTGGGAAACTCGACGAGTTTGCCAAGCACGGCAAAATCGTGCATGTCGATGTCGACCCTTCCGAGATCCACAAAAACAAAGAAGCTCACATTCCTGTTGTTGGCGATGTTAAACAGGTCCTGCACAGCCTGAATGCTTCGCTGAAAGATTCGGATATTCCAGACACTGCTGAATGGCACAAAAAGATTAAGGGCTGGAAAGAACAGTACCCATTAGCCTATGCCGATTACGATACCGAAATTCCGCAGCAGTATGCGATTGAAACATTGTGGAAGATGACTCGGGATCGAAGCCCTTATCTGAGCGTTGGTGTTGGCCAGCATCAGATGTGGTCTGCTCAATACTTCAAGTTCGACAAGCCGAAGCACTGGCTCTGCTCCTCAGGGTTGGGAACGATGGGTTTCGGTTTGCCTTCAGCCATGGGGGTTGCTGCTGCTCATCCGGATGAACTTGTCATCGACATCGATGGCGACGGCTCTTTCCAGATGAACATTCAGGAACTCGCGACCCTGGTTTGCGAAGATCTGCCCGTCAAAATGCTGTTGCTCAATAATCAGCATCTTGGCATGGTGGTGCAGTGGGAGGACCGCTTTATGGAAGGGCGTCGAGCTCACACCTATCTGGGGCCAGTCCATAAGCCCGAAGCGCTGGGTGATGGCGATGGAATTGTCGGCGAAGAAATCTACCCCGACTTCATTACCATTGCCAAAGGTTACGGCATAGCCGGGCAACGCGTTCGTGAAAAGAAAGATCTCGAAGCCGCGATTACTGAGATGATCAATTACGATGGTCCTTATCTACTTGAAGTCATTTGTCCTTACCAGGAACATGTGCTGCCAATGATTCCAGGCGGAAAAACTGTTCGCGATATTATTATCAAGTAGATCAGGGTCTTGAGACTTGAGTCCAGAGCTGAAGGTTTTGGATTTCGCTTCAAGACAATTGAAATCGTTAATGTCCCGGCCAGTTTTGGTCGGGGCTTTTTTGTTAATCATCCTGACCAGAAGCGTCGGCGAGGGGACGGCTATCGATTAACAATACGATGAAACACTGGTCTCAAAAACGCATATGCTTTTTTGCAAAGCACGTAGCGCATAGAACACGAGCCAATGAAAAAATATTGGCTGGTTTGAAGTGAAAGTATTGCAACTCAGTATCGACTAGATTTCAGTTACGACGCCGCGCCATCGCTGACGCGTCGGGTTAAGATCTCTTGATCAATGCAAACTCGCATATGCCCACAACCTTCAACGAAAAAACGCCCCGCGTAAAACCGCGGGGCGTTTGTGTGCGAGCTTCAACAGGTTTGCGAAGGATGAAGCTTGCGGTTGGATTTAGTCCATTGCCGATTTGATATCAGGCAATGACATTCGTGTCATCAGTTAAAGAGTGTTCTGTCGGAAAGGCTTCGCATTTTGTTTCGACAGTGTTTTCACGGGGTCAGCCGAGATAGATCTCTGTGTGTACTTTCTGAGGCGTGCTCTGGTAAAACTTAGGTCCTTTGAGTTCGGTGTGCCTTGGGTCGCGTCGATAACGTCCAGTTTCTGTTGGGGGAAGCGGGACATATCGAATTTGCTGCTGCAGGCCTGCATCCAGCTCCGTCATGCAGCGAATTCCCAGATATTCTCTCGTGGTGCTGTTCTCGTCTGTCGTGAAATCTTTCATTGCGATTTCCTCCAACACAATTGGATGCCAGTTCAGATAGCGTGGAGCGAAACTTCGTTCGTATCGTTCGCTCCAGAGTTCTGAATTAATGCTTGCTTCAATAATCGCATCCAGAATCATCGTAAGCACCGGTCCCTTGGTTTACAGGTTTCCCTTCTTCTCTAATTGACAGGATCGGCAAGGTTGTGGTTCATGCGCCAACGGAACGTACAAGTTTTCACTTTCACTTCTGATTAATCAACGCGTTACCGCTGCGAATGACAGGATTGATTCGACTGAAATAATATTGCTGGACGTTATAATCGGATTAATGAGAACGCCATTGAAGAAGGTGGTCAGTTCCGGCAAGGCTTTTGTAGCGATGAATGAATCAGATCTGCGTATGAGGAGAACGATATGGTATTAAACCAGGCTGGTTCTTCGAGGCGAATCATTATCGGCATGGATGAAGCCGGCTACGGTCCCAAGTTAGGTCCACTTGTCATCGCGGTTTCAGTCTGGTCGATGCCTGAAAAATTGACGGTTGAGGATCTGTGGTCCCAGTTAGATGGTGTACTGACAAATGCTCCGGTCAGTCGAGATAATAGACTGCATGTTGCGGACTCCAAGCAGGTGTATTCATCGACGAAAGGTATTGCTTCGTTGGAGCGATCTGTGCTTTCGCTGATGGCCGCCTGCCAGGGGAGTTCTCTCAATCTGACTGATTCTGCAGACTTCCTGACTCTGCTTCTCAAGTTACTGGGTGAGGGGTTGCCGGCTTCATTTTCAAGGCAACCCTGGTACAACTCCTGTTTGCTTTCACTCCCCTTGAAGGCCAGGCTGGATGAGTGTTCAGAAGTTCTGAAAAAGGTAGACCGTTCGTTTCAGAAGTGTGAACTCCAGCTCGAACAGTTGCAGGTTGATGTGGTTTGTCCTGAGCGATTCAACGCTCTCATTAAAGAGTACGGTAACAAAGGGGAAGTGTTGACCCGTCTCTCGTTGGCATTGGTCAAGGATTTTATTCCCCTGAACTCTGTTGCCTGTCAGGTTCTGGCTGACAAGCATGGGGGCCGCAGTCGCTATCTTCCGTATTTGATGGATGCTTTCCCGGATCGCTTTTTCCTGACGGAGAAAGAATCCCAGGAGCAAAGTCGTTATTGGAGCGACTCTCTTTCGCTGGCATTTTCCGTCAAAAGCGAGCGATATCTGCCTGTTGCAGTCGCTTCCATGGCCGCCAAGTATATACGTGAACTTTGTATGGAGGCATTCAATCGATACTGGAAAGAGCGTTGTCCAGCGGTGAAGCCAACCAAGGGTTATCCGGTTGATGCCGCGAGATTCCGTAAGCAAATTGATCGTTCCTGGGAAGAACTGCAGCTCCCGGAATCAATTTTATGGCGAAATCGATAGCTTCCGCAGCGATCATTACGCGAATCGATCAGGCCAGATGGCATGAAATAATCCAGCCTCCCGGAATGACTTGGAAGCTGGAATACTGCTACATCACTAAATTCTCCTGAGTCTAAAAATAAACGCCAGATCCAGCTGCCCAAACCGTAGGCAGCTGAATTACCGGCAATGAGTGCCTGTTGTCTATGCATTGAGGAGCCATCGCGGGCCGTGAAAGCCGTAC
>DOCI01000093.1:3796-9624 GCA_003503535.1 Planctomycetaceae bacterium
CGGCGATTTTGTGCAATATCTTCCCTCGGCGGCGATTTTGCTGATTTTACAAGCCGTCTAGGGTGATCGTGCATCATTATTGCGCAGTGTTCCGGTTATTCCATACATGCGAATTAACACGGTTTTCCCATTCTTCTGCTGGATTCTTCATCTGGGATTCTGTAATCTAATTGATGATATCATCATGTTGATCTCGTGTGGCGATAATTACCTTACGGTACGTTCACGAAATTGATGATATTGAACGAGCGGAGACAGCCGTTCCATTCGACCATTCATAGCCACATCAGGCGTTAGCTGGAGGAAGAGCAATGCTAGTACTCTCAAGGAAGTCAGGCGAGAAAATCCGTATTGGTGACGATGTTGCAATCACTGTTGTTCGCATCGGTCCCAACACCGTTCGCCTCGGGATTGAAGCACCACGTGACATGAGCATCCTGCGTGAAGAACTCTGTGAAGCCGACGCTCAAAAGCGAGATGATGAACAGAAAGACTCGTCCGCTATTGCCGGTTAATTCGAATCGGAATAACAGCGTGGAGAAGTTCTGGTGTGACTTATTTCAACCAGGAATTGCATCGGCTTCTGAGACGCAATTCCTGGGGCGCACAATCAAGCATTATGTCTCAATCTGCTCAGGTGCCATTCTCAGAGCGAGTCCTCTGAGATCTTGCCTTACCACTAATCGTCGGGTGCTATATCCATGCCTGTGGTGGACTTGCTTAATGCAACATAAGAAAAAAATACCAGCATTGACTTCTATTCAATTCAGCTGACTTCTTCTTGTCCAACCCCTCGAAATCAAGACTTCCAAATTGAATATCGATACACATTGCATACTCACACAAGTGTGAGCATGGCGGCCCGATTCTGAGCTCTACTCAGATTGCTAAGGATTCGGCTGGGTCAACTTCTGTTGACAGAATTTGATCAGCTCGATTGCTGCCTGGTGCGTTGGGTTGATGATCAGAACCTTTTCTCCCCAGCCAATCCCTTCGCGATAACGGCCCTGATTGGCATAATACAAGCCGAGGTTGAGCCGAGAGTCGATATGCGTGGGGCGACTGCCTGCAAGATCAATCAGCATTTGTTCTGCTTTCGCGACCTCTACGTTGTTAAACAACATGGTCGTTGCGTAGTTCGTCTGCACGGCTGGATCTTCTGGGGCCAGCTTCATTGCTTCCGTATAATAGTCCAGAGCTTTTTGGGGATCGGTTTTGCTGTAAATATTGCCCAGATTCAGATACGGATGCATCAGCTTAGGCTCCAGGGCGATCGCTTTCTGATAAGGCTCGATCGCTTTTTCTGCTTGTCCTGTCCGCTGTAGAGCCAGGCCATAAATATTAAACGCCTTCCCCGAACCAGAGTTTAATCGAATCGCTTTTTCTCCGATGGAAACCGCTTTAAGCTCATCCTCCGGTTGATGAGTCAATAGCAACGCCCGCGTCAAATTTGTGTAGGCCCGCCCACATTCAGGAGCCTTGGCAACGGTATCGCTCCAGAGCAAAACAGGGTCCGAAAAAATCCTGTTCCTCAAGTGTGTCACTGCCATCAATGGGACTGCAGTCACTACCAGGAAAAGTGACAATATTGTTCCTCGGGAAAGATTTCGACTTTGAAGTTTTCCCGCCAGACAATACAGCCCAAGTGCCAGTGGGATAAGTATTGACAATATTGGCAGATACATCCGGTATTCAAAATAAGGATTTTCTAAGGCAATGAAACTGCTTCTCGGTCCCAGATTGATAAAGAACCAGGCTCCCAGAAATCCCCAGATCGGGGCTTTGAAGATCGCAACGAAAAACAGCAGAAAGACCACGGTCAGTGCTCCTGCACAACTCCAGAAAATCCAGGGCGCAGGCGGCTGAAGATGTCCGCGATCAAAGCAAAGATCGCTCGGCCAGAACACAAGCCTGATGTAGGTGAGGATTATTGGAGGCTGGGTCTGGAAATATTCCCAGCGACTCAGGCGGGCTCCTCTTTGCACGAACAGATCCTGACTGGAATCGCCTGAGGAGTTTGCCACTGAGGTTGAGTTTTCAGAACTCTCTACCGAACTGCTGGTCACTTGTGAAAGCTGGGTTGTCAGTGAATCCAGAGAGGGCAGCATCGCCTGCCAGCTGCTATTGAATATTAAGGTTGACCACAGGATGGCATAATAAAAGCCATGGCTTTTCCAGAGAAATTTCCAGTTATCATTCAGAAAAACCCGGTCGTACCACAGCACCAACAAAGGGGCGACGACCATCGCTTCTTTGGATCGCATGCCGAGCAGGCAGCAGAGGATCGAAAGGGTGAGCCAGAACCATTTCCACTCAATCTGATCCCGACTTTGATAGGCTTGAATCAAAGTCGCTATTGTCCCCAGAAACAGCAAGCCCATCAGTGCTTCGCTACGTTGAGAAAGATAAGTGACCGCCTGGATGTGAATGGGGTGTACTGCGAATAATACCGAGGCAATCAATGCCGTCCAGGCTGATTTTTCCTCCACCTTTGCAGTCGAGGTTGGATCTGCAGTGTTGGAATTCTTTCGTTCACAATAAAGAGTCATACTCTGGCGAATGACCAAATAAACCAGCAGGCTGCTCAGAAGGTGGATGAGCACATTTCCGATGTGAAAACTGAAAGCGGTTGAGCCAGACAGGGCTTCATTGACGGCAAACGTCCACATGGTGAAACCACGGGTATTGAGATTGTCTGTAAAAATATTGCTCGGCGGCCAGAGATAGAGGTGAAGTGAGTAGTCCCCCAGAAGCGTGTGGAAGTCATCCTGGAAAAACTCACCGGAAAAGGCATTTGCGTAAATGATGAGTGTGCAGGTCGTGATGAGCAAAATTGCCAGAAGCGAAGAACGAACCATGGAAGGTTTCCGCATGTCTCAGGTTGAATCAACTGACTCTCAGACTGGAGAGGGCATGGATACTCTCAAAAAAAGTTATTTGAGTAATCAGGCCCCAGACAGACGATGCAGGATGCCAGCCTTTAAACTACAAAAACCCGAGAGAGTAAGATACTCTCCCGGGCTGTTTTCATCACAGTCAACTAAGATCAGATTCGATTACTCGAATTTGGTTTTCTTGACCAGGCTTGTGAACAGAGTTGCTCCATTGAAGCATTCGAAGTGAGGCAATTCGATCTGGTTTGAAGTGTAACCATCAGCTTCTTCTGTTCCACCATTCATGCCGAAGCCTGGGTTGAAGAAGTGGTCATTATCCAGGTCTTTGAATGTTTTGACAGAACCATCAGCCATCAGGAGGTTAACACTTCCGCTGTGAATGGCGTACCAGTCACGAGTGTCTTGCAACCAGAGCAGGCCATCGTCTCCACCATAAGTGGTGTTCCAGGCCGCTGGAGTCGTATTTCCATCAATCAGTGATCCGAAATCGTTTGGTGAAGGGTAAGTGTCGCCACCCAAAGCAGTTGTTCCGTTCTGACCATACCAGTTGACAGCTGCTGATCCTTTAACAACATTGTCGAGGAAGTCAACATCTGGACCAGAATCATCAATTTTAGCAGGACCATCGTTGGCTGCTTCGCAGAGGCGATCGCCAGAGGAAACGAATCCTGGGAGTTCGACAGTCAGGATCGCTTCACCAGAGTCACCAGGAGAAGAATCTCCGAGCAGGGGAATGTTGCTTGATGGGGGATCAGCAGAGTCCATTTTTGCAATTGTCAGAGGGCCAACCGCATTAGTCAGGCCTTTGCAGGTCCCATCAGCTGGGAACCAGGTGTTTGTTCCTGTAGAACCAGTTGTAATCACAGCTGTTCCGTCACCGGGAACACCAGCGATATCAGTACGTCCGAGGTACCAGGATGCGGCGTAGTTGGTGGCGTATCCCTTTTCCAGGAAGTTGCGCACGAGGTATTGACCGCGAGCAGCAGAGAAAGAAGCTCCACCAGTACCGGAAGTTGTGAATTCGGCACAGGCACCTTCAGACAGTCGGTAGGCGAGAGTTGGTCCGAGTTTACCAGTTCCTGAGGTGTCTCCACCGAGCAGTTCATTGAACTTTTCAGAAACGCCGAATGGGCTGGAAGGACAACGCAAAGCAGTACCAGAACCGGAACCCTGGTTAACAAGGTCGGCGACGAAACCGTAAGTATCGGGGCAGCCATCTCGGTTGTAGTCGAAGGTACCTGTGCAGAGTCGACCTTTAGGATCGGAATCAGCGAAGGTGTACATAGAAATTCCGAACTGACGCAAGTTGTTTTTGCACTGTGTGCTACGAGCCGCTTCGCGGGCACGTTGAACAGCTGGGAGCAGCAGAGCTGCCAGGATGGCGATGATCGCGATAACGACCAAGAGTTCGATCAGGGTGAAGCCGGCACGCTTCATGGAACGAGTCTTCATTAAGTGTTCTCCAACAAATTTAGAGAGTGACAATGTGTGCTACCGTGACCCTCACGGCAACGTATAAGAATAGAGCTGAGCGCTGGACCTCTGCACCGGTTTCTAGAACCTGCGATCATCCATAACACTCGGGCGTAAATCGAAAAATTTTTTCGACTCACAAAATTTTCCAACATGAAGCAACCGATGAGCGTAATCCTTACCACATGAGTTGTTCGATGTTGATGTGAGCAGTTGCCCGCTCGGCATTAAACTGCCTCGTACCCAAATAGGCAACGAATGCCTGGTGCGTCCCTGCAAACTAATATTCTCAGAAGAAGGCTTAGAGAATGAATTGTGAAGATTGTCCAAAATTTTGAACTGACCTGTGCACAATTTTGATTCAAGCCTTAATCGCTGACAGAGATTTCTCATTCAGTTTTCTGTCGGCTGGTCCTCTTCCTGTCTTGCATGATTCCAATTCCATGCAACCAGGACTGCTATGCACATTTGATGGCGGTGTGCTAACCGCTCGTTTTCTGTCGGCTAATTAGAAGGTGAATTCTTATAGCCGCCTGCTGACCGTCTGAGATGTTTTGTTTATAAATTCCGTATGTTTATGCTTTGTGAAGTCATCGAGAAGATCTCAAAAAACTGAAAAAAGATCAGTTGGGATGCTTCCTGTTGAATGTTGTGGGATAGGAGAATCTCTACGAGTTCCCGATCAATTTCTAAGTATCGTATCCCGAAATAGGAACAAGACATCAATGGAACGTTAAGATCCTGTTAATCTCCCGCGATTCTGCCTCGTTGAAGTAAGGAGCCTGTCAGATCTAACAGCTCAGAATGATTGGCATGTCCGTTTTCCTGAATCAGAACGGTTTCGTGCTTTCGAGTGATGTGAAATTTATTGAGTGGTCTACAATAAAATGGACTCGAAACTGGTAAGGGACTGGACTATTGAATATTGCGATTGTGGGCTCTGGAATCTCGGGATTGACTTGCGCAAAGATACTACAGCCGCATCATCAAATTACGGTATTTGAAGCCGCAGACTACGTGGGAGGTCATACTCACACGATTGATGTCGAGACGTCTCGGGGAACCGTTGGGATCGATACGGGTTTCATCGTTTACAACGAACGGACTTATCCCAATTTTATCAGATTGATTGAATCACTGAATGTGGAGACGCAGGAAACGCGGATGGGTTTCAGTGTCCGCTGTCACGAGACGGACTTTGAGTACAATGGGGAATCCCCTGGTGGTTTGATTGCAGACAAGCGAAATCTAATTCGTCCCCGGTTTTATCGTATGCTCTGGGATATAACCCGCTTTTATCGAGATGCCGCGGAGTATTTGCAGAGTACGGTAAAGTCTGATCGTACAAATCACGAATTGACCGTCGCCGAATTCGCCCGGCAACATCGATACTCGCAGTCGTTTATCAAATATCATCTGCTTCCGATGGGTGCAGCGATCTGGTCCTGTAATGTGAAATCA
>DOCI01000093.1:9772-10422 GCA_003503535.1 Planctomycetaceae bacterium
ATCATTTGGCGAGTTTCCGTTTCGATTTGTCGCAGAGTTTTATCAGAATCACGGCTTGATTCAGGTGTCCAATCGCCCGATGTGGCGGGTTATTCGGGGAGGCTCCTATCGATATGTGGAGAAACTCTCTGCAGCATTTATGGATCGCATCCGCTTGAAGACTCCAGTTCAGTCTGTGGTTCGCAATCCGGATCACCTTTTGGTGACGACTTCCGAGGGAGTTGAGAAGTATGACCATGTCATACTGGCATGTCACAGTGATACGGCATTGAAACTCGTTCAGGAACCTGATGAGATTGAACGTGAAATTCTGTCTGATTTGCCTTACACCGCAAACACGGCTGTGTTGCATACAGATATTTCCATTCTTCCAAAACGGCGTAAAAACTGGGCGAGCTGGAATTATGCTCTGTATCCTGACTATGACGATGTGCCGACCCTGACGTATAATATGAATATCCTGCAGTCGTTGAACGTGGAAGAAACATACTGCGTAACACTCAACTCGAGTGACAAAATTGATCCAGATCGCATCCTTGGTACCTATCAATACGACCACCCCGTTTTCACTACGAAACGTGAACGGGCTCAAAAACGGCATGGAGAAATGATTGGCCGAAATGGGCTTTCATATTGCGGCGCTTACTGGC
>DOCI01000071.1:0-761 GCA_003503535.1 Planctomycetaceae bacterium
TCTTTTTCGATGTATTTGCGATACTCTTCGAGAGTCGTCGCTCCCACACAATGCACTTCGCCACGTGCAAGAGCCGGCTTCAACAGATTCGATGCATCCATCGCACCTTCCGAAGCTCCTGCTCCGACAACCGTGTGCAATTCGTCAATAAAGAGAATCACTTTGCCGTTGGATTGTTCGACTTCTTTCAGGACGGCTTTGAGTCGATCTTCAAACTCGCCACGGAATTTGGCGCCTGCAACAAGGGCTCCCATGTCGAGCGCGACAACCCGTTTATCCTTCAGCACCTGAGGCACATCGCCCAATACGATCCGATGGGCCAGTCCTTCAATGATTGCCGTTTTACCCACGCCAGGCTCTCCGATGAGAACCGGATTGTTCTTGCGACGTCGAGAAAGGACTTGTATGACGCGACGAATTTCATTATCGCGACCAATCACCGGATCGATCTTGCCCCGCTTTGCCATCGCAACGAGATCTTTCCCGTAGCGTTCGAGTGACTGGTATTTATCCTCCGGATTCTGATCGGTCACCGACTGTCCGCCACGAACCGATTGTAGAGCCGCGAGGATATCGTCTTTTTTGACGCCATTGAGTTCCAGCAAACGTTTCGGCTGATCGTCCCGTTCGACCAACGCCAGAAACAGATGTTCGGTCGATACATACTGATCCTGCATCTGATCAGCAATCGACTGAGCTTTTTCCAGCGTGTCCATCATCGCCCGCGTCGCAGTCGCTTGAGTATCGGCTCCGGAGACGGA
>DOCI01000071.1:849-15572 GCA_003503535.1 Planctomycetaceae bacterium
GGAGACGGAAGGAAATCGCTTGAGTTCACCATCTACCATGCTGGTCAACTGCTGTTGGTTGACACCAATTTTTTGCAGTAATGGTTTAATGACTCCCTCAGTTTCCTCAAGGAGTGCCATCAATAGGTGCAGCGGTTGCAGCTGTTGATGATTGCGTTCTTCGGCCAGTCGCTGCGCCTGCTGCACAGCTTCCTGAGCCTTAACGGTCAGTTTATCAAATTTAAAAGCCATGATGCATTCTCCTGATCACGTCGGGTTAAGATGTTTCAGTGAGCAAACTCTCAAGGAGCTCCCTGGTAATAAGTGTATGTGAATTAGCAGTAGACGTAAAAAAAGCCCCGGAGATCACCCCGGGGCTGGATCTCTGCATAACTCTTACTTGAGTATTACTCTTTCTTCTCAAACTCGGCGTCAATCACTTCGCCTTCGTCTTCAGTGGCAGCCGCTTCGGGAGGTGCCCCGTCGGCTCCCGCTTCGGCTGACTCTTTCGCCTGCGATTCGTACATCGCTTTGGAAAGTGCATGAGAAGCTTGCGTCAACTCTTCGATCGCCGCTTTGATCTTGTCCACATCGTCGCCTTTTTCGGCTTCGCGGACTTTTTCAATCGATGATTCGAGAGCCGTCTTGGAACCCTCATCGAGCTTGTCGGCATGTTCTTTGATCAGCTTTTCTGTTTCGTAGGCCATGGTCGAAGCCTGATTTCGGGCTTCAGCCAGTTCACGCTTCTTCTTATCTTCGTCTGCGTGAGCTTCGGCGTCTTTCTGCATTTTGCTGATCTCGTCTTCCGAGAGTCCACTCGAGTTGTCAATCGTCACAGACTGCTCTTTGCCGGTTGCCTTGTCGGCAGCCTTCACGTGCAGAATTCCGTTCTTATCGATATCGAACGTCACTTCAACCTGAGGCACGCCGCGTGGTGCAGGGGGAATTCCATCAAGGTTGAACTCGCCAAGAATCCGGTTGTCGGTCGCCATTGGACGTTCACCCTGGAACACACGCACAGTCACGGCGGTCTGGTTGTCAGCAGCCGTTGAAAACGTCTCTTTCTTCTCGAAAGGAATGGTTGTATTCCGTTCGATCAGCTTGGTCATCACGCCCCCTTCGGTTTCAATACCGAGTGAAAGCGGAGTCACATCCAGCAACAGAATATCTTTATATTCCCCGGCTCCGGCAATAATCGCACCCTGAATCGCGGCTCCGATAGCGACGACTTCATCAGGGTTCACACCCTTGTGAGGCTCTTTGCCGAACAGTTTTTTGACCAGTTCCTGAACCTTGGGAATTCGAGTGGAACCACCAACCAAAACCACTTCATCAATATCGCCTGGTTTCAAGTCGGCATCGGCCAATGCATTCAACACAGGTTTGCGACACCGTTCGACCAGATCATCGACAAGTCGTTCAAATTCGGAACGGGAAATCGTCATCTGCAAGTGCTTTGGATTTCCACCCTCGACTGCGATAAACGGCAGGTTGATGTCCGTCGATTGTGACGATGACAATTCCTTCTTTGCCTTCTCGGCTGCTTCACGCAGTCGCTGCAAAGCCATTGGCTCCTTACGGAGGTCGACACCTTCGTCAGCCTGGAATTTGTCGGCAATATGATCGATCAGCACTTCATCGAAGTCGTCACCCCCGAGGTGCGTATCTCCGTTTGTGCTGAGAACCTGAACGAGTTCAGCATCGACTTCGAGAATAGACACATCGAACGTACCACCACCCAGGTCGAAGACGGCGATTTTCTCGTCCTTCTTCTTTTCCAACCCGTAGGCCAGAGCAGCTGCGGTAGGCTCGTTGACAATACGCTCGATTTCCAGGCCCGCAATTTGCCCGGCATCTTTAGTCGCCTGACGTTGAGCATCATTAAAGTAAGCCGGAACAGTGACAACCGCTTTATTCACCTTGTGACCGAGGTAACTTTCAGCCGCTTCTTTCAGCTTCTGCAGCACCTTGGCGGAAATTTCCGGTGGCGTGTAATCTTTACCGTTGGATTTAATTTTAACGTAATCGCTCGCTCCACCCACGATTTCGTAAGGAACCGTTTTTTCTTCAGAAGCCACTTCGTCGTGACGACGCCCCATAAATCGCTTTACCGAGTAAATCGTATTCTTGGGATTGGTCACTGCCTGGCGTTTGGCAGGTTCTCCAACCAGAACTTCTCCCTTTTCAGTGAACGCGACGACACTCGGTGTTATGCGGTTGCCTTCAAGGTTTGTAACGACCTTCGCTTCGCCACCTTCCATCACTGCGACGACCGAGTTGGTTGTTCCCAGGTCGATTCCAATTATTTTTTCACCATCTAATGCCATGATAAATATCCTTTCAGAGATATGACCGTATTATCTTCATTGAATGCTCTGTAATCAGTGCAGAGTCATTGTCAAATTTCAAATAGAATTTGGGCCCCTCATGATCCATACCAGACAGATTGGCATAATTATGAGGCTGTGATTACATAGAGCAACAGGTGTACCAATTGAATGGAAAATCTTTACAAATATGACGTATCTTCATCGATAACATGCTGTTACGGAATATTAGAAAAACTTGCCGCCTGGGGACTGCCAATACGGCACAGTGCGGCCGACGCCTTGATTTCCTAGAATGATGCCATAATGGCACTTCGCTTGCTGACTTTTTTCTTAAAAAACAGATGAAGCATGAATTCGACAGAAATCGTGCAGAGTCAATGGATTAGGTTCATTTCGGCAGTTTCGCTTCCTTGACTTTCGAGAAACGTGCGGTTACAAAATACTCGCTTAAACAGGGTCATGGAGGGTGTGAGCCGCAAATCGAAGAGCAACTTGAAATCTACTCCAGCGGAACAGAGTCATGGCGAAAAAAAGTAGTGCAGCTAAGGGGTCGTCCTCAAAATCGGCAGCCGCGAAATCTGGTAGTGCATCGACTGCCAAGGCAAAAAAGAGCACGCCAGCTGCCAAAAAACGTTCCACGAGTTCCGGGACGACAGCAGCTTCCAAGAGCCCCTCGACCAGAAATGCTTCTCCAGATGTGCAGATTCGACGCATTGATAAGGAAGTGGTCGATCTGCTGAATAAGCGGTCGCAACTTGCCCTCAGTCTATTGCAGAAAGAGCCAATTACCCGGGAAGCCCTGTTTGATCCCCATGCCGACGATCAGTTGTGGGCCAAATTGGCAGAGTTGAACAAAGGGCCGTTGCCAGATAGTGCTTTGCGGGCCATTTTCCGGGAAGTTCTCAGTGCGACCAAACAGAAGATCAAACGCCAGCGGGTCGCCTATCTCGGGCCGCTGTACAGCTTCACCCATTTTGCTGCCTTGGAACGCTTTGGCGGACATGCCGATCTGGTAGCCGTGAACACGATTGCCTCCGTTTTCGAAGAAGTAAACCGTGGTCATACCGAATTCGGAATCGTACCGATCGAAAACAGTACTGATGGCCGGATCGTCGATACGCTCGATATGTTCCAGCGTTTGCCCTTGAAAATCTGCGGAGAATTGCAGATTGCCGTCCATCACAATTTGCTCTCTCGCTCGCCTCGCAGTGAGATCAACGAGATTTACAGCAAACCGCAGGCACTTTCGCAATGTCGCGACTGGCTCTCACGCAATATGCCTCAGGCAGATCTGATTGAAGTCACCAGCACTTCGACGGCTGCTCAACTGGCACGGGATAAACCGGGAGCAGGTGCAGTTGCATCCCGGCAGGCCGCGGTGCAGTATGACCTGGAAATTGTGGCAGATAATATTGAAGATAACCCAAACAATATTACCCGCTTCGCCGTCATTGGCGATGTCGAAGCCAAGCCAACTGGCCACGATCGCACTTCCGTCCTGTTGCAGATTCCTCATGCACCGGGTTCACTTTCGGATGCCCTGAATGCCTTCAAAACGAATCGCGTCAATCTGACCTGGATCGAGTCGTTCCCTCTTCGCGGAGCTGAATCAGGCTACCTGTTCTTCCTCGATTTCGAAGGACATGAGAAGGACGCCGAAATCAAGAAGACACTCAGTGCTCTGCAGAAAAAGGCAGTTGCATTACGAATCCTCGGTTCTTATCCACGCAGTGAACCTGTTGATGGTTAGTTGAGAGACCCCTTTTTGTTCCCTCTCCCTCAGGGAAAGGGCCAGAGTGAGGGCATTCGGCGTGAATTAATTACGATGGGTGGCTGGGGTCGAAGTGTAGCGAAGCCCCCAGAAACATTAACCGTTCAGATGTCACCCCACATAAGAAATTTTTGCAATGTATAACGTTTACGGAGTCGGTAACTCACTCGTCGATATTCAGGCTCATGTCAGTGACGATTTCCTCACGGAATTAGCCTACCCCAAAGGGGGCATGACGCTGGTTGAAGAAGCAATCCAGCAGAAGGTCATCGCATCTCTGAATCCCGATAAATTCAGCCGCTGTGCCGGAGGATCGGCTGCCAATACCATGATGGGCATCGCTGACTTTGGTGGCAAAGGAGCCTACGCAGGCAAGACGGCTGACGATGACATCGGTCAATTCTTTCTGAACGACATGCGAAATGTCGGCATCCGCATCGAGGTTCCAGCAACTTCCGGACAAAGCGGAACCTGTGTGATTCTGATTACCCCCGATGCCCAGCGAACGATGCTCACGCATCTCGGCGTCTCTTCAGAACTGGGCCCAGACGACATCGAAGAGAGCGAAATCGCCAAGTCGCAATACGTCTATATCGAAGGGTATCTCTTCACGGGCGAATCAACCAAAGCCGCAGCGATGAAGGCGATTGAACTGGCGAAAAAGAACAGCGTTAAAGTTGCATTCACCGTTTCCGACCCCTTCCTCATCGATCTGTTCCGAGACGAATTCTGGGAATTGATTCACGGACCAGTCGACCTGCTGTTCTGTAATCTCGACGAAGCCCGCGCCCTGACCGGCAAAGATGATCCAGTCGACTGTGCTCATGAAATTCATCATCACGCCGAAAATGTCGCGATGACTCTCGGGGCAGATGGCTCCATTCTGATGCACGAAAAGAAAGTGATTCCGATTGAAGGCGTCCCCGTCAAAGCGATCGACACCACTGGAGCCGGGGATATGTACGCCGCCGGAATCCTCTTCGGTATCACCAACGGACTGACCTGGCAACAATCCGGCCACCTGGCTTCCCACGCAGCCGCTCGCATTGTCTCACAACTGGGAGCCCGACTCGCTCAGCCGTTCACACAGGAAGAAATCGGCCAGCTGGTGAAATAGTCGGCGGGTGGCACGTCCCAGAATGTAGTGATGGGCGTGGTGCTCCAACGATGAAATAGGACTTACTCACTCGCTAGTGTATCGTATTTGTGTAAGCATTTTCTTATTCAGATGCAGCAAAAACTGAATCTCATGCGTGTAATCCGATGGCTCATGCAGTTATGATTTGTGGGTGGACTCTCTCCTCGGAGTTCACCTGCCTCAAATCAATTTCCCTGCTGAATTACGGATACCCCTATGCTGCGATCTGCTTTAAGCCTGCTCTGTGTTGTCTTTCTGACTGTCACTCATAATTCACGGATCGATGCGGCTGAAAAGCCGATCAAGGCATTACTGATTACCGGTGGCTGCTGTCACGATTATGCCCGTCAGCAAAACATCATCGCCCAGGGTATCTCTGCTCGTGCCGATGTCGAATGGACCATCGTGCATCAGGGAGGTTCCACTACCGATACCAAAATTCCTGTCTACGAAGATGACAACTGGGCCGATGGTTTTGACATCATCGTCCACAACGAATGCTTTGCAGGTGTGAAGGATAAGGAATGGACCGATCGCATTTTGAAGCCGCATCAGAATGGCACGCCTGCCATTCTAATCCACTGTGCCATGCACTGTTATCGCACAGGGGATGATCGCTGGTTCGAATTCTGCGGCGTGCAGTCTCCCGGACATGGTCCGCATTATTCGTTTCGAGTCGAAAATCTGGAGCCCGAGCATTCGATCATGAAAGGTTTCGGTTCGGAATGGCTGGCCCCCAAAGGCGAGTTGTATCACTCGGTCAAACTCTTCGACACGGCCACTCCTCTCGCACAGGCAAAACGACAATCCGATAACGAACCGCAAATTTGCATCTGGACGAATCAGTATCAGAAAGCTCGTGTGTTCGCGACGACCATCGGCCATTACAACATCACGATGGCTGATCCACATTATCTCGATATGCTCACCCGAGGCTTGCTGTGGGCGGTCGGTCAGGAAGATCAGCCTATTCGGAAAACCGATGAAGAAACCAATGATAAAATCCTCGCTCTTGTTGATGCTCCCCTTGAGCAGGAGTCGGAACAGTCGGATCTGCAGGCCTGTTGTGGAGCCGGGAATCTGGCGTTTGGGCGGAATACGAAAGCGAAGTCTGAGGAAACATCGAAAAATAATTTTGCGAAGAATGCGGTTGATGGAAATCTGAAAACACGTTTCTGCCCGAATGGCGGACAGGCAAACGAATGGTGGCAGGTGGATCTGGAAAAGCCGGAGGATGTGAAATCGGTTCGCATTCACTGGGAAGGCAATACCGCCTATCAATACATAATTGAAGCCTCAGCTGATGGCAATGAGTGGAAAACGATCGTCGATGAATCCAAGAATCAGGAGACACGAAAAGTCTGTGGTCATAAGGTCGACTCTCCTGAGACACGATATCTGAAAGTGACCTATCTCGGCAGCAAGAGCGGAGGCTGGGGCAGCTTCTGGGAATTCGAAGCTTATGCGGGCGATCTTCCCGAGTTACCGAGAGTTTCCGATGAAAAAATCGTTTCCGTCTCCGAAGTCAAAGCTCCTGCTGAGTTTGAAGTGCGGGCATTCGGCCTTCCGCCGGAAGTGAATTACCCGGTCTGTCTGTCCTGTGCCCCGACGGGAGAAGTTTTCGTTGGCGTCGATGAAATGGGCTCTCTTGGAAAAGAAGAAGGCCGTGGTAAAATCCTGAGATGTGCAGACCGCGATGGCGATGGTAAAGCCGATGAGATTATCGAATTCGCCAAGGTCGATCACCCACGCGGGTTGATTTACGATCAGGGAAAACTCTGGGTGCTACATCCACCAAAGTTGACTTTGTATCACGATGATGACCTCGATGGCAAAGCCGATCGCAGCGAGGTTCTGATTGAAGGCATCAGTACCGATCAAGTCGGTCAGCGGGGAGCCGATCATACGACGAATGGAATTCGTATGGGAATCGATGGCTGGATTTACATTGCCGTCGGAGATTATGGAGTCGTTAAAGCGGTCGGAAAAGATGGCACGACGTTGAATCGACGCGGCGGCGGCATCATCCGCATCCGCCCTGATGGCACCGAAATGGAATTCTTCGCCTGGGGACTGCGAAACATTCTCGATGTCTGCATCGATCCCTATATGAATGTCTTCACTCGCGATAACACCAACGATGGTGGCGGCTGGGACATCCGGGTGACGCATATTCTGCAGGGAGCAGAATATGGCTATCCTTCCTGGTATGCGAATTTCGCCCCCGAGACAATGCCCCCGCTGGCCGATTACGGCGGAGGTTCCGGCTGTGGCGGCATGTATCTGCACGAGAGCCGCTGGCCGGAAGGTTTTCGCGATGCCCTCTATACTTGCGACTGGGGACGCAGTGAAGTCTACATTCATCGTCTACCCGCTAATGGCCCGACGTTCGATCCGCATCAGGATGTCTTTCTCAATATCCCGCGGCCGACCGATCTGGATGTCGATGGCAGCGGGTTGATGTATGTCGGAAGCTGGAAGAACGGCCGCTTTGCTTACGATGGCCCGAATATCGGGTTCGTTGCACAAATTCGACCGAAGAACTTTCTGCCCAAACCGTTCCCGGATTTGCAGTCACTCGAACTCGATCAACTCGTTGAACAGTTGAGAGTCGACAGCAGTGTCTATCGCCTGCACGCTCAACAGGAAATTTTGCGACGGGGAATCAGCCCAGAAGCAACTACCTTATTAACCGTACTGGCAACTGACCGTCTCGCTCAGACCGCTTCCCGCGTCGCTGCGATCTTTACCCTCAAGCAATTGAACGGCGAGAAATCGACAGCAACGCTTGTTGAATTAACGAAGGATGAATCGATTCGCGAATTCGCACTCAAAGCATTGACCGACATCCCCTCACAAAACGGAAATCTGCCAGTCGCTGTTTTCGTGGATGCTCTCAAGGATTCCAATCCACGGGTTCAGGCTCAGGCCTTAATTTCTCTGGCACGATTAAAAATCTCTGATAAGGAAGCCGTTGCCCGTCAGGTCTTACCTTTGACATTACGCACAACGGGCGAACTCCCACCAGCCAATCGCGATCAGCATAAGCAAGCAGACCCCGGTCGCGTTATCCCTCACCTCGCAGTCCGAACCCTGGTCGCATTGGATGCAGGCGATGTTTGTGTGGAAGCTCTGGATAGTTCCTTCCGTGAAGGAGCCTTGTGGGCCTTGAAGTATTTCCATCAGCCTGAGATTGTGGAGCAGTTAATCGAGAAGTTAAAAGAGACCGAACAGGCAGAGGCACAACAGGAGTTGGTGGCTTTACTGATTCGTCTCTATTTCCGTGAAGGCGATTACGATGGTGGCTGGTGGGGAACGCGACCCGATCACAGCGGCCCCTACTTTGCCCGCACCGAATGGTCTGCAACTCCCGCTATTGCCGAAGCCGTTCGAGATTATTATGAACATGCCTCCGAGTCTGTTCAGGATGGATTTCTGAAAGAACAACTCGTCTTGCATAAAGTCAGTATCGAGGGTCTACCGGAGTGGACACAGTCCGATGCGGAAATGCTGACGGAAAATAAGCCGATCGCAGTCCCTCAGTTTGATCCGAACAATAAAGATCAGATTGGAAATCTGGATTACGAAGAAGTTGTCAAACGTCTCGAAGCATTGCCTACCGAGAAGAAAGGGAATGTCGGCAAGAAGTTATTCATCTCGCAATCCTGCAATGCCTGCCATACAGTTCAGGAAGGGGAGACCCCCAAAGGGCCGCACCTGATGGATATCGGCAAACGCTACAAACGGCCCGAACTCATCGAGTCCATCATCAAGCCTTCTGCAAAAATCGCTCAGGGCTTTGATACCTACATCTTTGTCATGGCCGACGGCAAACAACACGTCGGCTTCGTCACCAGCGAATCGGCAGAGTCGATCATGATTCGTAAGAACGATGGCGTCTCGATAGAACTCCTGATCGATGATATCGATTTCCGCAAAAAGCAGGAACAGTCGATGATGCCCAAAGGGATGGTCAACAATTTGACGGCTGAGCAGTTTGCTGAATTGCTGGCCTATCTGGAATCGTTGAAGTCGAAGAAGAAGTCATAAGGCACTGTTTCTACCTGGATGATAATTACTACGTGTTGTGTTCAGGATAGCCCCGAAGGATCCTTTCGGGGCGGCGCAGCCGCAAGATGACTGTGGGGAAATTCAATCTTCAAACTGAAAACATCCTGTAGACTTCGTCCACCCAGATAGCGGAGCCATCTGGGCGATCCCTTACATAATTAATTTCCCCTCAAATCGCTGATGAGTACAATCATGAAACGTCGGCTCGGAAATTGTATTCTCGAATTGGCCATAGAAGATATCACAGCCGAGCAGACCGATGCGATTGTCAATGCCGCGAATTCTGAACTGGCAGGCGGCGGAGGAGTCGATGGTGCAATTCATGCCGCTGCTGGCCCGACAATTATGCAACAGACACGTAAGCAATATCCAGATGGTTGCCCGACAGGGTCCGCTGTAGCCACCAATGGTGGGCAATTGAATGTGAAATACATCTTCCATACCGTCGGCCCGATCTGGCGTGGCGGCCGCCTCGGTGAAGAAGCCGACCTGCGTTCGGCTTATCGATCCTGCCTGCAACTCGCAATCGATTTCCAGTGCGAGAGTCTCTCATTTCCGGCCATTTCGACGGGCGTGTACGGCTACCCTCTGGATTTGGCCACAGAAGCAGCTTTGAGCGAAATTCAATCCTTCGTGAAAAATAACGAGGCTCCCCAACGAATTCGGTGCGTCCTGTTCAATGAAGGAATTTATGGAGCTTATGCCCGAGTGCTTGAATCGTGGGATTGAACATTATGGGTTTATGGAATTCTTCCCTTCTCCTTGGGGAGCGGTTCTCTTTCCTTCTCCTGGGGGAGAAGGGGCCGAAGGCCGGATGAGGGGATGCCTTCGACGTTCCTGCAAAAAACCACATCGACTGCCCCTCACCCTCTCCCTGAGGGAGAGGGGACTAAATAGGATTCACGAGTTTTTATAATTTTCCAGCCTGATAGGGAATCCATGAGTGACTTCGAGGCTCACTGGGTGGTTCCCCTTCACTGAAAATGGTATGACATAAATCGTAGTTGATGTCCCACAAGATTTTCAGCAGGGTGCTTATTGCGATGAATGATGATTTTGAAAAAGTCCATGAATTCAAATTCCACTGGCTTAATCAAAATGGTCAGCCGACATCGATGTTTCGCAAGAAAGGAAATATCGAGGGGGAGACGATCACTCTGGAAAAGTCGGAAATTCCGATTGCGGCTATTTTCCAGACATTGATCCGCGATAAATCGATGGTGATCACAATCGCCACCGTCGACCCGGCCAATCCTTACTCATCGCTGCTCCTGCAACTCCCTTCTGTCAAAGCCGCCAATGAATTGAAAACCTCGATCGATATTATTCGCTCAGCAATCTGGGCGAAGCAGCATCGGGAAGATCTTCAGAAGAAAGGGATGGGACACACCTTTCGAGCGGGGCAATGTCCCCATTGCGATGCCGTCCTCATTCTGAGCGATATGCCAGAAACGCCTCAATTGTATTGCCATTTTTGCGATTCACTTTCGACGGTCGATCCAACGCTTGAACCGATTCGCCAGGAAAAAGATTTACGCATCTGCGAAGAATGCGGCATGTACAGCAAGCCTCAGAAATTCACCATCTTCTATTTTTATTTTCTGCTGGTCGTTTATGGCTTCTGGCAGAAATCAACCTGGCGATGTCCGCCCTGTATGCGAGGTGAAGCCTGGAAAATGGTGTTCGGAAATCTGCTGTTTGTCCTCGGATTTCCCTGGGCGGTCTATCAATTGTTTCGCTCTTACGGGGGAGCCTCAGTTGGAGGTGTCTATCGAGGGTTAGATACGGGAAATCTCCGTGCCCGCAAAGGGAATTTGACCGGAGCTCTCGAGAATTACCGAGAGATTTTATCCAAGGTCCCGGTCTCCGCAGGCGTTAAATATAATCTCGGAATCGCACTGCTGGGGCAAAACAATCCCAGGCAAGCGGCGGAATCGTTTGAACTGGCTCTAGCAGACTGCAGCAATTACGCTCCTGCCTACGGCCAACTTACTGCTCTATATGATCAACTTGGAGAAACCGAAAAACGGAAAGCACTGCAAGCGATGTGGGAGTCAGAAGAAGTGGAAAACACGCCTGAAGCAGAAGCCGTTTCCTCGGGCATTGTTGAAAATATAGAATGAGCTTAGACCATTTTCAAATGGTTTCAGCAGTCGCTTGGACACGAATAGCCCGAAAAAAAGCTATGCCTGCTCCTGCCGAACGCGGCAGGTGATTTTTGAATATGCTCTGGTTTCTTATCGACTGCGCCCAAGTTTTCTCAGAATCAGTATGAACAGGATCGCCCCAACGGTAGCCGTCACCAGTCGTCCCAGCAGATTGTAGGAGGCCAAACCGAGCAATCCGAAAACCAGGCCTCCCAGAACCGCACCGACAACACCAATGACTAGATTCATCAGTAAACCGGAACTGCTTCCTTTCATGATTTTGCTGGCTAACCAACCCGCTGCGAGTCCAATGAGAATCGTGTAGAGTAAACCTGACATTGCTCGGCCTTTAATCGATGAGGACTGATGGTTTCAATTTTGAATTGATTTTACTGAGGCAGAACAACAATCTGATTGGCGATCTTTTTCACCCCTGGCTCCAGTCTCGCAAAGGCTTCTGCCAGTTTTTTATCACGAGGTGAATTCACAACTCCATTCAAAATCAGCGATCCTGTCTCATCGAAATTGACAGAGACACCTGAAAACTGGGGCTTATTGAGCATTCGGAATGACAACTGGCGATCAACGGGAATCATCCGCGAGCGTGTGAATTGAGTTTGCGGAATATCAAAAGCAATTATCAACACAGGGCGGATTTTACTCTGTTTCGTTGGCTGTCCGCCATTGACATTGCTGCCGTTGCGTTGCTGGAAATTCGGTCCCTGTTGGTTCAGTCTTTGTGTCCCGGCCTGTTCATCGCCCACAAAACGCCCCACATTGTCGCTTTGACCGACAAGGCCCTCATTGAATTCTCGTTCGATATTGGCAGAAGAACCGGCATCTGTATTAATCTCTTGCGTTGCAGCTCCTCCTCCACCTGTTGGCCCCGCAGCCGTTCCGCCACCGGCAACACCTCGCCCCGCCGCTCCTCCAGTTTGACCTTGATTCTGAGATTGATTTTGGGTCTGTGCATACGAGGCTGACTGATTAACAATCAGTAAGCCAGCCATCAGCGTGAACAAGAATCTAAGCATGATCAGTATCCCTGGTAATCAGTGAAATTCGACTGACTTTTCATTGGTGTGTTACGAAACACTTCCAGAATATTATTGCAGCAGAATTGTTTCGACTTTCAATGTGGAAGTCTGTTTTTCTGGTTTTTTCCAGGAATTATCGAACGGATGTTGCCCCTGAAAGAGAGTTTTTGCCTCAGAGGTGGTTTCCTGAATCACTTGTGTGGAAAGCTGTTGCCTGGCAAATGGATGTCTTGATGGTTCTTCTGGCATTGTTTTCGCAACTTCATGATGCTTAACAACAGGCTTGCGTGCTGGAGTCGCGACATTCCAACTCGTCAACTCAAACTCTGACCCTTCCGTGGAATTGTTTGTATTAAACTGAGAGTACAACGCATCATCAATAACGGTGTTTGGCTTTTGAACAGGACTGGCTTGGTCAGTATCGAGAGTCTTTTGAGCCAACTGCCCTTTGCCTTTTGATGAAGTCGGTATTGTCGTCACCTGCATCGTGGAATCGGCTTTGACTGTCTCGGGGACAATCGTTTCATTCGTCACCACAGTTTTGGGGAGTGGAGGCATTGTTCGACCGTTGAGCAGGATATCTGCCGGATCAGAAAGTGTAACTTCAGAATTGTTAGACGAGTGTTTCACACGCAAACTGCAGACTGCTCGATGATCTCCCGTTTTCGGATACGGAATAAAAACCTGATAGGCATAACCGATGTTCGTCTTCGTGCAATACGCATTCCAGGAACCTTCATCAAACTCATAGATATGTATCGGTTTGCGTTGTTCCTCGGCGGTTCCCTGATCGTCAAACACATAGACTTTCACACTGCCGGTCACTTTAACAGGAGCCTCGTTGCCATGTGTAAAAAAGAAAATCTGACCTGCAAAGCCGCGTGAGGGCATCCCCTGAGGATCACGACCTTCTCCAGGCTGCCACAATCCCATAATGCTGGAAACGGTATCGACTGGTTTATCAGCGGCCCAGAATGTCAAAGCCGACATGTTGACCGCCGCACATCCGCTGAGCATCATGATCAGAAATGCGGGAGCGATTTTGTAAGTCGGTATTATCTTGTAAGACATGGAAACTCTCATTCCAATTAGCATCGTTATCCAGGCTATGCCTGACCTCATTATCCTCTCCCAGAGGGAGGGGGGACTTGTTTTTTATTAGACCGCAACCACCCGTTAATTCTTTAACCGCACTTGTCCTTTGGTATTCTGCGAGTCCGGCTTTTTGTAGAGTGGATATCGTTTCCAGGGAATTCCCGAAGGAGCTTTCTGGGGAACCTGCTGATGGGACATCGGTTGAAGTTGTCCCGGGGCAACCAATGTACGCGGGATGTTGTCTTGAGTTTCCAGAGCCGCTTCGCCGCGCGAGGACTCCAGATCATCCGATTCCATTTCCAATGGAAGTGGAGTCAGTTCAGGATGTTTCTTCCAATCGATATCAGACGGAGGCAATGGCGAATCAAACGCATGTGGATCGGGGATACCAAAGATCGGGCCATGAAGTTCTTCGAACTCCTCACGGAAGAAGTGAATCCGCCCCGCTTCGACTTCCTTGATCATTTCGTTGGTTTCATCGTTGTGAATGATTCGGGGTGTGAGGAAGATGAGCAACTCCGTACGAATATTGGATTCTGAATCAAAACGGAATAAACGGCCAACAAATGGTAAGTCACCTAACCAGGGGACTTTGCGAATGGTGGTATCCTCAGTTTTTGAAATCATGCCGCCCAGCACAATCGTCTGACCATCACCCACACCAACAGTGGCACGGGCGACCGAGATATTTTTGACGGGTGAGCTGATCGTATTTCCGTTCGTGGCATCCACAAAAATGGGAACCCCCCCCGGTTGATAGGCACTGCGTTCTGCAACAACTTCCATCACAATTTGGCCATCTGGTTTCACGCGAGGTGTGACCGAGAGAATAATTCCCGCTTCATCATAGATGATATTCGGATTGGCCAGGCCGGTCGCGGAAATGTTAACGCCATTAATAATGGGAACTTCCTGCCCAACCTGAATTTGGGCCAGCTGACTGTCGACCGTACGAATTTGAGGGCGGCTCAAAACCTGCACATTTCGCTGTTGGGCCAGCGCTCGAATCAAAACACTGACAGATTCTGAACTGGCCGATAGGACCAGTCCACCAAAACCAAGATCACCATTGACTCGACCGACACCAAAGTTGGCCAGACCTTGTCCAGCCACCAGATTCGGTTGGGAAGCCGGTCCGGTATTGTTGCCCAGGTT
>DOCI01000071.1:15730-21594 GCA_003503535.1 Planctomycetaceae bacterium
TTGTTGCCCAGGTTAGGATAGATCGACGGGTTGTTGAATAAAAATCCGGGAGCTCCTTCCTGAGATACAATTTGCTGAGAGGTCGTCTGAATGTTCTGGTTTGTTGTGGTATTCGTGACGGTCAAGAGGTTGTCAATCACGCTGCGGTCAAACAGAATTGAATCCTGAAATCCGAGTTCAACACCGAATTCATCCAGATTATTCAACTCCACTTCTACAAGTAAGGCTTGAATGACCACCTGAGCTGGATCGCAATCGATTTGCTCGACCACCGCCATGATCTCCGCAAAATACTCCGGAGTGGCACTAATCAACAGATTGTTACTCAATGGTTCAGGAACAATAATGACTTCACGCTCCAGCAGTTCGAACGAACTGACCAGTGCAGGATCAATCGAATTCAATTCTCGTTGCGATTCCAGAAACAGATTAATCGCCTCGGCGGCATCGGCCGCAGGCACGTTTCGCATTTCGATGACCTGATTGATTCGCTTTTTTGGAGCCGCATTATCGAGTCGGAGCAGAATTGCCTCGACCACCGTTAATGCATCACGGCCACCAATAGCCAATATGCTGTTGCTGCGAACATCGACAGAAAACCGAAGCGGCAGCAGGGTGCTTCCTGTATCACTGGTTCCTGCAAGATTCACGCCGACAGGGCTCTCGGTATTGTTCTCATCAAACAATTCCTGCAATAAAGTTAATGAAGCTGCGGCGTCAGCGTGTGTCAACGTAAAGACTTTCACTTCCGCTTCTGCATCTGATGGCTGATCGAGTGACTGAATCAGTGCAGTGATCAATGGCAACGATCGCTCCGGAGCAATCACAGTCAAACTGTTTGTACGTGGATCAGCAGAAATGCGTACGTCAGAGAGGATCCCTGATCGGACAAGCTCTGCCTGAGTACCAGAGCCCGCCAGGAATTCAAGGACAAACGATTTCGGCTGATTATTATTTTGCTGCTGATTTCCCTGTTGAGTCGACTGTCTTGGGTTCAACGCTTCGTCCAGAGCAGTATTAATGAACTCGGCCAGTTCTTCAGCCACAGCATGTTTTAAGGGAACAATTTGCAGACGTGAAATCGCATGCGATTCATCTTTATCGAGATCGTGAATCAACTTACTGATTTCTTTCAGATCGCGCGGATCGGCCTGCACAATCAGCGAATTCGTACGTGCATCGGCTGTTATCCGAACACGAGTTCCCAGGCCGGGACGCTCTTCATAAAACTCTTCAATCACGGTAACCGCTTCAGCCGCACCTGCATTTTTCAAACGGAATAACTGGAGTTGCAGTTTCGGATCGACTTCCTGATCGAGTTCGTCAATCAACTGCTTGACCGCTTCCATTTCAATCGATGGAGCGACAATCAAAACCGCATTGGGTTGGACGACCGGAATCAAATTCACCGACCGATTCTGACGACTGGCTCGTTGATCGGTCGATTGCACAGACTCATAAACACTGTTGAGCAGTGTTGCCAATCCTTCGCTGTTGACCTGTGTCAAATAACGCAAATGAATTTCCGGAGTCGTCCCGGCACTCATCGTTTCGATAGCACGAACGATCTGCATCACCGATTCCACATCGGCTTCGTTACCACGCAAAATCAACAGCCCCAATTCATTTAACGCTTCAATGCTCACATCACCACGAATCTGATCGAGAATTGCATTTAAGTCGGCTGACGGTGCAGGCTGTGCTGGATTTTCGGCAGTCGGCTGTGTGGGAGCGACTGGAGCTTGTTCATTCTGCGTTGCCGCCTGTTGAACCTGCGCCAGGATTTTCGGCAGTTGTTTGCTCGTCGCTTCGTGAACTTCCTGAGGTGCAAACATCACTTCGGTGGATTTGTCTTTCGGAGCCGCCCGACTTTTGTCGGCTGCCTGATCCAGAACATCCATCACTTCAACCAGTTTCTCACGAGGAGCTTTCTCGGCAACCAGAATAATTCGATTGGACTGCTGATCGATTCCCATCGTGAATGTCACAGGAAGAGTTTTCCCATCACTCGGAACAGAAACCTTAAACGCAGGCAACCCGAGTGGACCTTCTTCAATCAACTCGGCATGCTCCCCGTAAATATCGTAGACTTGCCGCGCCAGAGCAGTCGCATTGAGAAACTTGGGTTCAATCGCCAACGCTTCTTGAGAATTCTTCGCAGAAGCGGCAGTGACTTCCTCAAATGCAGCTTGTTCAATCCTCTGGACTGGAATTTGTTCCGAAGGCTGAGTCATCTGGAGATTTGACACTTCGCCAGATTTTTTGACGGTATTGGGATCTTTTGTCTCATTGACATACGGAGAATATCGCTGCCGAAACTGATCATCTTCCAGGACAATCAGAAACTTGCCCTTGTCCATAATACGAAATCCAGTCGATTCTAATTCCTGATTGAGAATCTGAATCGCATCGGCTGGCGTATACGGATTGCGATCGTAGCGACTCAAACGACCTCGGGGAGCCTTCGGCATCACCAGTTGCTGGCCGGTGTCTTCTGACAGTTCTTTCAGAATGCTCGACCAGCTTTTGCTCACAAATCGCATTGGATTTCGGGCGTATTTTCCTCACCAATTAACCGCGCAGGCTGCAAGACAATACAGAAAATTGCCGGCAAGCATATTTTGAGAATCAAGTCCCGCATGGTGGACTCCGTAATTGCCTGAACAGGCAGATGGGGTAAATTAGGAAGGGATTAGGGTGTCGATTCGGGAGAATCGGCAGGGAGGTTATCGATTGTATCGGTTTTAACGACGACTCGACTCTAACCTAAACACCGCTTCCACTCAGAGAGACCGCAAGTTTTCCAGAAACTTTGAAATTTAAATGGAAATGCAGATGTCAGAAATCGAGCCGCATCTGCCTGGATGATGACTCAATCAGGAGGCTCTACTGAGCTTGCAGTTCGAGCAGGATTGCTCGTTCGAGATCGAGATCTCGACCTTGAGGAATCCAGCCGGAAGGGCGGGATTGACCCAATACTGGTGTCAGATCCCGCTGTAGTGGAGAAGTCTCCTGAAATGTCGCTCCTCCGGGAGAATTAGCGGTGATCGCATCAATATCTTCCAGCTCTTTCAGAGCCACCACTTGAATCGCATGTCCGCCTGATTTCACGGGAGATACGGTAATCACGACTTTCCGCCGAATGGTTTGCAGCGTACTTTCCAGACGATTCGACCAGCCCACCGACTCCTTGTGCCAGGGTTCTAGCAGCCCCGAGCCTGTTCGATACTTCGTTTCGATGGTTCGTGCCTGTCGATTTTCCCGCTCAATTTCAAAGTGAAATCCATGCAAAACATCAATCACACGCTCCCACGCCACTTCCTGAGAACTGGCCGAGACGACAAGTGGGTTTGGAACGGTCGCGCTCGCCCGAGGCCGCATCTGCATGGCAGCGCAGCCAGAGAGCATCGCGAACAGAAATAGTCGGGTGAGAGTTCGAGTCACACTGAAACGAGCCAGTTCGTTAGTTGAAGAAATTCCGCCAGAGAAACAAAGCAGAGAAACAAGGCGGAGTTTCGTAGAATCCCGATTTGAGAGCAAGAGGAATTCCGGCCTCCACAATCGACAGACATCATAATACTGCTGAATGTGACCAACTGACCCAAAAGCAGTCTGCGATTGTAATTTTTACAAAAGCCAGTGGCCTCCAGGGCATCACATCTCTGTTGAATAAAAAACATCGGTTTTTTTTCAATGAAGACATGCATAAGGAGACAACATGCTGGGAATAGTCACTGGGTCAAGCAGACCGAAGAGTTGCGGGAAAAATATCAGGCCGTCCATTTGTGCGAACGGGTGCATCAAACCAACCTGCAACCGGAGGGACTTTTCGATCAGGACATCATCGGCGGTGCCGATGCCTTCATGGCCTTCGCCTGGAGTGGAGATATCGAACGAGCGGTGCTCGATGCTAAAAATACGCAGAGTGGGCCGGCCGACTTTGTCGACTGGGTGCTCAAAGCACAACATGCTCCACCGTTCGCGATCCATGCCTATTGAACGGCAAATTCATTTTGCGAAGAGAATTCGGCGAAGTGAATAGATTTCACGTCGATGGGACATCTGTGTTGGATGATTGGTTGACTTGCTGGATTGATGGATGTCCATCAAAATCACAACGCATAGGGTGGTTTCGTATGGTCACTCCGAGATCCAATAGACATAATCTGTCGGGCTACCCGCTGCTCCGAATCAACCGGTGCCACCACCCAATACATTATTTTGATTCCAAGGCCAATTCGATAGTATTACTACCTTCTGGAGTGATCGTTGTCGTTAATCCGGATTGTTCGAAAATCGTATATTTAACGGGGATCGTAATATTCGATTCAGAGACAGTGTCGACCTCCTTCGAATCTGCACTTTCAGACGGTTTCTTAGAATCATTTTTATACACGACGATGTCGTATTCGCCTTCGACGGCTCCGTCATTCTCTTCGTACGTCGTTAATTGAAAAGAACCATCCTTGGAGGAGACCGCAGAGGCGGAAATATCGTCCGTTTTTAAACGAAGGAGTATTGACACACCACCCACGGGAGTTCCATTCATAGTAACAACACCACTGGCAGGATATGTCTCTCGATGTTTCGTCGATCCTTCATCACCACCACTACATCCCATGACCAACAGGAGCATAAGGCAAAACAACTTACGACAATTCATCAATAATCCCTCGTTTCATTCGATAATCTTCTACGAAGCAAACCGCAGTAGAACAAATTCAAAATCAATATGCCTCTGCCTCGTTCTGCCGGAGCGAAATCTCCCATTGCTCTCTTTTTTGTATCCGTGCGTCGGCACAGAGCATTTGAAAATGCTCGAAAATAATGCTGACAACCAACAGTGGCATCCTGGAATCCTCCATAATGCCACCATTGTCGGATCAAAACGTGACGACGATGAGAGACAAAACTTAGCAATATCTAGTGCGTCTTCCACACTTATGATTTGGGTTGATGCTCTCTTAAAGCACGACAACGGAGTGCGTTACAGTAATTTGAGGCCTAAATCCAAGCCCTGAAAGGGCACTAGAGTCTGCCTGGCTTGTGTTTTCTCAAAATTCGCCAACAACTTGCTCGTCCTTAATGGCAAGCAGGTATTCGTACAAGCTGTCTGGCGTTCCCCCACCAACCACGTGGTCGATGTTCTCTGAGACGAAGCGGACAGAGCCATCAAATAACAGGAACTGGGCTCCCCCCGAATGACGACTGCTGAAGGCGCTGGCAAAATTCCAATTGTCAATTTGGTTAATGCCAAGTCGTCCTGTACCAGCACAATCACGAGCAAATCCACCGTGTGGACTACCCGCGGTCGTACTCAGCATCCCGGCCCAAACAGCACCCGAAACACCCGTATTATTCGGATGGTACATCCGCTCACCAGCTGCAATGGTATTGCTGGTTCCATCGATTATGTCTCGCATCTTAGTGTTACTGTTTTCGAAAAAAGCACCTGTAGCACTACTGTTGCGTGTTGGCGTTTCGTGGTCATTGGCGACGACATAACTCGACTTGGCAGCCCGATAATCACTGTTGGTGAGACGATTCCAGTTCGAATCGTTGTCGAGAGGACTACCGGTATCCGAAGGACACATGTATGTGGACACAGGTGTCCGATAGACATCCCGATGATTGAGAACAAGGTCACCTTTGCCGATATTACCTGCGTCGTACAGGGCAGATTGCTCAACAAATGGCAGCAGAAAAGCCGCCCAGCCCCATGAAGGGTTAGCTCCGGCACCTTGTGCACCAGCTGAATTGAGAGCGTCTGTGTAAATCGATGCTGGTGTGGTTGCGCGAGGATCGGTTGGAGTTACAAATGCTGGCGGAAATGTTTTGTGAACATCGTGATAATTGTGCATTGC
>DOCI01000071.1:21842-22095 GCA_003503535.1 Planctomycetaceae bacterium
ATCGCGATGATTGCGATCACCACTAGCAATTCGATCAATGTAAATCCTGATCGATGGTTACGTGAAATCTTCAACATGTGCACAATCCTTTTACCAGAAAAGAAAATTAAGTGTGGAGAAAATAAAAAGACAAATTGTTCAATAACACACAACACATCAACGTATCGACGTATTTCTCGTGTGTCAATGATAATAGTGTCGTAATTGCCAAAGTCTACAAATTGACAGATGTGGTGGCAAAGCGGATACCAGT
>DOCI01000071.1:22273-26642 GCA_003503535.1 Planctomycetaceae bacterium
CCTGCCGGACGCTGCAGGTAATTATTAAATATGCGATAGAAGCTATCTCCAGGGACGCGTCTGGGCCATACACTTTTTGACCAACACAGGGTGGCCCAACCGACTTCTGTCGGTTGGGTGCTCAAAGCACAAAACGCTCCACCATTCGCAATCCATGTCTATTGACTATCAATTTCATCCACATGCTGCTTCCACTGAAATCTCTCCATTCTTACTCAAATACAATGTGAACTCTCCCATGTCACCGATCATGAGACAGTTTTTCTTGTCATGAATCCCGTCTTCTCTAGGTCTAAGATGCATTGGAGCCTCTTCATTGACCCAGGGCCATTTGGTTTTAGCACTGACTTGGATGGAAGTAAGTTGGCAAAGATAATCTGGCGGAGTGGTCCGTTGGATTTCTTGAGAGTGATAGGGCACTCCTCCAATTTTCGTCGCCCAGTAAACGGGGAGCATCCAGGTACGAACCCGACTTACTTCGTCATAGGAGTCATATGCGGCGTCCCATTTGGACGGCACATCTACAGTTCGAAATCGAACACCCCAGGCAGTAGTAAATTCAAAAGCATAAGTCGGCTCTGGCATGTCCGAGGCAGTCAAAATATCTTCATCTCGTTCATCGGCTGATACCCAGATGAATCGTAGCTTCTCCATATCAGCGGTAAGAACCGCCTCCTGATCCGCGACGAAAACCAGTAATAAGTCGCCAGGTAACTCTCGTGACACAGTTTGTGCAGTAAGATCGCGACTGTCACGAAAGTCGAATTGACATAGAAATTGTGTAACTGTGTCATCGATGGTTGGCCATGAAATTCGTTTTGGAAGAAAAGGTCTACCTCCAACACGAGTCATTCTGAGATTGGGCGGCTCGCCCTTACCCCAGACAAAAACATCACAGGGAACTGCGTTTGGATCTTCAATACCATGCCAATGTCGCAATTGTTCCCACGAGATCAAATCGCTTGCACTCCCAACATTCCAAACATCTGGCTTTTGATCCGGGTAGTAGCTTTCCAGTGCATCAAAATCAACGACTGGATGCACTCCCTTACCTGCGCGAATGAATGGAGCAAGAGGCATATTTCAAATCCCAAACTGATTTTTCTGCGGATCACAATACTTCCACAATGCGACTGCCAATATAACGAATTCGCAGAAGGCTAGCCCAAAGTCTCTCCAAAATCACAAAATCTTGCAAACAATATTCTCTTCACAACCCCAACCCATCCTCCGCAGGCGGCCCCGAAGATTCTATAGGGGCGGCGCAGGGTGGCCCAACAGACTCCTGTCGGTTGGGTGCTGAAAGCACAAGATGTCCCACCATTCGCTCTCTTAGTCGATTGAACAGCAAATACTTCCTGGGAGGCGGCAAGTTCGATCGTCTTTTGCATGACGAGAACGTGACGAAGTGGATCTGTTTCTCATCGTAGACTCTGCGTTTGAACGATGTCTGGCTTTTTGGGTTGAGGAATATCCAATAAAATCAGAAACCGCAGGATAAGTACATCTTCTCACTTCGCGACCCAACCGACAAATTCGATCGGGCCACCCGCCCGGCCTATCAGGAAGTAGCTCAACACCGCTTCCGAGGGGTGTCTACCATGGACTGATCGTTGAGGGAGTGTGACACAAATTGGACGGGTAACACCGGAGGGTGGCTGCCAACCAACTTGTGAACGGCGCTACTAAAACAAGTTAGTTCAAGCAGATAAATGCATCATTTAGGACATAGTGATTCAGTGCTTTAAGTTTATCGTCAGCCGTACACTCAGGTTTCTGCTGGTTTAAATTAGATAAAATTTCTTGAACCGTATTAATTCCAAGCACATAAACCATACCGTTTTCAGAGGGAAATACAGGTGTTTCTTGACCGTCATCAACCACATCATCTGGATCGTAAACGATTGCGGGTGTATTCAAAGTAAACGCAGTATTTATAGGTAAGTATAATGCATCGCTCCATTGAAGCTCACCCGCAACATCTAACACATCCGAAAGCCTCATAATTTCGTCCATTAGGTTATGCCCCATAATCAATAACTTTCATTTCAGTCACGGGTGGCCCAACCGACTTTGTCGGTTGGGTGCTGAAAGCACAAGATGTCCCACCATTCGCTCTCAATTTATATTGAACACGAAATTCATCTTCTGTACAAAAGTTGTTATCGATGCAACAAAGTCAAAAGAAGTTAATTCCCAAGTCTCTCCTTAATCAAAAAATCTTGCAAACAAAATCCCCTACCCAATCTCCAACCGGACCCCCATCCGTGAAAATTCGTGCCCATCCGTGGTTCAAAAAGTCACACAACCCTACCCAAAAACCCAACCCATCCTCCCCATCTTGGCGTCTTGGCGGTTCCCCCACCCCCACGAAATTGTAATTTCTACCCGTCTCGGCTCTTTTCCAGGCCATCTTGAATCGTTTTTCTAATTTCGGGTAAGTTTCCGAAAATTCCTCTCGGGATTGTCGTGGCTGGATTTCCATTCAGCAGGCGGCTTTCCCTCTGCGACTCTGCACGATTCCCTTTCGTTTAAAAAATCTCAGGAGCCTGGTCTTATGTGCCCAGCACGTCCGCGATTCTGTCATTCCAACACCCTGCGGCTGATTTGCAGTTCGATTTGTCTTGTGATTGGCCTCTCCACCAACGCCTTCGCTGGGATGCAATTCCCCTATGAGGCCCAAACCAACACCGCCGATGTCGCCGTCCACAGCGGCCCCGGCAGTCGGTTTTATCTCACTGGAGCCCTGAAAAAAGGCGAAAAAGTCCAGGTTCACCGCCACGATCCCGGCGGCTGGTACATGATTGTCCCCCCCGATGGGAGCTACAGTCTCGTCCGAGCCGAGTACGTCAAAAAAGAAGGCGGCGGCAGCGGCGTGGTTGCGGAAAATAACGTCATCGTCCGCGTCGGCAGCCAACTCAGCGATCATCACGAAGTCGAACAGCGTCGGCTCATGAAGGGCGACAAAGTTCGCATCCTCGGCGAAGAACAGATCGAAGATCGCGGCCGCGTCGTCAGCATGTTCAAAGTCGAACCCCCTCGCGGCGAGTTCCGCTGGGTCAAGGGCGACTACCTCATCCCGGTCGACAGCAACCTGCGAAAAGAACACGACACCAACCCCTTCGCCTACCCTTCCAACGGCATCGAACTCGAAATGAAAGATCCTGTCGAGCGCAAACCGGTCGACAGGTATCCGGTCGCTGAAAAGAAATCGGCTCATTTTGTGGTCGATTCCCAGGAAAAAGCGATGCGGGTCGATCGGCCTGATGAGCAGTGGTCGCATGAAACCGGCGTCGTCGCCAACAATGTCGACCTCAAAGCGATCGAAAAAGATCGCGATATCCTCGATGCCCTCGATCATAACTTCCGACACATGATTGATCAGGATATCTCTCAGTGGAAGCTCAACGATTTACGGCACGATTATCAGAAACTGCAGAAAAACACGAAAATCGATGCCATCGCCAGCCAGGTCGAATTGCGAATGCAGGCGATGGAAAAGTATCAAAAACTCAAAGCCGAGTTTGATGAACTCGATCGCTTATCCAGTGCCACCGATCAGCGCGATGCCGAACTCGCCTCGATGAAAGCCGAGACCTCCATCGCCGCTCTGCAGAATCAGTATCAATACTCATCGGAATCAGAACAATACGCCTTCGGTCCACCGAGCGAAAACTTCGAATTCCAGTCCGAAGAAACCGGATTTCTGCCCGACCTTGGTCCGGATCCAAACGGAAATAACCAGCCATCCAACGAATCCATGGCCTTCGGCGGCCACACCTTCCAGCCATCCGGACAAACCGCCCAACTCCCTCAACAGGAAACAGCATTCTTTCCAAATCCGAATTCCGACCCCCGAAACCCGACACCCGATTACCCCACTCCAACTCCCGATCCTCTCTTCGGAAACGGAGTCGCACCCCCTCAAGTCGCAGCTACAACACCACAGATCCAAAATCAGATTCCGCAAAATCAACTCCAGCAAAAGCAGCTCCAGCAAACCCAACCCGGTTACGTCGGAGCAGGCATCGTCCAGAGAGTTCCCAACTGGAACGGCCGCAGCCCTCAACATGCACTGGTCACTCCGCAAGGACAATTCCTGGCCTATCTGCAGCCGCAGGCGGGTGTCAATCTGGATGCCTACATCGGACAATCAGTCGGCTTGCAGGGCGGACGCCAACACATCCCGGCTCTCGGAACCGACGTCATCACAGTCACCGGCCTCAACGCCGTCCAACTCAACCCCCAGGCTCCCCTCTACCGATAACCCTCCCAAAAAAACTGATCCAAAAATAGCCGCTGAGCAAAAAACTCACCGGCTATTTTCATGCGCCAATTCGTATTTCGTAGGTTGGGTTAGCCGCAGGCG
>DOCI01000072.1:0-3718 GCA_003503535.1 Planctomycetaceae bacterium
AGTACAGGACCGGGCCGACCGGTACTGGCCACGTGAAAAGCTTCTTTGACGATGCGAGCCACATCATTGATGTTCGTAATCATGTAATGATGCTTCGTGATCGCCCGACAAACCTCCACCATCGGCGTTTCCTGGAACGCATCGCTCCCAATGACGCTTTGAGGAACCTGACCCGTAATTGCAATCAGCGGGACACTATCGAGCTTGGCATCGGCAATGGACGTCACGAGGTTTGTCGCCCCGGGACCACTGGTTGCCATGCAAACGCCGATCTCGTTATCGGTCGAACGGGACACACCCTGAGCCGCAAACGCCCCACCCTGTTCGTGGCGGGGAAGAATCGTGCGAATTTCATCGCGATACTTCCGTAAAGCCTGATGCAAGGGCATGCTGGCCCCGCCTGGATAGGCGAATACGTATTTGGTCTGCTGATGAATCAATGCCTGAATCATGATTTCGGCCCCATTCATCTGGGCCTGTTTGGTCGATTTTTCTTCTGCGATTGCCACGATCTTTAACTTTCGATCATTGAACTCTATTCGCCCGTTCATTCCCACAAAAAGAAATGGAACGCCGAACACTTATGTGCGGTTGGATAAGCGTGCGCACCGCGATCGGTGTGCCCTGCAAATGGTAGAGCAATTGTACCCAGAAAAGGTTCAACTATCGAGGCAATAATCCAGAAATATGTGGCGGAAATCTGACTTCAAAATTGTTCAGTTCATTAATTCCAATCTGATACGGAATTTGAACTGCTTTACTTTTTTAGGTTCTTTTCATTATCAAATCTATTTCCGATTCAACTCCAATCCGTTTCGGTCGAACTGCACAATCTTTACAATCAATATTTACCGTCTTCATCGACTTAACGCCAGCTATCGCCGACAGGATGTTTTCGCTCATGCCACCACTGACAGGAAAGGTCTATTTAGTTGGAGGAGGACCAGGGGATCCCGGATTGATTTCGCTCAAAGGATTGGAATGTCTGCGAAAAGCGGATTTCATTCTTTACGATGGACTCGTCAATCCACTGCTCCTCAGGCACACCTCTGCCCAAGCCGAGCGAACGGCTCGAGCCGACAGCTCGGGAAAACGGACTCTCCAACAGGAACAGATTAATCAGCGACTCATCGAGGAGGCCAAACTCGGCAAAATCGTTGTCCGCCTCAAAGGGGGCGATCCCTACATCTTTGGTCGAGGTAGCGAAGAAGCCGAAGCGTTGGCAGCCGAGAACATAGAGTTTGAAGTTGTCCCCGGAATCACAGCGGCAACTGCAGCTGCTGAGTATGCCGGATTTTCGCTGACACATCGCGATTACGCCTCAGCAGTCTGTCTGATTACAGGGCACGAAGACCCCACAAAGCCATCGACTGCACTGGATTACAATCTACTCGCAAAGTTTCCCGGCACACTCGTTTTTTACATGGGGCTTCATCGCCTGCCGGAAATCGCAGAGGCATTGATTCACGAAGGAATGTCAGCCAGTATTCCCGCTGCGATTATTACCAAAGCCTCGACTCCGTTTCAGAGAGTCGTAACCGATGAACTTGCCAAACTCCCCCAACGCGTACTCGAAGAAGAGTTGAGCCCCCCTTCTCTGATTATTGTTGGGGAATGCGTTCGGATGCGAGAGCGGATTCACTGGTTTGAAAACAAGCCACTACTCGGAAAACGGATCGGCATTACCCGCCCCTCAGGACAAGCCGAGCCACAAATTCAAAAGACGGTTTCTCTTGGTGCTGATCCCGTTTTAATGCCTCTCATTGAAATCACAAAACCGGAAAGCAATGCCGAACTGGATCAAAAAATCCAGTCGCTGAATCACTACGAATGGATTCTTTTCACTTCCGCAAACGGCGTGCAGCACTTTTTTGAACGCGTCTGGGAACTCGGGTTAGACTCCCGACTGCTCTACCAGACTAAAATTGCCTGCATCGGCTCATCAACGGCAGAATCCTTAGAGGCCTACCGACTACGAGCCGACCTCATTCCTGACGATTATTGCTCAGAATCGCTAGCAAAAGCATTAATCCAGACAAATCCCGGGAAGCCCGTCTTATGGGCTCGGGCCAATCGCGGGCGGGACGTCATCTCTGAAGAACTCAAATCAGCGGGGATTCAACTTGATGAAGTCGTCGCTTACCACCATCAGGATACAACAGCGTTTTCAGAACAAACTCAGCTCCTGATCGAAACTGGTCAACTCGACTGGATCGGCCTGAGCAGCCCGGCTATTGCCCGCCAACTGGCGAAATTGATACCAGAAAAAGCACGGGAGCATCTCGGAAAGAAAATCAAACTCGCCGCCATCAGCCCCATCACTGCTCAAGCAGCAGAAGAAGCTGGCCTGCCGATAAATGCCATAGCCACCAAGTTCACCTGGGATGGCATCTTCGATGCAATTCAAATTGCAGAAAGACAATAGACGTAAAAAAAGCTCCTGCAAAACAGGAGCTTTTGTATCTTCATCCGAAATCGAGCCGACTACTCGGGCTTCTCTTCCGAACTTTCTTCGGTTGACTCTTCGGTTTCAGCTGTCGCCGTTTCTTCAGCCACTGCTTCTTCGCTGGCTGGTTCTTCGGTCTGCTCTTCTGCAACAGCTTCTTCGTCATCTGTCACAACTACAGGAGCTGAACCTTTTGTGGAAACCCGATCGCGAACGCCAACAAACTCAATCAACGCCTGTGGACCAGCGTCACCCAGACGAGGTTTGGCCAACTTAACGATGCGGGTGTATCCGCCTTGTCGTTCTTCAAATGTTTCAGCCAGATCGCTGAACAGAATATCGACAGCTTCGTTGTCTCGCAGAACCGAATAAGCTTTACGCCGCATGGCCAGAACAGGCGCCTGTGCCTGGTTCCATTCCTGCCAGCCTTCAGACTTCCGCCAGCTGCGCCATTGTTCAGAATTGCGTTCTGCTGAAGTTCCCAACTCGTCTGCTTTGCGCTGTATCGGCAAAGACTTACGAGCCATTGTGATCAGCTTTTCGACCTGCGGGCGAAGTTCTTTTGCCTTGGCAACAGTCGTAATAATACGACCTGCAACTTTTGGTGAACCATATTCTTCCGGATCGGCACGGACAGATCGGATCAGGCTGCATGCCATATTACGGAACATAGCCTTGCGATGAGATGAAGTTCGCCCCAAATGGCGTCCACGTACGCGATGTCTCATGATAATTTAATTCAAAAAAACTGACTGATGCCCTAATGGGCTTGAAATTGATAGTTCACAAGATTGTGACACAAAATCCACTGAGCCAGAGGCTCTAATCTTGTGGAGAAGTCTGACGACGAGGCAGTTTCATGCCCATTCGCAGATTAATGCTGCTGAGACGTTCGCGGACTTCGACGAGTGTCGTTTCACCAAAGTTGCGAACCTGGAGCAGTTGATCTTCGTTCTTTGTCACCAGATCGCGAACCGTCACAATCCCTTCTGATTCCAGGCAATTGGTTGCTCGGACAGACAGATTCAGTTCGGCCAGTGACTGATTCAATTTTTCTTCAAGTTCCAGATCGATTGGCGAATGGCCAGTCACTTCGGACATGCCATGCAGGCCGCCTTCTGGAGAAACTTCTGGACCCGGTTCGCGATAGGTAATGAACGGGTTGAGATGCTTTCGCATAATCTTTGAAGACTCAACCAATGCCATTTCCGGTGAAACGGTCCCATTCGACCAAATTTCCAGAATCAGTTTGTCGTAGTTGGTACGCTGACC
>DOCI01000072.1:3859-6223 GCA_003503535.1 Planctomycetaceae bacterium
TTGTCGTAGTTGGTACGCTGACCAACACGAGTTTCTTCAACGGAAAATCGAACGCGTTCAACAGGTGAGTACAAAGCATCCAAAGGGATGACTCCCACTTCCGGATCACGCTCGAAGTGCTCATTAGCCGGAATGTAACCCCGTCCGTTTTCGATCGTCAATTCCATTGACAACGGAACGTCGTCTGTCATCGTCGCAATGATGAGGTCCTTGTTGTATACCTCAACCTGATCGTCCGTGATGATGTCAGCACCGGTCACAACTCCGCGAGTATGCTTTTCAATCCGAATAATTTTCGGACCAGCAGCATGGCTTTTCACGATCAGTGACTTCAGGTTCAGACAGATATCAGTCACGTCTTCCACGACACCAGGAATGGTCGTAAACTCGTGCTGAGCCCCTTGAATTTTGACTCGTGTAACGGAACTTCCTTCCAAAGAAGAAAGCAGAATTCGTCGTAAGCTGTTACCAATTGTCGAGCCAAAACCTCGCTCGAACGGCTCAGCGGTAAATTTACCGTAAGTGGGTGTCGCGGTCGCCCGGTCAATAACCAGTCGATTCGGCAATTCCAGTCCGCGCCATCGAATTCGCATTCAAATCTCTCCCGATCTCGATTTTATCAGTTCTCAAAACCGCTGGTATCATGCAGAGAAACCATAGCGGAATGTAGGAAGTCAGCTCCAAAAAAATGTCAGCCGCAAAAAAGTCAGACTGACGCATCAATCAGACGCGTCGCTTCTTCGGAGGTCGGCAACCATTATGTGGCAATGGGGTAACATCTTCAATCAGACGAACAGCAATGCCCGGCGTCTGCAAACCAGTGATTGCACTTTCACGGCCTGAACCTGGCCCCTTCACACGGACTTCCATTTCGCGGACGCCAAACTTTTTGGCGCGGTCTGCACAGACTTCTGCCGCTCGCTGAGCAGCAAAAGGTGTACTTTTTCGACTGCCCTTGAACCCGACAGTGCCAGCTGCGGCCCAGCAAAGGACTTCACCATTGGTGTCGGTGATCGTCACCAATGTGTTATTGAATGTCGCCTTAATGTGGGCAATCGCCTTAGTCACATTACGACGGATTTTTTTCTTCTTCTGCTTCGCCACGAACTTCTCCCGACAGATTTGACTGAACTTGACACCCGCCCCATTCCGCGGCTGCCAGAATTATCTCCAACCGGCCCTGCCCAATGACAGACAACCAGTGCTTTTCTCTTTAGGCATTCCCAACGCCAGTCCTCAGCAACAGACAATCTGCTGCAAAGCCAGACGATTTTAGTGTCGCATATCCTTAACACCCTTTTTACCGGCAACCGTCTTACGCACACCTTTGCGGGTACGAGCATTGGTGCTGGTTCGTTGACCACGCACGGGCAGCCCGCGACGGTGACGGGACCCACGATAACACTGAATCTCCCGCAAACGGGCAATGTGCTGCTGAGTCTGACGTCGCAATTGACCTTCGATCACATAATCGGTATCGAGCAGATTGTTCAACTGAGCAATATCATCATCGCTCAAGTCTTTTGCCTTAGTCGTAGGCTCCACACCCATACGACGGCAAATTTCAATCGCAGTATGTCGACCAATCCCGTAAAGATAGGTCAACGAGATATAAAACGCTTTGTTGTTCGGAATATCAACACCCTGAACACGTGGCATAACTCACTCACTTCCATTTGGAAATCCGCAGATCATGCGGAGAAATTGTCTCTGATTGTCAAATGTGGCCAAAACCCACCTCAACTCCGGCCCGCTTTAACCCTGGCGTTGCTTGTGCTTCGGATTCGAAGAACAAATCACATACACACGCCCCTTACGACGGACGACCTTGCAGTTCTCGCAAATTCTCTTAACGCTCGCCCTGACCTTCATGATTCCAACACTTTCGACCTGATATTCCACACTAAATACAACCGGGTAGATTGCTCTACTGGATGCAGTTCTCTTGACACCTAAAAACCTCCGAAATCACCGAACCCCACTGGAGCCCTTGAAGTGTGATCCCAAAGCTCAAACCACCTGTTCAAATCTATTAATGCCGTCTGCCTGTAACCCTTCTAAGGGGTTTACTGGAAATTGAAAGCTCTTGACAGTGATCAGCTTTCAAAAAACACGCACCGATTTTACACCTGCCGGTTTGCATGAGTGATTTCAGGCTTATTTTAATGCACTGAACCCCTCATGAACGAACAGCTTGTCCGTTAACTGCGAGCAAACCGTGACCCTGAAGCCCTGATTCGGCAGACCGTTGAAGTTTGAATCGCGAATTATAGACATCTGAGTTTCACTCTGACAACCCAAACAGCGGATTGAGATCAGGAAAATCGAAATTTGCTGTGCCGAATCACTCCAATCAAGACAATT
>DOCI01000311.1:0-2264 GCA_003503535.1 Planctomycetaceae bacterium
ACTTCAGGCGTTTTCGCACCTCTGCCATTTTCTCGCGCTGGGTGAAATTCCCTCGAAACGCGGCTTGAAAGTCGCCTTGAAGAGCCCCTGCGAAAAAGCGTCCTAAGGAAAAAGTTCGTTCTTCACTGTCGGTCAGCCGAACGAAAATCTGGGCTCGATTGACCTCGCCGAAGCCACGCGATCCGGCACTGACGAGGATCGTTTCGATCCCGTCGATCTGCATCAGTTCGTCTTCAGCCTGCAAAACGACTTCGTTCGTCGATTTGAGTGTCGCCCCCTGTTTGGCTTCCATCCGCACTTCAAACTCAGATTCATCCACATTCAGCGGAATATAATCCTGCTTCACAAGATGATAGAGCGGTACATTGCTGTAGATGACGGCGACCGAAACAAGCAGAACCAGCCAGCGGCATTTGAGAGAAACTCGCAGCATCCATAAATATGCTGTCTCCATCCAGTGATAAAAACCGGTTCGGGAAGAAGGGCCATCGGGATTAGGCATACCTGGCTTAAGCAGTTTGCTGCACATCATTGGTGTGAGTGAAAAACTGACGAGCATCGAAACGAGAATGGCAACGGTCGCCGTGAGACCAAATTGATAAAGCAGTCGCCCTGTCACACTGGAAAGAAACGAGACGGGCAGGAAGACAATCACCAGGGAAATCGTGGTTGCGAGCACGGCCAGACCGATTTCTTTGGTGCCAATAATCGCTGCCTGTGTCGGATTCATGCCCTTTTCTTCGATGCAGCGAAAGACGTTCTCCAGCACGACAATCGCATCGTCAATCACAACACCGACCATCAACACAAGTGCGAGCATCGTCACATTGTTGAGTGTAAAACCGAACCATTTCATGAAGGCGAAGGAGGCAATGATGGAAGCAGGTATGGCGACGGAGGCGATGATGGTTGAGCGCCAGGAACGCATGAAAATCAGCACGGTGATGCAGGCGAGGATACTGCCGGAAATGAGGTGATGTTCGATTTCTTCCAGAGCCGCCACGATATAACGGGATTGATCCTGAATGATGGAAACTTTCACATCTGGAGGCAGCAACTCCTGACTTCGTGGCAATAACTCTTTCAGACCTTCAATAACCGCAACCGTGTTTTCGCCCGATTGACGCTGCACCTGCAGCACGACCGCGGGGGCCTGATTGAGTCGGGCGACGGTGCGGACTTCTTTGGTTCCGTCGGTGACGGTGCCGAGATCGCTCAGCCGGATTGGCGTGCCGTTGACGGAGTCGACAACGAGGTCGTCAAACTTTTCCGACTCATCGACACGGCCCATCGTCCGCATGGCCCGTTCGCGCAATCCCTGATCGAAACGACCGCCGGGAACTTCAGTGTTCTGTCGCTGGAGGGCATCGCGGACCTGTAGGATCGAGAGGTTGTAAGCAGCCAGACGATCGGCTTCGACATCGACCTGCACCGCTCGATCTGCAGCACCGGCTATCGAAACTTCGCCGACGCCGGGAGAGGATTCAATCACGTTTTTGACATAACGATCGGCAAACAGATACAACTCGCGAGCGGTTCTCGGACCGGAAACCGTCAATGTCATGATCTGAGACGATTCCAGATCCCGCTTCTGCACGACGGGAGGATCGATATTCGGCGGTAGTTGATTAATCACGCTGGCAACGGCATCACGAACATCCTGAGTCGCCGGATCGATTTCACGTTCGAGATTGAAAGTAATGATGACGAACGAACGACCATCGCGGGAGATGGACCGCAGTTCATCGATCCCCGCCACCGTCGCGACAGCATCTTCAATAACCGAACTGACTTCCGATTCGACTTCCTGAGCAGCGGCTCCGGGATAGTTGGTGCTGACGTAAATCGAAGGCATATCCATATTCGGAAAGCGATCGACCCCCAACTGTGGAAATGCGACGACGCCAGCCACAACCAATGCCAGAATCAGCATCAGTGCGAACACGGGTCGCTTCACACAAACTTCTGCTAACCAGTACAAAATGAAGTCCTCTAAGTTTTACTATCGAAACGTTCTGATTATGTCATACATTTCGGGTGGCGGGGGCGCTCCGCAAAGCGGAAGCCCCCGATTTTTCATCTCTCGGGGGCTTCTCTTCGAGACCGCCCCCGCCACCCGTTAATTTCCAGCAGGGAGCGATTGCTTTTCTTTCTCCTTGGGGAGAAGGGGCCGAAGGTCGGATGAGGGGAGCTCTTCGACGTTCCATTAAAATCCACCTCGATTCCCCCTCATCCTAATTCTCTTCCTCAGGGAGAGGGGACTT
>DOCI01000311.1:2335-2875 GCA_003503535.1 Planctomycetaceae bacterium
TCTTCCTCAGGGAGAGGGGACTTTACGACGATTTATCTTCCTTGGCTTTCTTTTCCGCTTTGGCATCGGCCAGAATGCCCGCTTGTCCGCCCTTGGCATTGCCGAGGATGACATCGCCCGGTTGCAAACCTTGCAGGATTCGCACCAGGCCTTCCCGACGATCTCCCAGCAGAACGATTTGCTCGCTGACTTTACCATCAACCACTTTCCAGACTTTTTCCGAGCCCGCAAACTGAACGACCGCATCAATGGGAATGACGACAGCCTGAGCGTTAGGGTCGACAATCACACTGGCCTCAGCGAACAGGCCGGCACGCAGGTTCCGATCTGGATTTTCCACCACCGCTTCAAACATGAGTGCCCTGCTCATTTGATCGAGCAAAGGGCTGATGCGGGTGACTCTTGTTGATTGAGGATCAGAGATCGATTCGATTTCCAGTTCCACTGGCTGGCCGATATTGATCATTTGAGACAACCGTTCCGGAACTGTTCCGCGATAGCGAAGTTTGTCGACGCGCACCAGCACAACCAGTGGGTCTC
>DOCI01000308.1:0-736 GCA_003503535.1 Planctomycetaceae bacterium
CAGTGCCTGACCTACAGCTTTGTTTGGGGAGACGTCAAAGAATCGATCGGCAAACCAGCTTTCAGTGGAATTTTGTCATGCAATCTGGCAGGATGACAGAAGATCACCGATTCTTTCTGTCACTACACCTGCGAATGTGATTTTATATGCTGGCCAAGTTACTCAGTTTTACGCTTTATGGCATTGATGCCAAACCGGTTGAGGTGGAAGTTGATATTTCGCCGGGAGCCTTACCGAAAACGATCCTTGTCGGTCTGGCTGAGGCTGCAGTTAAAGAGAGTACACATCGTATTGAAAGAGCGATGGTGAATAGCGGATATGTTCGCTGCATTGACCGAATCGTCATCAATCTCTCTCCGGCTGATCTTCCCAAGGAAGCCGCTTCGCTCGATTTGCCAATTGCGTTGGGAATTCTAGCCGCCAGCGGGCAGCTGGATCAGGAACGATTTTCGCAATATGCAGCCGTTGGGGAACTGGCACTCGATGGCACTTTACGTCCGGCTCGGGGCACCCTCTCCATGGCAATGGAAGCCCGACAACAGAAGATGCAGGGGCTATTGATTCCAGCCGAGAATGTTCGCGAAGCAAGCGTGGTCGAGGGAGTCGATGTCATACCAATACAATCTCTGACCGAAGCAGTCGGATTTCTCAATGGCGCATTACCAATCGAACCGGAACCATTCCGTTGGGAACAGGCCGTCGACGAGTATGGCCGTTATCAAGTCGATTTTTCCGG
>DOCI01000308.1:872-1322 GCA_003503535.1 Planctomycetaceae bacterium
GATTTTTCCGATGTGAAGGGACAGGAATTCGCAAAGCGTGCCCTCACTGTGGCAGCCGGAGGGTCGCATCATCTCCTGATGATAGGCCCGCCAGGCAGTGGGAAAACGTTGCTCGCTTCGAGAATTGCAACAATTCTCCCTTCACTTTCGCAGGATGAAAGTCTGGAAACGACACGAATTCATTCGGCGACCGGATTGATGGCTCATGGAGAATCCCTGGTTCTGAAACGTCCTTTTCGGGAGCCGCATCATACTGTGAGTGAAGCTGGGCTGGTTGGCGGAGGGAGTATTCCGAAGCCGGGTGAGATATCTTTGGCTCATAATGGATGTCTTTTTTTAGATGAACTTCCTGAGTTCAATAAGCGAACACTCGAAGTGCTCCGACAGCCTTTGGAGAGTCAGAATGTAACGATTACCCGCGCGGTTGGCAGTACGACATTTCCTGCTGAT
>DOCI01000308.1:1468-2006 GCA_003503535.1 Planctomycetaceae bacterium
CCCTTCATGTTGATCGCGGCGATGAATCCCAGTCCGAGCGGGTATGGACCGGATTCCGGGCATCGGGTGAATGCTTTGCAGATGGAGCGATATCTTTCCAAAGTGAGCGGTCCGCTGCTGGATCGAATCGATATTCACATCGAAGTCCCAGCGGTTCCGTTTCGGGAACTGGCCGATAAACAGGAGGGAACCAACTCTGCCCAAATGAAGGAACAGGTGCTGCAGGCTCGGGAAATTCAGGAACGCCGCTTCTCCGGGGCTCCCAATCGGATTAACGGGCGAATGTCGCCAAGACAAATCCGCCAGCATTGTCGTCTAACATCGGATGCAGAGTTTTTTCTAAAAGCAGCAATGGAAGAAATGGGCCTCTCCGCTCGCGCTCACGATCGCATCCTGAGAGTCAGCCGGACAATTGCCGACCTGGATGCGAGCGAGTTGATTGACGAAACCCATCTGAGTGAAGCGGTAAATTATCGAAGTCTGGATCGAAAATACTGGTCGTGAATTGCTAGAGAATATTCAAAAATTACCTGCAGCG
>DOCI01000308.1:2138-5999 GCA_003503535.1 Planctomycetaceae bacterium
TTCAGCAGGAGCAAGCACATCGTATTTAGGACATTTGATGTCCATGCGACTGCAGAGACCATTTGAAAATGGTCTAGATATCGAGCCTTATCGATTTTGAGTGGGATGGAGAAGTTTTTCGGTAAGTATTTCGGATCGAGAGCAAGTTCATCCACTTGGAATTCGCACCTCGTTTGAGAATCGTTTCCTGACGCTGCAGGGTGCTCAATGGCAATCGTATCGCTGCCAGATTCTAATCGCCGTTACGATCCTGCTTTCGGTGTGTAAAACAATCGCCTCACCGCTGTTAGGGATGTGACTAACCGGCGAAAGTGTTGTTCGGCGAAAAAGTGAGCGAGCAATCGCCCTGGGTTGGCAGAGGTTTCTGGACGCTTGTCAAAGCCTTGGATTACGGGATTGCGAATTCCAGTACCATAAATATGGTAATAACGACCATTCGGCATTCTCCGTCTATAAGTGATTCAACAGAACTGCACCAGCGAATGGTAAAACAAGTCTTAAACCTCAATATTATCCCACCTTGACGTAATTTATAGAGTAGGCTCACCTAAGTAAGTTTACCTATATCAGCAAATCCAACTTAATGCATGGCATGACATTCTTCATTTGCCCAAGAAATCCATCATGAACGATTACGGAATTTCAGAGCAATCTTTTGAATCGTTAAAATCAGTACTAAGCGAAGGATTGCTGGAAAGTGATTTGACGAAGCTCAAGGATTTGATGCTCAGGCTGGGGCGGAAAATGATTGATGCTGAATATCGCCATCAGTATGCAGCCAGCCTGGGAGATTTCAGTCAGAATATCTCCCGTAAGATGATTGACTATTTGGAATCAGGAAAAAAAAACAGTGTCTCGATTATCAGACTGCTGGCGAAGTACTACGAAATTCTTAACGTCGAAGGTGCTCAATCCGTTCGTATCTTAAACGAATATTCCAAAAATCAAAAATTGACAGACGGAGCTGTTCAAAACAGCCTGCTCGCAATGGCTATTGGGCAATCACTTGCATTGAGTAAAGAAGATATCAAGTTGGCTGGGATCGTTGGTCTTTTCTCAAAATTGGGAATTTCTTTGCTGGATCAATCAGTGGTCAACCAACCCAACGTATTGAATGTACTTGAAAAAGTTTCACTCATGCGAATGCCACTTCAACTTGCAGAACTGTTGAATACGCTCATGGGGTTAAATCCCAAAATCCCAGGCATTTCACAGCAGATTTATGAATTTTCGGATGGCTCTGGATATCCGAGACAGCTCGGTGAGAAAAACATCAGCCCCATTGCCCGTATTATTAAAGTTGTCGATTGTTACACATCTCTCACTTCTGAAAGACCGTATCGACACGCTGTCAACCGGCATGTTGCACTCGTCTTCCTGCTGAAACTGGTTCGGGATGGAAAAATTGAGCCACGATCCGTCGATGCACTGCTTAAGATAATCTGGCTCTATCCAAAGGGCGTGCAGGTCCTTTTAGGTGATGGAAATAAAGCTGTAACAGTTCAGGCCAACAGCGATGTGACTCGCCCAATTGTTCAAGTTGAGTCTCAGAGTGAATATCTCAATCTGATGGAGAGTGATCTGACAGTCTCTAAGTTATTGCTCGACAAAGACAAAAATGAGATTTCAACGCTGCAATCCATTCCGGGATAATACTTCCGCAGTTAAACGATTGATTCTCGACATGAAAGATTCACCATACCTCTCAATTGAGCCTTTCCATTGTAAGGTCTGTTTTTAAGGCTTGTTGTGAATTTCGCGTCACCAGTCGCTGCATCAGCAGTCCTTCTCGTTTTACTGCCATAGGCTTTCTGGCCACGAGAATCGCTCCTATCCAGACCGCGTTCCATTTGAAAATGTCCTGAAAAGCAGAGCCTTCGGTTTGAAATTGAAGAAATCCCAGGTCAAGAATGCTTACGTGTGTTTTAACGATTCAGTAGAAAGCTGATATCTACCAGTCAGATGCTGCTGAGACAGTGAGGCCAGCATGACAAACAGCGGATGAGTCGTAAAACACATCGAGTCGCTTCAGTATTTATCAAAGTAATCGAAGCTCAGACTCTACTAGATCCAATCTTCTGCCATGATATATGGGAGAAATCTTGAATATTTTGTAATCGCTATTAGAGCTACAAGTGATACAAGCTGCCCTGAGTCTCAAGTTTCACATTCCTTTTAATGATGTTCTTTGTATTCATTATGTCAGTGGTGATTTATGTGAACTGATTATTAAGTGTTGCAAAAAATCAACATTTCAATCTCTTGAAAGGTTCCTTTGGAAAAACACTATGTCTACAGCAATCAAAAAAACATCCGAATTAACAGCCCAAATCATCAATCCGCTTGTGACATCAACCAAAGATACCTTTGAAATGATGCTCGAATGCACGCCAAAACGTGGCGGTTTGTCATTAAAAACCAAGCATGTTCCTGAATATGAATTAAGTGCAGTCATCGGAATTACGGGGAATGCTGTTGGCACAATCGTATTAAGTGTGAAGAAAGAAACTGCACTGAATATCTATGAAGCCATGCTGGGAACTAAAGCTCAAGAAATCGATCACGAAGTGATGGACGCCATTGGAGAAATTACCAATATGATCGCGGGAGGTGCCAAAGCAAAACTGGAATCACTTTCACTCAGTATTAGTATTCCCAACCTGATTTCAGGTAAAGGTCATGAAGTCCACTATCCAACAGATGTCACGCCAATTTGTCTGTCATTTGAATCTGCGATGGGCGGCTTCTGTGTTGAAGCAGGATTTGCATCCAGCATCTGACTTAAAAGGTTACATGTTCTTTAAATTCTTACTTCGAAAGGTCTCATGATGAAAGTATTAGTTGTTGATGATTCGCGGACAATGAGAGTCATTATTATGAAAACATTAGCTCAGTTGGGAGTCAAAGATGTGGTCGAGGCTGGGGATGGACAAATCGCATTGGAACTCTTTAAGTCTGCTGCATTTGATGCTGTGTTGAGTGACTGGAATATGCCTGTCATGACGGGACTGGAATTCCTGAAAGAACTCCGACAAATCAATAAAACGATTCCGTTCATCATGATTACGACTGAGGCCGAACGTGGGAGTGTTATTGCTGCCATCCAGGCGGGTGTGACAGATTATGTTGTCAAGCCATTTTCACAGGATGTGTTGAGGAAAAAACTCGAACAGAGAATTTCTACATTCGTCTAAGTCTAAACGTTCTTCTGGATTCAAAACTCTTTTCAAATACCGAGATTAATCATGTCGACTTTACAGTGCGCTGAACCCCAAACTTCACTATGTGTTATTGAACTCCTGTCGCTCCCTTCTGAAGAGATAGATGCTCAATTCCGTCAAATGGAAAAAGTCGAGATTATCGATTTTGGTCATGTTGAATCTGTCACCTCGTGGTTTATCGCATCTCTTGCTAAAAGCCTTCTCGAACGAACATCAAGCAGCCCAGAACTGCAAATTGTTTCGACAACAGATCAAGTGCAACGCACGTTAACAGCCTGCGGCCTATCAGAATTTATTAACTGAATACCTATCGGCTGAAGTCGAGAGGTTCGAGTCTTGGGTTACGGACTAAAGTCCTGTCATCCACATGCTCTGGAAAAAGTTTGCGTCCGCGTTTCGCCAACTGAATGTTCATTCAAAGAAGTAGTATTGGGAAATAGATATGTTCGAAGACTGCGTAGACCTGATTAACGACTTTGTCGTTGAATCCAGAGATGGGTTGGAAGGTATCGACAATCAATTGCTGGAAATTGAAGCCAGTGGTGAAAATGTTGATACCGATATTGTGAATGAAGTCTTTCGGGCAATCCATTCGATTAAAGGAGCCTCAGGCTTCCTGGGTCTGGATTCGGTCGGTCGT
>DOCI01000308.1:6068-10701 GCA_003503535.1 Planctomycetaceae bacterium
TGGGTCTGGATTCGGTCGGTCGGCTGGCGCACAGTCTGGAGAACATCCTGGATCTGCTTCGTAATGGCCAATTTGTAATCGACTCCCATCGCGTTGGTGTGATGCTCAGTGCGATCGATAAATTACGCTTTCTAATCGAAAATGTGCATACGTCCAATGAACACGATGTATCACAAGAGATCGCTCATCTCGAACAACTTACAAACAGTCGTGAAACCGTAACGACCACGATTCCAGTCGAGACAGCCACCGAAGTAAAACAAACCTCCTGCTGTACTCAAGACGAATTTCAAGCAGCCATCGAAAATGGTCAACAAATTTATGAAGTCACGTTTGATTTGTTTGAAAGCACGGAATCAAATCCAGATTTGACGGATTTCATTGAACGACTGGGAGATTTAGGAACAGTTCTGGGAGGATATCTCGATTCGGCTGCCCTGATGAACTGGGACACGAATCAAACCAATTCCCCACTTCCCTGGACGGTCAGCATTGCGACACAATTGGATCAGGAGTCTCTCGCCCGATTCTTCATGCTTCCTGTCGAAAATATCAAACCTGCTCAACAGATCGTGGAGCAGCCAGGTGTTGAGGACAATACCCCTGTCTGCGAAACCGATAATTCAATCGAGAAAGATCAACACGATGTTTCTTCGACCACAGAAATTGCTCACAAACCCTCAGCTAAAGTTCAACCGGTGACAGCTCCTCCCACTGCTGAAAGTAGCATCCGTGTTTCTGTCACTGTCCTGAATCGATTGATGAATCTGGTCGGCGAGTTGGTGCTGGGACGGAATCAACTCTTGCAGACGATCGGTTCTGAAAATGACCGCGTTCTCCTCTCAGTCGCCTCCAGAATTGATCAGGTGACAAGCGAAGTGCAAGAAGCAGTGATGAAAACTCGACTGCAGCCCATTGGCAACGTATTCAACAAGTTTACGCGAATTGTGCGAGATCTGAGTCAGAAACTGAATAAACAATGTGAACTCGAGATCAAAGGAAAAGATGTCGAACTCGATAAAACGATCATCGAAGGCATCGGCGATCCACTGACCCATTTGATACGCAATGCCGTTGATCATGGTGTGGAAACTCCTGAAGTCCGACAAAAGGCCGGGAAACCTGCGGTCGGACGTCTCGAACTTAATGCTTTTCATCAAGAAGGCAAAGTCAACATCATCATCAGCGATGATGGAGCTGGAATTGATGCCGAACGACTTCGCAAGAAGGCGGTCGAAAAATCAATATTATCAAGTGCGGAAGCCGAACAGCTTTCCACAGAAGAAGCGGTCCGACTGATTTTTCATCCTGGATTTTCTACTGCAGATCAGATCAGCGATGTCAGTGGACGCGGCGTAGGGATGGATGTTGTTCGAACCAATTTTGAACAACTCGGCGGAACCGTGGATGTGGAAACGAACGTGGGGAAAGGGACCAAGTTCACCGTTCGACTTCCATTAACACTGGCCATTATCCCTTCTCTGGTTGTCAGTTCCAGAGGAAACCGATTTGCCGTGCCCCAGATGTCTGTTTCAGAACTGGTTCGAGTTCAAAGAGATGAATGGTCCAGCAAAGTTGAGACGGTTCGTGGAACCAAACTTCTAAGGCTACGCGGAAACCTGCTGCCTCTGGTCGATGTGAATTTGAATAACCAATTGCAGGCAGACGATGCGATTGCAGAATCCATCAATATTGTCGTCCTCAATTATGGTGAAATTCAATTCGGCTTGATTGTCGATGCCTTGCATGACACCGAGGAGATCGTTGTCAAACCTCTCGGGCGTCATATTAAAAGTGTTACCTGGTTAGCTGGTGCAACAATTCTGGGAGATGGTCAAATCGCATTCATTCTTGATGTTGCTGGCCTGGCCAACCAAAAGCGAATTGGTTCAACAGATCTCTCTGATGTTCAGCATGATGAGTCGTTGGAGAAACATGATGACCAGGAGACCTTGGAAGCCCTGATGATTGCCAATCATCCCGATGAACAATTTGCCATTCCAATCTCGCAAATCTCTCGAATTGAAAAGATTTCACCATCTGAAATCGAAACGATTGATGGTCGCCTGGTGATGAAGTATCGAGGATTCAGCTTGCCGCTGCTTTCACTGGAAAGACACTTCCATACGCGATCTATCGAGTTTAACAGCGAAATTTATATCGTCGTCTGCCAGATATTTGATTCTGAAGTTGGACTGATCACTCCAGTGGTTCTCGACACTCACAAAATTGGAACCGAACTGGATACTCAAACACTTCAGGCGGCTGGCCTATTGGGTTCCACGATCGTAAATCAGAAAACGACACGTGTTCTCGATATTTTCCAGATGGCTAAAAGTGAATATCCCCACATGATCCCTCACAAATTGTCAGTCACTCACAATGACACTGGTGGTGGAAAACTCGTGCTCGCAGAAGATTCCAACTTCTTTCGCTCCAAAATGAAGTCTTTTCTGGAAGAAGAAAACTGGACCGTATACGACTTTGAAAATGGATCAGAAGCCTGGGAATTCCTGAAGACAACAGAAGAATCTTTGGATCTGGTCATCACAGATATCGAAATGCCAGTCATGGATGGATTTGAATTCTGCAAACAAATCCGGTCGAGTGACCGCTGGAACCACATTCCTGTGATCGCGGTGACTTCTCTGGCCGACGAAGAAAGTCTTGCTCGTAGCAAAGCGGTCGGTGTTACAGAACACATGATTAAATTAGATCGAGCCAAACTGATTGAAACTCTGTCTCGGTATGTCAGTGATTCTTAAGTAAATTTATCAATTCTCACAGGAGAAATTTTGATGCAAAACGACAGAGCAATCGCCTCTCCGCGAAATGCGGATTCTATCCAACTGGTGACTTTCCGAGTGGAAGAATCCTGGATGGGAGTCAATATCGATCATGTCCAGGAATTGAATCGCCATGTGGAACCGACTCGGGTTCCCGCCGTCGATTCTTATGTAAGTGGAGTTGTTCATCTTCGAGGTGAGGTCGTCACATTGATCGACCTGAGAATTCTGCTCGGGTATTCACCAGTCGAATCCACAGAATCTCAGAAAGCGATTGTCGTAGACCTGGGGGATGAACGAATTGGGATGCTGGTCGATCACGTGGATGATGTCTGTACATTTTCCTGTGATCAAATTGAAGACTATCCCTCACATCTCCACCAGTCGAACTTCGACTATTTTGAATCGATAATTAATACAGAAAACAAAGTGATTTCCGTATTGAATATCGCAAATGTTCTCTCTGTTACTTTGTCTCACTGATGTCGGTTTAGACGTCATTTTCAACACTTTGTAATTTTCGTGCACCACTCTATTAAAAACTCTTCACCCCTCAAAGAAAGCTTTTCAAATGATCTCTACGTTTTCCAGTAGCAAAAACCGCCTGAAAAAAATCGTCAACAATCAGCCGACTGATAACAACAATCAGTCCAATGATAACAGCAAACAGTCACTGGACCTCAAGGGACAAGTGGACGCCATCAACAAATCGATGGCGGTGATTGAGTTTAACATGGATGGTACTGTCCAGACCGCAAATACAAACTTTCTCCAGACACTCGGATACACGCTGGAAGAGGTCGTTGGTCAACATCACCGAATCTTCTGCGACCCTGAATTTGCCGGAAGTCATGAATATCGTGCGTTCTGGGAGAAATTGAACCGGGGTCAGTTTGAATCGGCTGAATACAAGCGAATTGGTAAAGGCGGAAAGGAAGTCTGGATCCAGGCTTCTTACAACCCCATATTTGACGCCAATGGTCAACCTTTCAAAGTTATAAAGTTTGCGACTGATATCACCCGTCAGAAGATTAAGAATTTCGACGATTCTGAAAAACTGAGCGCGATTGAAAAGTCAATGGCGGTCATTGAATTCAACATGGATGGCACCATATTGACGGCTAATGAAAACTTTCTGTCTGCTGTTCAATACACATTGAGTGAAATTAAAGGCAAACACCATCGAATTTTCTGCGAAACAGAATATGCAAACAGTACTGAATATCGTGCGTTTTGGGAGAAATTAAATCGGGGAGAATATGAAGCTTCCGAATACAAACGAATTTGCAAAACGGGAAATCATATCTGGATCCAGGCTTCCTATAACCCGATTCTGGACCTGAATGGCAAACCTTACAAAGTTGTCAAATATGCGACCGACGTCTCTGAGCAAAAGAAAGTCCTCTCCATGGTCGCCGATGCTGCCATGCAACTGGCCAGTGCTTCGGCTCAACTCAAATCTGTCAGCAGCGAGATGACCAACAACGCCAGTGAAACTTGCGGCCAGGCTAATCTTGCTGCCAATGCTGCTCAACAGGTTAATGAAAACGTTCAGACTGTTGCCTCAGCTATTGAAGAAATGAACGCTTCAACTCGTGAAATTTCAACCAATGCCAATGAAGCGTTCAATGTCGCAACTGTGGCTGTGAAAGTAGCTGAAACAACAAACAAAACCGTTTCTCAGCTGGGTGTCAGCAGTGCAGAAATTGGTAAAGTTGTCAAAGTGATTAACTCGATTGCAGAGCAAACGAATCTGCTCGCATTGAACGCGACGATCGAAGCCGCTCGAGCAGGCGAAGCCGGCAAAGGTTTTGCTGTTGTCGCCAACGAAGTGAAAGAACTGGCCA
>DOCI01000308.1:10823-11202 GCA_003503535.1 Planctomycetaceae bacterium
GAGCCACTGAAGATATCAGTCAGAAGATTGAAGCGATTCAGTCGGATACGACAAAATCTGTAGATGCGATCGCTGAGATCACAAGTGTGATCAGCAAGATCAACGAAATCTCCAATACGATCGCAAGTGCTGTTGAAGAACAGTCCGCGACTAACAGCGAGATCAGTCGTTCGGTTTCTGAAGCGGCCACCGGAACTACGGGAATCACCGGTAACATTTCACGCGTCGCAGAAGCTGCAAACTCAACAACAGATGGAGCTGCAGAATCACAGAAATCTGCCGACGAGCTTTCTGCCATGGCAGAATCTTTGCGAAAACTGTTGTCGAACTTTAAGTACTAAGAAGAATTGCTGAAACGGAAAAGGCCGCACTGTATTTT
>DOCI01000308.1:11304-12618 GCA_003503535.1 Planctomycetaceae bacterium
GTATTTTTCAGCAGTGCGGTCTTCTTCAGGAATAACTCTCCCTCGATTCATTTCTGTTGAATTTTGTTGTCATACGTTTTCGCGAAATAACATCAGATTCAAACAGTGCCGCCAATGTTGAGAGATTTGATAGACACTAAAACACACGCATGCTTTCCACGGCTATGGCAAGCAGAAATTGCAGATGTCCGAAAACTTCAAAAAGTATTCTTCGAACATCTTTCTTATGGAGAAATGATCTCGTGGCTGATTCCTTTAGAATATTTATCGTGGACGATTCCCTGATCTTTCGTCAAATTGTTCGCCAGGCGTGCATCCAAATTCCCAATGTTGAAATCGTCGGAAGTTCTGGCGATGGTCGACAGGCAATCCAAAAAATCCAGGAACTCAAACCTGATCTTGTTACGCTTGACCTGGAAATGCCGGTCTTTAGCGGGCTGGAAGTCCTCAAGTCGGTTAATAAAACGCAATGCCCTACAAAATTCATCATGCTCAGCTCAGTCACCCAGGCTGGAGCAAAAGAAACGATTGAATGCCTGAATGCGGGCGCTTTGGACTTCATAATGAAGCCCCAAGGCAGCTCTCGGGAAGAGAACATGCAGAAACTCGTCAAAGAGATTTCTGTGAGGGTCAAATTGATTCAGGATCATGTCAATTGCAATCATGAGCCGAGCAAACGGCCAGTGATTACCCCTGCACCTGCAGTAGTTCCCTCACTTCCCCCAAAGATAATGACTGCCAGTCCAGTTGAAAATAATTGTCAATCAAATATCGGCTGGCTTTCTGATCAAGGTGTGGTCGGGATCGGCGTCTCGACAGGCGGACCCGCTTCTCTCAAACAAGTGATTCCCAACTTTCCGCGAGACTTTCCGTTGCCCATTCTTATTGTGCAGCACATGCCTCCGCTCTTTACAAAGTCGCTTGCTCAAAATTTGAATCAACAGAGTCCGTTGGAAGTGAAAGAAGCCGAACAGGGCGAGAAGGTTAACAAGGGGGTCGTTTACATCGCTCCAGGTGGACTACAAATGCGTGTTACCAATGATGGGATGCACAAGATCATTGAACTCACTGACGACCCACCAGAAAACAGTTGTCGACCTGCCGTTGATTATCTGTTTCGATCTTTAGTCAAAGAATATGGCAGTAAGACTCTGGGGGTCATTATGACCGGTATGGGAAGCGATGGGTTCCTGGGGGCACAGGCGATTAAGAAAGCCCATGGAAAGGTTTTCGTTCAGGATAAAGAAAGTTGCGTTGTCTACGGAATGCCTCGATTTCCGACAGAAGCCGGAATTGTTGATGCAATTTTACCGT
>DOCI01000308.1:12697-17403 GCA_003503535.1 Planctomycetaceae bacterium
ATTGTTGATGCAATTTTACCGCTCAATCAAATTTCTCATGCGGTCCAGCGGGCCTCGACTCAGGAGTGCTTCGTATGACACCGTCAGCAATAGAAGTCCAGATGATTTGCCGCAAAGTCGATGAACTTTGCGGAATCCAATGGGACGAAAGTAAAACCTATCTGATCGAATCGCGCCTGAAACCTTTGTTGAATAGTTTTGGTCTGCCAAGTTATGAGGCATTGATTCGTTCCATTCCGCTCAATGATAAACTGCGTATCGCACTGATTGATGCCATTACGACTCGCGAAACGCTGTTTTTTCGTGACGATGCCGCCTATCAGGCGTTGGAGCACAAAGCACTTCCCGAGATCATAGACGCCCGATCTGGTACCTTATTTCCTAAAAAACTCAGGATCTGGTCAGCCGCCTGTAGCAGCGGTCAGGAACCATACAGCATTGGTATGATGCTGCACCGGATGATTCCAGATATTCACAATTGGAATATTCAAATTCACGCCACAGATATCTCAGAAGCAGCGATTGCTCATGCAAGTCGAGGTCGATATAGCGATCTCGAAATGAGCCGCGGTATTCCTGCTGATATCAAAGCCAAATACTTCACGCGAGTTGGCTCGGAATGGCAGATCTGTGATCAGATACGTAGTCTCGTCTCGTTCGAGAAGAGAAATCTGCTTAACCCACTGACGGCTTTAGGACGATTCGATGTCGTCTTGTGTCGCAATGTCGCGATTTATTTCGATCTGCCAGTCAAAAGAGATCTTTTCGAACGTCTGGCAAATGTGATGGAAACACATGGTGTTTTGATTGTCGGAACGTCAGAAAATTTAATGGGGTATGGCCAACGCTGGGCTCCTCAGCGACATTGCCGGTCTGTTTACTATCGCCCCAATTTACTGGAACAACCTTGTTGACAATCACATATTTGTTACTGGAAGTTTTGGAAGAGTTTTGATGTCGTCTCGGAGTAGACAAGTAGGGTGCGTCCTGGGGCACCATGCTGCCGATATGACTTCGTTATTGACTCTCAAATCCAAAATGAAACCTCCGCGATTCGCTTATCGCTTTCGAATTGAATACTAACCCTGATTCCGGTGCGTCAGGACGTACCCTACTATTCCAGCTATCGCTAATTGTCGTGTGCGTTCAGAATTCTGGAGCAGGCAAACTGCCTGCGGAATAGTGATTTGTGGGCGACAATTAAAGTTCGAAAGAGCACTACTATTTCAACTATCGCTAAATGTCGTGTAAGTTCAATATTGGGGAGCAGTCAAGCAGACTGCGGAATAGCGATTTGAGAGCGACATTTAAAGCTCGAAAGAGCACTACTATTCCAGCAATCGCTAAATATCGCCCGATTCTGTAATTCACAGCCATCATAAACACTGCTGGGCAAAACAGCAGGGTCACACCTCAAACGACATTAAACAGAAGACAGCTTACTCCTGTTTCTTTAGTGATAACGCTGAAATCGAAAACAAAGAGTGCAACTTCAAAACTGACACGTCGGGTTATGATTCGTCTGAGGAAATCACCTGAAGTAGAAATTCATCTTGAGCTAATATGGGAAGCCGCTATACATTCCCGCCAGAAAAAGGCTCGAATCCAGGATGCCATCCTGTTTGCCAAATGTTTCTCGGTGAAACAAACAGGATGAACCCATTCAGTTGATGATAAACAGATGCTCTTCAGTTCATTAGTCTTTCTGTGCCTGTTTCTGCCACTTGTTCTTGCCGTCTATTATTTGACTGGCAAGGATCAACGGAACCAGTTTCTGCTGATTGCGAGTCTCGCCTTTTATGCATGGGGCGAAGGCCGTCTTGTCGTTCTTCTGCTGCTATCGCTGATCTTCAATTATGTCCTGGCTGCCCGAATCGGAAAATTGATTTGCGATCGGACTCAGAAATCTGCAAGCCGTGCGAAGATTCTAGTGGCGTTTGCCGTTGTCGCGAATCTCATTCCGTTGGCCTATTACAAATACTCGGGTTTCTTACTGGGCGATTCGCTCGACCCAATTCTCGGAGCGGGCTGGTTTGATGTCGCGTTGCCGCTGGGGATCAGTTTCTACACGTTCCAGGCAATGAGTTACGTCATTGACGTTTACCGCAGGGATGCTTCCCCTGCGAAGAGTTTCACCCATTTTGCGTGCTATGTGAGCTGCTTCCCTCAACTCGTGGCTGGGCCAATCGTTCGATACAAAGATGTCTCCAGACAACTCATCGAACGGGTAACCTCAATTGATAAATTTCACGAAGGCATCAAACGTTTTGTCGTTGGACTCGCCAAAAAAGTTCTCATTGCTAATACACTTGCGGTCTACGCAGATGTTGCCTTCGGACTTCCTGTCGAAGACCTGAGTATCGAGCACGCCTGGATCGGGGCGATTTGCTATGCATTGCAAATCTATTTTGATTTCTCAGGATACTCGGATATGGCCATCGGATTGGGGTTAATGCTCGGATTCCGATTTGCGGAGAATTTCAACTATCCTTATATTGCAGTCTCGATTCAGGATTTCTGGTCTCGCTGGCATATCTCACTCTCAACCTGGTTCCGGGATTATCTTTACATACCCCTGGGAGGAAACCGAAACGGCAAGCTCAGAACCATCGTCAATCTTTGGATTGTCTTCCTGCTGTGCGGCTTGTGGCACGGTGCCAGTTGGAATTTCATTCTCTGGGGAGCTTACTACGGAGCTTTCCTGTCCCTTGAGCGAATCATTCACAAAGACCTCACCGCTAAGGTGCCCAACATAGTTCGGCGGTGTTATGTCTTACTCGTTGTATTGGTTGGCTGGGTCCTGTTCAGGGCAACGACACTCGAACAAACAGCAGGATATCTTGCTGCGATGGCTGGTCAGGGAGCCGGCATGCTTTGGTCGTATCCCTTTAAAACGGATCTGTTATTGGCGATCTTTTTCGGAATCGTTTTCTCGATGCCAGTCCAGCAGTCCCTGGCTCGCATCCCTCCTCGAATTCGAGTGGGGTTTGAACCCCTCTATATCATGATGCTCATGGGAACATCCATGCTGCTCCTGGTCAATGGAACCCACAATCCATTTCTGTATTTCCGATTCTGAGAGAATTATGTCGTGTGATCATCGGAATTCCAAAATCGTATTGATTGTTCTCTTTCTGGGAATGATTTGGCTCCCGCTTGTACTGAGCATTTTGGGAACTGGCCGTCAGTCCGAGATCAGCTTTCTAAACACTGAGCAGAGGAGCCCGCAAAACTATCCCTCAACTCCCAGGACTATCACAGAACTTTCTTCCTACCCCAATGCTTTTGAGAAAGCATTTAATGATCGCTTTCCGCTTCGAGAACAGAGTATTCAACTGTATGGCAAATTATGTATTCTAGGTTTGCATACGACGCCAAATTCTCAGTTATTGCTCGGTAAGAATGGTCATTGTTTTTTTGGGAGTCACTTTGATGACAGAAAATACGCGGCTGCTCTGGCCCCGATTCAGATCCATGAAGAAAAAATACCCCAGGAGGTAGCCCAAGTCGAAACCTATGGCGAATTTCTGAAGAGTTTACCAGTACCCAGTGTCATGATTTCTATTCCAACAAGTCATGTGTTGGATTTCGAAAACCTGCCTGAATTCATTCAACGACAGGCCGATCCAGAAGCGATTGAGGCTCCTCAAAGCCTGAGGGTTATGCAATCCGTTTCCAAACCGGTCCGTGAACGATTTATGCTGTGTCCCTACGCACGAATCCGTCAAGCAAACGCACAATATCCTCTGTATGCGGAAAAGAACTTTCACTGGCATACAGGAAGATACACCAGGTTAATGGCGAGTTGCATCGCAGAGCATTTCGGCATCGAACAGTATGAAGAACCAAAATCAGAAGAATTCCAGTATGAGTCCACCACTTCGGACCTGAATCAGTTCGCCAGTTATGAGATGATCAGCCACAACACGGAGGTTTATCGTCCAGAAGTCTGGAATCAATTGGGTATCGTTGATCAGACAGCCTCAGATGTCTATCCGAAACTCCCTCCGTTAAATCATACTCGGTACACAGTCAACCCAAAACGAGAGCATTGCATTCTGGTCGTGGGCGAATCTTTTACGCCAATGCTGAATCCCGACCTCGCCCGCTATTTTGGCGAAGTGATTTCAGTGAATTACAACGTTGCTCGGCAGAACCCTGAAGTCAGGAAATGGCTGGAAGTCGTAATGGGTGACGTCCGACCCGATTACGTCGTTTTCCTTCATCATCAAATATTCTATATTTTTGATGACTTCATGACCGATTATCGTGCGATTCAAGGTACGGATCAATCTGTTCAACAAATTTCTTCCGATCCCAAAACGCCACGTTCAAATCACTGAATAGCCATGGCTAAAGCCGCCTGGTTCGAGCCGTGAATTGCGGATTAAAGTCCTGACACTCACATGGTCTGGACAATAATGGCTTCAAAATTAGGAGCAGACTGTCTGGCGGATTCAATTTTGAAATACACCAGAAGAAATTGGCTTTCGAGAAACTCTGGAGCATTTCCAAAATCAATTTCCCACGTTCTGCCTGAGCAAATGCTCCAGTGCATATTCAAAATCACCTGCAGCGTTCGGCAGGAGCAAACTCAGTGTTTTACGGCCATTTGGAGTCCAGGCGACTGTAGAAACCATTTGAAAATGGTCTAGAGCATATTCAAAAATTACCTGCAGCGTTCAGCAGGAGCAAACACATCGTTT
>DOCI01000308.1:17580-24908 GCA_003503535.1 Planctomycetaceae bacterium
ACCATTTGAAAATGGTCTAAAACTGATAGCTTGGATTCTTACTATCGAACGAGAAGTCGTTAAGACCTTTATTCGTGTGCAGATTTGTGTAAGTGTATTCTTCAATCAGTGGAGCCTTCTGCCCGGCAGCCGCTGGGAAGCCGTAGCATTCACAGCGAATTGGCAGATTCGTCTCTTTTTCCAGGTACAGCCGCATTGTGCTGTATTTGAATTGGCGTCGAGGTGTGGGATGGGATGTTTCCACCACGCGGCATTCGACATTTCCTAATTGAGCATTGGGATAGTATTTGACATCGCATTCACCGTACTGGGATTCGTATTCCCATGTCGCAATCAACTTTTCGATCATATTCTCAATCCCAATCATTGTAATTGGGTATCGGTTCCCCTTCATTGCCAAGCTGGAATCGACGTCCAGGGATTGGGTTCCGATGAGCGATGTTAGTCCCGAGCCTTCGTGTGCCAGAATCTTATTTCCATTTTGACCTTCGACATACATCACTTCGCGACCGGCATGAGGTTCACGGAATTTCAGATAAACGCTAAAGGGCTGGTGTCGAACTTTGATTTCCATTTGAGTCGTTGTCAGTTCATTACCGACCATTTCCCGCTTTGTCAGAACGGCTTCGTAGTCGACCACCTGATCGACAGCCTGCTGTGCTTTTTTGGCCAGCTGCACAACAGGTGCAAAGGGATGTCCTTCAGGAACCTTGGACTGATTTTGGGCGATACTTGCAGTCGGACTGATAACACACAAGCAGAGAGTTACAAAAGCAGACCATGCCACGATTGTGTGAAAGTTTTGGAATTTTGATCGAAATTTCACGGCGTCTCTCCGTAAATGTTTTAGCAGTGCAAGAATTGATGAGCGTTTCATCCAGAATAGTTATCGTCGAATTACGAGTTGTTAATCAAGTAACTCGGTGCAGGAAAGGTTGTTATAAACGACAGTCCCCGCAAAGACTCTCCAAATTGCCAAGCTACCCGTCAGTAGTAAATACATCACTGACTGAAACTTATACCTGTTAAATTTTCCTTGCTGCTATTCTACCTGAGGATTCCCGCATTGAAAACGCCAAAAACTTCAGATGAGACTTCAAAACGAATATCCAGAATCGAAATCCGTCTAAAAAAACAGCGTTAAATGCAAAAAGCCCCCAGGTTATCCTGGAGGCATTTTGATTTTTCTTCTCATCCTGACACATGGGTTGTCATTGATGGGTAATCATTTTTTTGTATTTCACGCTTAGCTATTAATTGAAAGTGAGCAAATTTTACAGGTTACACTCACACTTAATCGTCATTCCATTATGGGCTGGCAGGAGGATTGTCATCATCATCGTTGGCGATAATTACACCTCCAATAATTGCTCCGGTGACAACAACGGTTGTCGTGAGAGTACTCATACCAATGATCCTGTTGGATAAAATCTGACCACGTTCTGCGGAGCCAGTGACTAATAATACATTCGACTTGGCAGAAGGAGGGGCTGCTCCGTTCCAGAGACGTACCGTTGAAATGGTTTCGCCAGCCTGTAGCTCATGCAAACCAGTTCCGAGATTCGAAAGAACAAATTCCCCCGCCTCATTACTGGTAGTCTGGGAGGTAAGGGAGCCTTGGAGAGAGGCAGAAATGGCGACGCCAGCTTGAAGTTGGCCTTGGGTGTTAACCACTTTGCCATTTAAAACGCCATCAATTACCGCAATATCTGCAATTTGAATCTTTTGTGCAAATTGCGTATGCGGTGATTCAGCCATGGCGGAAACTTGTGGAATTACCATTCCCAGGCAAGCCAGTCCGACCATTGAATTCGCAATCAGAGTGAAACCTTTCATCCCCAAATCCTTTCGTGTGATATCAGCAAAACAGAACGTTAGCGCATTTTACCTGAGATTCAGGCGATATTGCGAAATCCGTTTATACTCACACGAATTTCGGACTCCGCCTCAGTAGACTGGAACGCATCCAGTGTTAACGGTATCAACCGTACAATATCTACATTCGGGTGGAATCCGGGATCGGCTTCAGCAGCGAGACTTGCAATTCGGGGAATTGCAAAATTGCATTCAACCTGCCGGCAAAATAGGAATGATTGTCATTCCTATTCTGGGCAGGTTGATGAGTGCAATGATTCTCAAATCGGGGCAAAATTATGGGCTGACAATGATTGTATCGCCACCACCATCTGCCAGAGCAGCACCACCGAGGGCAACACCGACAACAGCTGTTCCGAGAACAACGTAGTCAAAAGGATTGTCCTGAGCACGAACGGTTGCACCGTTGACGATCAGAACTTTGCTTTTGGCAGCCGGAGGAGCAACTTCACCGTCCCAGAGTCGAACGACTGATTGAGACTGGCTTGTTGAAACCTGGTACAAACCGCTATCCAGATTGCTGACAGCGAATTCACCGTTGGCATTGGTTACTGCAGATCCGACAACTTTGCTGCCGAGGCTGACTTTTACAACAGTTCCGTTGATGATCTGGCCTTGAGAGTCAACAACTTTTCCGTTCAGCATGCCTTGAGTCAACGCAACATCAGCGATTTGAACTTTGCTGGCAACCTGATTGGTTGAAACGCCTTCAGCCATAATTTGAGTTGGCATCGCCATTCCAAGACAGGCTAAACCGGCGACAGCACTTTTGAGGAAACTAATTTTCATCGTCCATGATCCTTTGTTGTGGAGCTTTTTCTTCAGGCCCTGAGGAACCTACAGATAGAAATTCCAGAGTCTGATAAACGTCCGCCGCCAGTTCACACTTTCAACGGATCGACAACTATTAGACAGAACTGTCAAATGAGTTGGGAAAGGAACAACCACTTCCATCTTTGTCATCGGAACAATTCGTACTTTATCTCCACAAAAAATTTCAGTTATTGTCTTTTTGCAAATTGTACTCGATTCTGCTGGGTTTGGATTCCAATTCAAAATACAGATGAGCAAAATGAGGCAATGCACTCTTTACTCTGCAACGACTTCAATCTGTCGATCCGATTGCAAATAGCCAATCAAATCCCGAATCTGTTCCGGGCTCATTTTGTCGAGGACTCCATCGGGCATCAGGGAAAGATTCGAAGGTTTTGAGATTTCGATTTCTTCTCGTGCCAGTGTAATTTCATCCTTTTCAGTCTGCACAGTTACCGTCTGATCCGTTTCGGATTTGATCACCCCGTTAATCACACGACCGGAATCCAGCACGAAGGTCGTGACCTTGTACTGATTCGGCACAAGAGCAGAAGGTGTGACGATATTTTCGAGTAGATAATCGAGATTCATGCGATTGCCCCCCGTCAAATCGGGAGCCAGATTCTTGCCGGCATTGAACAACCGATGACAGTTCGAACAAGTCTGATTGAAGACAATCCGCCCATTGGAAAGATTCGCATTGGCCAGCGACTCGGCTGTCAGTTCTGCTTTGAGATGATCAATCTGCTCCTGCTTGGCAGCCGGAGTGCTTGTTAAACTGCCCCAGACATCTTCGAGCAGTTTATTGATTTCCTCATCGCCAAACTGCGAGATTTGACGAGCTTGAGAAGCAGACAAAACCGCTTCTTTCAGACGATTCTCTTTCATTGCTTTGAGCAGTTCCCGTGCATAGGCTGGTCGGGAAGCCAAGGTTTCCAGAGCCGCGGCTTGAGGCGGCTTTTTGTAATTGTTGAATTGATTGAGTAACAGCTTGGGCGTTTCGGCATCGTCATAACGCGCCAGCGCCTGAATGGCCGTTGTATCAATCACACGATCATTCAGACTCTTCTTCAAAATCGGCAGCAGAGCTTCATCCTTACGCTCGGCTAGAAATTCCAGAGCCGCGATGCGATCAATCGGATTCGCATTGCCATCGGTTACGAGCTTAATTAACTCCTGCATCGCCCGGCCATCGCCAAAGACCAGCGAAAGATCCCGCACGGCTTCTTTCAGCTTGGGATCATCACTTGCTGCCATTTCCTCAACAAGCTCATCCCAACCAGCAGGCTTCGGCAACTGACGAATCCCCTGTGTCGCCGCGACCATGCCCGCAAGCAATTCAAGTTTTTGTGTTTTGGAATCTGCCTCTCGAACCGCACTAACCAGCAATGGCCCCATTTCAGGATTCGTAACAGACTCATGCATCAAACGCCGAGCAATGAAATTCCGCAACTTGGGAATGGGCTGAACCTTGGTCAACTCCAGCGCCTTCTTCGGAGACTTCGTGACTGCTGGCTCCAGCCCGTACCACATGATGAGTCGCATATCGTGATCGTTAACATCTTCTGCATGTAGAGCCAGAGCATGGGCCATCTGAATGCGATATTCAAGTGGCATCACCCGCATGGCGGAGGCATAAGAAAGTCGAACATACGCGGATTTTTCTTGAGCCGCTTTCTCACAGAATAATTTCCAGGTCTGATCTTTCACAGACGCTTGATCCGACAACAGTCGAACTGACCACGCACGAAGATGCTCATTAGCATGACTCAGACCACCTCGAAGTTTTCTTTCTGGAAAAGCGTCAACAGAAAATAGCACCCAGCCAATTTTCAATTGACTGACAATCGTATCATCGAACCATTTCGGTTTCTCTTGAGTAAATATTTCCTTGATATCGAACGATTCGCCTGAGGACCAAAAACGATCAAACAAAATTCTTCTCGCGTGACGGGAGTACCAGTCATTCGTATGACATTGGAGTTCCATTAATTCTGGATTCGACAATTCCGCCAAATCCCCCGTGAAATGCTTCTCCGGTTTGCCATAAGTGATCCGATAAATCCGGCCCGAAGTTCGATGCACGCCGTCGCTATCGTGACACTCTCCCAGATCGGTCCAGTCGCTCACATAGACTTCGCCATCCGGGCCATACATCAAGCCAACACCGCGGAACCAGGGTTGATTGGCGAACATGAAATCTTTTCTATGCTCAATCACATAGCCTGCTCCTTCGCGGACGGGAATATCGCAATTCACACGTCGCCCGTGGGTATTGCACATGAAGAGCCGACCACGATATTCATCGGGAAAATTGTCCCCCAGGTAAATCATTCCCCCACAATGCGAATGACCACCGCCCAGTTTGCCATGCACACCGTTGCCTTCCCGGCTGTCGGTCCAGTTCGCAGAATGATCCCAGTGATAATGGTCTGCATGTTGATCGATCAGCTCATAGAAATGCGGATTGAAATCGGCTCCGTACATCCGTTTGAAATGAGCACCCGGAATCGCATGCCAGGCATGCCCGATGACATTGTTCGTGAAGAAGAAGTCGCCGTATTCGTTGTAATCGAGCCCCCAGGGATTCGTTGTTCCTTCCGTGACGAGCTGAAAACGATGATCCTGTGGATGAAACCGCCAGATGGAGCAGTTCATTTTTGTCCGCTGATCCTGAGGCATCCCGGGAGGACCCACCAGTGACGTCGCCTGAATGCCGTGACGTCCATAAATCCAGCCGGTCGGCCCGTACATCAAACCACTGACGATATTGTGTCCGACCTGATTTTGATCGAAGCCATCCAGAAAAATCTCAGGCTCACCATCCGCTTTGTCATCACCATCTTTATCGGAAAGCCATGCGAGCGTACCGGCATTAAGAATCCAGCAACCATTCGAGCCCGGCAGCACACTCGTCAATCGGTCTCCCTGATCCCAGAAAACCGTTCGCTTATCGTGCTTACCGTCGCCATCGACATCTTCCAGAATAACAATCCGGTCTCTGAGTGATTCATCAAATCCACGTCCGGCATAGGTATAAAACTCAGCCACCCAAATACGACCCCGGTCGTCCATTTCCATCGAAACCGGCTGCGAAACATCGGGTTCTCCTGCGAAGAGAGTCACTTCAAAACCAGCGGGAACCGTAATCGCATCGGCTGCCTCCTGAGCCGTCGTCGGATTCTCCCCCTCCTTTTGTGTGTTGGTAATTTTCGGGAAGGCTGCTTCTTCCCCGACCACAAATGCAGGGCTACCAGCATTGATAAGAAAGCAGGTAAGAATCGCTGGAAGGATGACGGCGAGCGGCATACGGCAGATTTTCACGAGGACCTCTTTTCGTTTCAATATTTAATCAGTGTTGACTGTTCTCGACGAATCGATCAAAACTGATATGTTAACGGGATCACAACAGCACGATCAATTCCGCGGGGATAAATAATGCTACGAATATCGGGCCGACAATTTCGACATTGCGATGGAATTCTCCGCAGAGAGTTTCTCACCATCGGAACTTTCGCCGGAACGGCACTCTCTTTACCGGCTTTATTGAGAGCAGAGGATCAGCATGCTTCATCGCAGCGTAAGTCTTCTGAGCGAGCGAAGTCGCTCATCATGGTGCATCTCGATGGAGGAGCCCCACAATATGAAACCATCGATCCCAAGATCTCTGCCCCTTCTGAAATTCGTGGCCCATTTGCTCCCATCTCAACTGCTGTACCAGGAATTCAAATCTGCGAGTTAATGCCCAAGGTGGCCGCTGCTGCCGATAAGTTTGCATTCATCAGAAGTTTGACCGGTTCGGTCGGAAGACACGATGCGTTTCAATGTCAAAGTGGATTTGCGGAAAGCGATTTGAAATCGATGGGAGGCCGACCCGCTCTCGGCTGTACAATGTCTCGTCTGAAAAGCCAATCCACCGATCAGGTTCCCACCTTTGTCGACATGATGCAGGGACGGCCGCTCGTCCGAAACAGCGCCCGCGCCGGATTCCTTGGGCCAGCTTATCAACCGTTTCGCCCCGATATGTCTGCAATGTTTGAACGGGAACTCGAATCGGGAATGAAGGGCGAACTGAAACGCTTGGGAGGCGATCACACCGTCTCTTTAACATTGAACGAAGCGCTCTCTACCAACCGGATGGATCGACGTCTTTCACTGCTCGACGATCTCGACAAGATCCGCCGCGCGATCGATCAGCAGGGTATGATGCAGGCGATGGATCAGTTTCAGCAGCAGGCAGTCAGCATTCTCACCTCCGGTAAACTGGCAGAAGCGGTCGATTTGTCTCAGGAAGATCCCCGCATTGTCGAACGTTATACATTGCCAGAAAATCGTCCCGGCAGCCAATCTGTGACCAGTGAATCCTCTCATTCGGTGAAAAAGTTCCTGATGGCTCGTCGGCTGATTGAAGCGGGCGTTCGTGTTGTCAGTCTTTCAATCAGCGATTTTGATACGCATTCCTCCAACTTCCCCCGTATGCAGAATTTATTACCGATTGTCGATCATGGCCTGACCACCCTGGTCGCCGATCTCGAAGAACGTGGCATACTGGAAGATGTCACGATCCTCGCCTGGGGGGAATTCGGTCGAACTCCCCGCGTCAATAAAAATGGCGGGCGAGATCATTGGCCCAAAGTGGG
>DOCI01000308.1:25070-26952 GCA_003503535.1 Planctomycetaceae bacterium
CGACTCGGAGGAGAAGTGGCCGATCGTCCTGTCACTTATAAGGACATGTTCGCAACGGTCTATCATCAACTCGGCATCAACCCGCATCAGATCACCATTAACGACCTCCAAGGCCGCCCACAGTATTTGCTTGATGAAGGCGAAGCGATTCGCGAATTACTTTGATGCACTCTTTTTTTATTCGCCCCCAGACACTCGCACTGTAACCCTCGCATCTTCAATAAACTTCTTCCACCTCACCAGCAGAGGGATGTTTCGGGCGGCATTCGGGGATTGACTGGAAGGCGATGCGGTCGGGGGCTGATTCGGGGGAGCCGTGCATGGCTGCCAGATACAACGCTCCTTCTCCCATTTTCAGATTGATCGCATCCATCGTTTTGACCAGGCTCTGCCGCCGTTGCTGTTCGGGGAACAACGGCAGAGAACAACTCTTCGACGATTTTAAATTGAATAACGTCAGGTCAACTTTGAAGGGAATCGCTCCCTGCGGACGCAAGACCCACATTTCCGCCAGCGCCGCCAATAGAGCGGGCGTGTCCTGCACATCGCCCACTTTGCGGGTTTCCGTCCAGACACCCCACTCCCAGAAACTGACCTTCACAGTAAAGGAGCCGCACCAGTAATTCATGTCCCGCAGGCGGACAGCCGCCTTGTGTGTCAGTTTGACAAGAATCGCGTAGGCGTCGCGATCATTCCGTGCATCGGGAGGAAGCACATGCGAATGTCCGACCGTCCGCCGCTGCGTCGGCTTCTCGGTCAGATCTTCTCCCCGCAGAATATGCCACCAGCGATCTCCAACCACGCCGCCCCACACCTCATGCAGACGATGACTCGGCTGCTCGCATAACTTTTTCACCGTAAAAATCCCGGCTCGATGAAAACGCTTCTCCATCCGCTTGCCGATGCCGGGCAGGTCGGTCAACTCCAGTTGATGCAGGCAGTTCGGCAAATCGGTCGGGCGAATCAATGTCAGGCCATCCGGCTTCTGCATATTACTGGCCACCTTGGCAAGCAGGCGATTCGGAGCCAGGCCGACCGAACTACGCAGCGCGATGCCGACACGGTTTTTGATCGCATTTTTGACGGCTTTGCCTAATTGCAATGCCCGTGCATATTCGCCATCCGCACCGAGCAGACGGCAGGACATTTCATCAATGGAGTGAATCTGATCGACAGGCAGAACCGACTCGACTGCCTTCACAATCCGCTTGTGATACTCGACATATTCCCGCGTTCGGGAGACAACAAGATTGATCTCCGGGCAGAGAATTCTGGCATCCGAAACACGCGTTCCCGTTTTAATGCCAAATGCCTTTGCTTCATAACTGGCTGCAATACAACAGGTTGTGTCGGCCATCATTGGAATAACGCCCACGGGCTTGCCGCGCAATTCGGGCCGCAACTGTTGCTCGACCGAAGCAAAGTAGGAATTCATGTCCACAAATAGCCAATTGATACGCATGTTCATGTTGTATCAGGGATCGACCAAAGTGTACATTCATATCTAGGCAAATTTACTGAATTGAAGAACTTTGGCAAAAATTCAACCGGGGGGATCAGATGAAGCCATACATGAGTTGTATTTGGGGAGCAGTCCTGGCGATTACTTTGCAAGCGATTGCCGCGCAGGCACAGGATCCGGGTGTCACAAAACCGACTCTGGAAGCTCTGGTGGCGAATTCATCGGAAATTCTGACTGTGAAAGTGAAATCATTTCAGGTGGAAGAGCCCCGTCAAAATGTGAGGCAACTGGAACTGATGCCAACTGGTCCCATCAAACGGACGTGGAAATTGCCGGAGAACCAGCCCGAAACGAATAGACTCGTTTATGAGAAAGAAGATGCCGGGCAAATTCGGGCCTACGATCAATACTACTGGAGCT
>DOCI01000308.1:27079-27727 GCA_003503535.1 Planctomycetaceae bacterium
TTCCTCACCCGGCGGAAGAGTCGCTGCTCAATTACCAGACTGGGAGAAAAGCCAAACGGAATTTCTGCTGTTCAAAGACTTTCAGTCCCCCAATTCCGGCACACTGCAATTCCTGATTTCACTTGATAAAGACAGTGTTTATCTGAATGACTGGAGTGCAGTTTCGGGACGGGAAGTAATCCTCAAGAAGGTTCGCGATTTGATGCAGAAATATCAGGGGGTGGAAAAGGTAAAACTGGTGCTGGTCGATGTTGGTCATTTCGGGAGCACGTTTCCCAAAAATGAAGATGGGGAAATCAATCATTCGATGCCAGATGCACGGTGCATGATTCAGCCATTCGACAACGATTATGAAAAGCTGCTGGTGTCACAAATAAAGGATCTCAAAAAACTGCGTGATAACAGCTTCACAACAACCCGAATCGACTGGCTAAAATACACGCAGGACCTGTATCACTTTCAGAGCTCCGAAAATGAGAAGCTGTTGCAGGAGGCTTACGCAGATCCGATGGTCGGCGAGCAGCAGAAAGCATTATTAAAAAAGATGCTGGAAGCGTGGGGAGTCAGCGTTGAATAGGTGAATATATCCGATAATACAAGCACGAAGGGCGTGGTGTCTTGCGATCACCACGCCCTTCACTTCGTTCT
>DOCI01000308.1:27829-29478 GCA_003503535.1 Planctomycetaceae bacterium
CGTTCTGGGACGTGCCACCCATTACTTGGATTTACGGTTACTTGTTGGAAACTTCCTCCATGAGTTCAAACAATGTTTTCTCGATAAGGTCGGAGGCATCGAACTGAACTTTGTTCGTGCCCATCCAGGTTTCGTAGCCGCCGAGTTTGTGTTGCTCGGGGGTTGGTAAATAGCCGTACCAACCGTTGGCCAGTTCGATGGTGAATGTGTCGGCGAAGGGGGTTTTCTCTTTGAGTTCCAGGCCGATTTCCGCAAACGTCTCGAATGGAATCGCGGTCACTGCCAGATCTCCAATTCTTACGACCTGCAACATCACTTCTGTGGAGTCTGGCCCTTCAAGTAGCGATTGCACACGGCCAGCGTACGTTCGCTCGTGCCGTTGATAAAGTACGGCATCTTCAGGTTGCTGCATCACTTTGGCGAAGTAATCCTGCATCGCTTTGTCTGGTTTACGATATTGCAAAGTCAAATCGCGACTGACCGCATCGAGGGGAACCCAGTCCTGAAATTCAATCTGCTGATGAGCTTCGTAAACTCGCTCGGCGATCAGGTTAGCGACGTTAGTCATCTGCTCATAAGGCTCGCGTCGTTCAGACTTCTCCTGAAAGTTAATGTTATTGATATCTCCACTGGTGCCGTTGGACATGATGCCGACAAAGTTGGCATCAGTATTCATCAACTCTCCAATCCGTTCAGAGAAGATCGCAAAGTAATCGGCTGAGACATCGCCTCTTTTCACTCCTCCGACATAGTGCAGAGAATAATTCGCCAGTAATGCGATTGGTTTTCCCTCCTGTGTCTGCACGCTCAGAAAAGAAACTTCTGGATCAATCGGGCCTGCAGGTCGTAATAAGTTGGCGCTGGCACGCGGAGGATTCATGCGGACTTGATCGACACCACCGAAAGGATTCTTCAGAGCCTCAGGATCGGTCGTATACCAGCGACGATTGAATACTTCGGAAGGTTCATCGACACCCCCCCAACCGATGCGCGCGGGTTGACGATTTGCCATTGCTCGACGAACACCATCAGCAATACGACGTACGAGAAATGGTTGATAAACTTCACTGGTCGCCGGAGTCGCCGAGTGGGTATGCGTGGCGGAGATCAGAATGTGATCTGGTTCAATATCGGTTTCGCTGCTAATCAGAGCCCGGGCTTCGTCACAGACTTCGCGTTTCAAGCCGAGACTATCGCAAACAACGAATGCAATTTTCGTTTCGCCATTATCGAGCACAAGACAACGTGCATGGAGTTCATCGTGAATATTGGTTGAAGGGGTCGGTACCCAGTTACCAACAAGATTCTCACCGAGCGGGGGAGTAATGTTACTCTTCGCAGCTCCGGCCATGAAAACCTGCTTCGGTTTTGCATCGTCTGCAGTTAATGTTGCGGGAAGAATCAGGAAGACAATCAGCAGCCAGTGAAACTTTTGCATGACAACCCTTTCAGTGGAGTGAAGTGCGAGGCGGGATTTCACTATACTTTGCCAAGTCAATCGTTGAGCCGCAAGGAAGTGAAGGAATAGGCCAGTGTTGAGTGGCCAGTGGCCAGTGTTTTTTGAAACGAATTCGAAGTTCTCTTACTACAATTCTCTCAATGCACGATGTTTAAATCGAATCCCGAATCCCGAAACCCGAAACCCGAAA
>DOCI01000308.1:29622-30152 GCA_003503535.1 Planctomycetaceae bacterium
GAAACCCGAAACCCGAAACCCGATCATGCTCGAACTTACCGCTTATCACGAAGCTGGCCATGCCATGATGGCGGTTTATCTCGGGGCGTTCGTCGAGTCGATTACGATCGATCCCGACTGGGATGATGGTCCCGAGCGTTACGGCGATGTCACAATTCTCTGGTCCAATACCAAGTTAACGAAAGAGGATCTGGAAGATCGAGTTCGGGTTGCCCTTGCAGGACCAGTGGTTGAGATGATTTATCGGCAGGAGCCTTTTCATCCTGCTCTGGTTGCCGAGTGGGCACAGGATTGGCAGGAAGCCTGGCGCTGGGCAGAACCTCTGGAGAAGCAGCCCAAACGCAGACTGGCGTATCTGGAAAATATGGCGATTGAACTGTATCGTTTTTTTGATGAAGACAACGCCTGGGCGGCGACAGCTGCCATCGTCGATCACCTCCTCGCCCACGAAACGCTTGAGGGGGAAGAGATCTCGGATATCATGTCCGAGTGGCTGCGATAACTAATCATGTTAAAATCCAGGGTGGCGG
>DOCI01000308.1:30320-47839 GCA_003503535.1 Planctomycetaceae bacterium
TCGAGAGCGCCCCCGCCACCCGACTTAAAAGAGGATAACTCATGCTCAAAATCATATTTCTCACTATGCTCACAATCTCATCATTCCAGCTGTGCTCTACTCCAGTAGAGTCTGCAGAAGTCAAGACTCTGCTCGGAAACGGAAAGGCCAGCTACACGGGAGACGGCGGGAAATCGACCGAGGCGACCTGCAATGAACCCTTCGGCGTTGTCATAGGTCCCGATGGAGCTCTCTATGTGTGTGAAACGAAAAATCATGTGATTCGCCGAATCGATCTGGAGACATTGGAAACGAGCACCGTCGCAGGGACTGGGAAATCTGGCTACTCGGGAGATGGGGGAATCGCCACCGAAGCCGAACTCTTTGAGCCTTACGAAGTCCGGTTCGATTCTCAGGGAAACATGATCTTCGTCGAAATGATGAATCACATTGTCCGCGGCGTCGATGCAAAAACCGGGACGATTGCGACGCTGGCAGGCACAGGCAAGGCCGGCTTTGGTGGAGATGGTCAGGTTGCGACGAAAGCGATGTTCAATCGCCCGCATTCGATTGCCTTTGATGCGAACGACAATCTTTTCATTTGCGATATCAGCAATAACCGATTGCGAGTCGTCAATCCGCAAACACGAATTGTCACCACAATTCTCGGTGATGGAAAGAAACAGAAACTCCCAGAAAACGCCAAACTGGGGGACATTCCTGTCAGTGGTCCCCGCGCACTCGATTACGATGGACAAAACCTCTGGCTCGCCCTCAGAGAAGGAAATGCGATTTATCGGATTGATCTGAAAACATCACGAATCCATCACGTAGCCGGCACCGGCGGAAAACAGGGTTATAGCGGCGATGGTGGGCCAGCCGCTCAGGCACAACTGGCCGGTCCGAAAGGGATCGCCGTCGACAAAGATGGCAACATCGTATTCGCCGATACCGAAAGCCACACCATTCGCTGGATCGATGGCAAAACGGGAGTCATCAAGACGATCGTCGGCAATGGAAAAAAGGGAGATGGCCCCGATGGCGATCCCCTCAACTGCAAACTGAACCGTCCACATAGCGTCTGCTTCGGTCCCGATGGCCGCGTTTACATTGGCGACAGTTCCAATCATCGTGTTCGGGTATGGATTCCGTAGGTTGATTTGAGTCTCTCTACGACCAACTCTGGCCTTCCAGTTCCAGTACGCCCTCATCAATCAGTTGATTGGCTTGGCGTTCGAGTTTGATGCGGATTTTTTCTGCGTTCTCATCGAGTTCCTGAGGATCGATCTGGCTCATGACGCGCAATGCCGCCCGTGGTCGCTGGTGGATATCGATATAGATGGCAGCCAGCCGAACACGTATTTTGGAGGCCAGATCGGGAAAGCGATCGACATATTGTTCATAGAAAGGCATCGATTCGGAATACATTTTTTGGCGATACAATCCATCAGCCATGCTTTTCAAATCCATGGCGCAAAGCGTGAACTCTCCCATTCGTCGTTTGGCGTTCTGATATTCTGAAACAGCAGCGGTCGGCTTATTCTGCTGGAGCAACTCCCGAATTCTCAAGACTCGTTTTTCACGTTTTGACTGCTGGACCTCAACATCATCGAGTTCGGAATCCAATTCGGCAAGTTTGGGTTTCTTCTTTTTCCGCTTTTTCGATTTCTCGGTCTTGAGCTGGTAGTCAGCCTCGGGCATCTGAGCAGCAGTCCGCGTCAGTTGGCGGCCATGTTGATTTTTCATAACCGAAATCAAATCCCAACCTTCACAGTCGACCCACTTGCCAACGAGGAAAACATAGCCGATGCCTCCTCCAATTAACGCGCCTGCCAGATGCAGCATCGCACTGCTCATCTGAAATCCTGAAAATACAGCAAGCACAAACTCAAGGCCGATATAGATCATTCCGAAGCTTAGAATCGAGATTTCGAAAGTTGTGGCGATGATGCGGATCAGAAAGACGAACAGATAAACCGATAAGTCATTCTTGGGAGCCCAGATCAGCGAGATGGCCAGCAGTCCATAAATAATGGAAGAAGCTCCAAACGAAGATCCGCCGGAATCGCTGGCAATCATCAATACCTGCTCGATCGAGCATTGAAAAATTCCCATGCCGAAGTAGACGAGCAAAAACCTCGGTGTTCCGATTTTTCCTTCGACAACCAGCCCGAAACCCCACAGGAATATCATGTTTCCAATGAGGTGGAAAATGTCTCCGTGAATGAAATTAGACGTGATCCATTCCAGCGGCTGCAAGCCATTTCCATGTTCCAGCACATAGGGAGCGACATCGGGAACCAGAAAAAAGATGAGCACATTGAGCACAATCATCCCGACAGTGCCATAAGGCCAATGATAAATGGGAGCATCGGTCCCATAGGGGATGAAAAAAAACATAGGCCAGTTGCGTAAATGGAATGCCTGAAGTTGTCATTATGATTTCGTAACAATTCCCCGTTAGAATTGAATGGGGAACTATTCATAGATCATCTTGACGTATTGGTCTTTCCAACGCAAAAGCAATGCGACTGGTTCAGCAAAACTTTTCCAGAGTCATCAAGTTCGCTATTAATGATGAGATGTGTGCGATTTGCCTGAGCTGACTGCGGAAGTGTGGTCAATCCAGTCGGCTATTTTTGCAACCGCTTCGTGAGCCTGTGGGAAAGTTTGCAGATATCGCATGAAACCATGAATCATGCCGGGGATTTCGTGGTGAACGGTTTCGACTCCCGCAGCTTGCAGACATTCGGCGTAGGCGGCTCCTTCATCACGCAATGGATCGAACTCGCAGGTGAGCACGAAGGCGGGGGGCAGATTCGCGAAAGAATCGCGTTGCAGGGGAGATGTCCAGGGAAGCGGGCGTTTGCTGAGATCTGGACAATACAGTTCCCAGAACCATTTCATCATATCAGCGGTGAGCAGATAGCCTTCGGCATTGTCTCGATAGGAGACGCGATCGAAATCGCAGTCGGTAATCGGGTAGATTAGAATTTGACCTTCGATGTGGATGCGGGAATGATCGTGGAATTCGTTAGCGACAACCGCAGCCAGATTCCCGCCGGCACTGTCTCCACATAAATAGAGATGTTCGCAGGGTTGATGGGAATAAGCCTGGCCAGGAATACCTTCAGTCGCCAGATGTTCGACAGCATCGAGGCAGTCTTCCAGACCTTTGGGAAATTGATGTTCAGGGGCGAGTCGATAGTCGAGACTGATGACAGTCATGTCGGTCTGACTGGCCAGTTCGCGGCAGAGTTGGTCATAATGATCGAGTTCGCCCATCACCCAGCCGCCACCATGAATATAGATAATGACGGGATGTCCGTTATGAATTTCATTCCGGGGCTGATAAACTCGGGCTGAGACAGAACCTGTTCGCGTGGGGATTCTGCAATCATCCTGAGCGACAATCGGAGCCAGCTTGCCGACAGAAGGTTGCTTCCGGGCTCGGGCTTCTTCGATAGTCATTTCATGCACAGGGGTGCTGGAAAAAACAGAGACGGCTTCAACAAATAGTTCGGCACGGCGGTCCAGAGGCATGACTGGAATCCTTGGAAGGTGAGGGCAACACTGGTAGGCTATAGGGGCAGGCATTTGAATGAGCACTATGCATTACTGATGCCTTATACATTGTAACAAGGAGTTTGCCAACGTGAACCATCTGTTTTGTAACTTTATCCTGTTTCTGCTGACTTTCTGTCAGATTTCGACAGCTGAACTTCTGGCGAGTCATGTCAAATCGAAGCCCCCCAACATCGTCCTCATTCTGTGCGACAATCTGGGTTACGGCGATATCGAACCCTTCGGTTCCAAACTGCATCGGACTCCTCATTTAAATCGACTGGCGGAATCGGGTCGGAAATTTACGCACTTTTATTCCGCCAGCGGAGTCTGTACGCCAAGCCGCGCGGCTTTGATGACTGGTTGTTATCCACAACGTGTCGACATGGCGATTACCGACGGAGCAGTTTTGCGACCGGTTTCGCCGATTGGTCTCAATCCCAATGAATGGACGATGGCTGAGCATTTGCAGAAAGCCGGATACGCGACTGCAGCATTTGGAAAATGGCACCTGGGAGATCAGCCGGACTATTTGCCGACGAATCAGGGGTTCGATTATTTCGAAGGGATCCCCTACAGCGACGACATGACTCCCCGCGAAGGCCAGAACTGGCCTCCGTTGCCTTATATGATCAATAATGAAGTGGTCGATGCCCCGGTGGATCGGGATCAAATGGCAAAACGCTTAACGATTTCCGCTTGTGAGTGGATCAAAGACCATCAAAAAGAACCATTCTTTGTTTATATTCCTAAATGCATGCCGGGCAGCACGCAGGCTCCCTTTGCCAGCGAAGACTTCAAGGGGAAATCAAAAAACGGTCCGTGGGGCGATTCCGTTGAAGAAATTGACTGGTCACTCGGTGAAATTGTGCGCACCTTGTCGGATTTGGATCTGACGGATAATACGCTCATCATCTGGACTTCCGATAATGGAGCCCCGCGGCGTACGCCAGTCCAGGGAAGCAATCTCCCGCTGAGTGGATGGGGTTATACAACTTCTGAAGGTGGGATGCGGGTTCCCTGTATCATGAGTTGGCCTGGCACAATTCCAGCGGGTACTGTCTGTGATGAGCTCTCTACTATGATGGACCTTTACCCCACAGCGGCCAAATTAAGTCAGCATCCCCTCGATAATACGGTCCCACGGGATGGACACAACATTCTGCCGTTGATGCTCGGGCAGAAGAATGCGAGTAGTCCTTACGAAGCTTTCTATTACTATCAAATGGATCAGTTGCAGGCCGTGCGTTCCGGGAAGTGGAAACTTTATCTGCCAATTGAATCGCGATCACGTACGAGAAATGGATCACCTCAACAACAGACTTTACAACTTTATGACGTCGTCGAAGATCCTGCCGAGTCGAAGAATCTGGCCGAGAGTAAACCGAAAGTTGTCGACCAATTGACGCAGTTAACCGTTAAAGCGAAAACCGAGCTGGGAGATTATCAACAACCAGGTTCCCAGGTTCGCCCTCATGCCGTCCGGGACGTGGCACTTCCTCTTCTTCTGACTACTCCTGCACCATGACGGAACCGAAACTCAATCCCGACAATCTCACACCGCTACGCTATCGAGGCTCATTGCTGTCTGCTTTTCATAATGCAATCCGGGGAATTCTCATTGCATTTAAAAATGAGAGAAATCTGCAAGTCCAGATGGTAATCGCGACAGTTGTCATCGTTGCCGGGATTGTCTTTGAGTTAAACATCACGGAATGGTCGATCATTTCAATTTCGATTTCGTTTGTGATCGTTGCGGAAATGTTGAACACGGCAATTGAAAATACACTCAATCGGATTAGTCTGGAGGAACATCCCTTAACGCGAAATGCGAAAGATGTCTCAGCTGGAGCAGTGCTGATCAGTTGCATTGCCGCGGTCGTGATTGGATGTCTGATTTTCATTCCTAAAATTTTGGGAAATTAAGTTGCCGTACCAATACTTCTCCCCCATAGTTGGATTTGATGCATGATTTGCTCGGAGGTCAAAGGAGGAAGTTCACGTGAATCCGAAAAGCATTTCGGGAGGGCAATCAGAAAATCATCCCGGTCGTGGCTGGTATGAATGACGGGGTCACCACTTTGCTCGCGAATCACTGGCAGCTTTCCATCCCGATACCAACCGCAAGCGACAATCGCCATTGCAGTGGCATCGATAAAGTTATCAGAGGGAATCCTTGCAAAAGGGATCAGATCTCTCAGGTCGAGTGAATATCCTTGCTGATGGAGAATTGCGACTCTGAGCAGTTGCCCCAGCAACGTTTTCTTGGATGCATAGCCGGACAACTTTCCACAGCCGAGAGCAGCAAATGTCAGTTCAGGATGGGACTCGAGAGTCCTGGGATTCTGCCGGCGAATGCAATCCGCGGAATGAATCATGGGCAGCAATCCTCGAAAGTGCCCCTGTTTCTGAGGGCTTCCCTCTAAACGACGCTGTCTCCAAAGTGTCAGTTCATTTTCATAGGGGACGGCGAAAATGCTCGATTGCATTCCCGGTCCAACCCATTGCCTGGCTCCTTGATCGCAGGGGCGAATTTTACAGCCTTCTGGTTGCAAGCCGTAAAGTCCAATTGGAGAATCGACGACAATGCAGGCCGCATCTTTAACAAGAGGTTCAATTGCCTCCTCGACCAGCAGTGTTGAGAATACCATTTGCCCAGGTGCATTCATGTCACATCGAGCACAAGCCCAGCCCTGTTTCTGGTTGATCCAGTCGAGCCCAAGAACATAGTCGGACATGCTCTCACTCATTTCAATTTTGATGCAGAGAGAAGAATCTCATTTCTCAAGAGTTTCCTGATAGTACCAATTGCCATCAATCTTGACCCACAATTCTGTACTCGGAGATTGCCATAAGCCGGCAATGCAAACCTGAGTTTTGAGTTGAGCAGTCTTTCCGGGTGCGGCTATTTTCGAAGAGACGATTTTGTAGTCTTCTGCTCCAACCCTGGAAAAATTTACGATTCGCATCAGCGTGCGAAAAAACTTTTCGGACTTTTCCTGACCATGCTTTTTAATAGAAGCCGGATCGGAGAGTTCCAGACACTTCTTGAGATCATCATCCAGAATCGCCTGGAACAATTCCCGCCCACGCGATTCCAACTCCTCTTCAGCCGTCGGCTTCTCAAAATTCACAGAGAGGGAATTAAACAGGCAGAGGCTCAAGATCAGCACACTTCTCATCCGGACAATCCTTTTTCGGAGATCAAATAAGCAGTAATTTTCCGATTGTAGTTCGTCTTATTAAATCTTCAGAGTCGAATTCAGAAGAATGTTAGAGAATGGCTGTGGAAACAGAAGAAACCTGCCACAACAAATTGATGGATAGATTTGAGATTACTGATACTTACTGTTAGCTTATAACCAGTATCAATCGACTCTATTGTGTGACAGAGTTTCGCATCTGTTCGGTCTCAGGAAAGTTTCATCCAATGAAAAATGTCCTCCTCATCCTGATTGCAAGTTTAATTGGGATCGTCTTTGAGCAAACCACTTCCGCATCACAGCCGAATATTATGGTGTTCCTGGTGGATGATATGGGAGTCATGGATACCTCCGTTCCATTTTTGACGGACGAATCAGGACATCCAAAGAAGTATCCCCTCAATGAATATTACCGCACACCCAATATGCAGCGTCTGGCTGATCAGGGAATTCGCTTTAATAATTTCTGTGCGATGAGTGTCTGTTCGCCAACGCGAAACTCAATCATGACGGGGCAAAACGCCGCTCGGCATCATACAACCAACTGGATCAATCCGACCAATAACAACCGTGGTCCTTTCGGTCCGCCAGACTGGAACTGGGAGGGTTTGAACAAAGAAGATGTCACCCTGCCCCGTCTGCTCATTAAAGCCGGTTATCGAACGATTCATGTCGGTAAGGGACATTTTGGAGCTGAGGATTACGAAGGGGCAGATCCCCTGAACATCGGATTTGATGTCAATGTCGCAGGAGCTTCTTTCGGAGCCCCGGGAAGTTATTACGCGGAAAAGGGATACGGAGCAGATACGAAACGTGCTCATCATGCCGTGCCTCATCTGCAGAAATATCATGGATCAGAGACATTTCTAACCGAAGCCCTCTCCATCGAAGCGAAAGCTCGTGTGACCGAAGCGGTCAAAGATGACAAGCCATTCTTTCTTTACATGGCTCATTATGCCGTGCATGCCCCATTCGATTCCGATCCTCGCTTTGCCGATCATTACAAAGACTCTGGCAAACCTGCGAATGCTCAGGCGTTCGCGACATTAATTGAAGGAATGGACAAATCGCTTGGCGATTTACTCGATCACTTCGACGAACTCGGCATTTCCGAAAACACACTTGTTTTCTTCCTGGGCGACAATGGCTCCGATGCTCCCCTCGGTCATCAACATGCCGTCGCCTGTGCCGCTCCACTGCGAGGAAAAAAGGGTTCGCATTACGAAGGGGGAATGAGAGTTCCATTCATTGCCGCGTGGGCAAAACCGAATGCCAGTAACGCCAATCAGAAGGAATTGCCAATCGAAATCGGAGCGATTCAAAGTCAGCAGGCCGCAGTTTACGATTTGTATCCGACCATCCTGAATCTGGTCGAAGTGCAAAATCCCCAAAGCCACACCGTCGATGGATCCAAATTGAACAAACTTCTGACTGGTAAGTCAGATGCCTCACGCAATGAAACATTCCTGATGCACTACCCTCATTCCCCGCATCGCAGCGACTATTTCACCAGCTATCGCAAGGGAGACTGGAAAGTGGTCTATCATTACATCCCCTCAGAAGCTTCCGAAGGTTCGCACTATCAACTCTACAATCTTAAGGCTGATCCTTTTGAATCCAGCAATCTGGCGAAATCAAACCCGGAGCAATTGCAAAAACTGATGAAAGACCTCATTGCTGACATGCAACATTACGAGGCTCAATACCCAGTCGAAAAAGATGGGAAGACACCACGCAAGCCAATTATGCCGGAGTAATTATAAGAGGTCGTCTTTACTCGTTCCCAGGGAGGACATTGGGAACAGGGGAGAATCGATCTTGCTCACTCTTTCATCAATAATTCAACGGCTTCACTAACCCAGCCGCTGTGCCAGTCGTGGGATCTTTCTGGCGTATCTCGATAGTGATGGGGAATTTTTAATTCCTCTAGCAGTTGATGGGCTTGCTCATGGTGATCGGCGAAATTGCCAATGCCGGTGAGTATGAGTCGCGGTTGATCTTGCAAGCTTTCTGCATTGGCTCGCAGTAAGTTATCGATGCGATAAGTTTCGAAGTTTTCCTGCGTCCCAAAGATGGGACCGTTTCCGTACTTGCCGATCTGCTTCATCATCATTGGAGCATCCCAGGCTGCTGCCCGGCCAAAAAAATCGGGATGACGCAGCAGCAGGCTCCAGGCTCCCCAGCCGGATTTGCTGAAACCAAGCAGCAGTCGATCTTCTGGCTTTTTTGAAACGGGATATGTTTTTTCAACAAACGGGACGACAGTCTTGAGAAAATAACTTTCCTGACGAATTGCTTTAACATCAGGATGATCGGCATACCATGGCAACTGCGAGAAAGTCGGAGCCACGAAAATGCAGTTGTATTTTTTGTGCAGGCGATGCTCCCGAACTTCAAGCAGGCCATCCCCGTAACGGCTTTCACGGCCCTGCTCGACAGGTAGCACATAGATGACAGGGTAGAATTTATTCGTATCGAGATCAGGAGGAAGCAGAACACGAACCTGCGTCGCCTCCGACTGATCTGGCGATTCGATCTTATGAACCCGGATCTCCCGCATATATTCCAAAGTGGGAGAAGATGCCCATGTTTCTTCGTAGAAAGCAATTGAAGAAACAATCAGCAGGAATGAGCCAAAGGCCAGTCGAGAAATTGTCATGTTGTTTCCATAATGAGAATACCAACTTCTGTCAGTCGATTCTCATTATGGATTGCAGCTGATAAGAAGGGAAGCATCGCTCCCTGCTGATCGCTTACCGACCTCGCCATTCATTGGCTTTTGGTGTTTCGGTGCGTTGATCCAGGACACTACGGTCGCCCAGGACAACAGGCAGTGTTTGTCGTTTGCCTTTTCGGAGAACAATCGTTTTCACTGACGTGTTGACTGAAGTCAAACTGACCAGATTGATCAGATGATTTTCATCCAGAACCTCGACTCCACCGAAGTAGAGGATAACATCGTCAATCATCAATCCTGAGCGGGAAGCTGGGGTGTTTTTGTAAACATCGACAACACGAGCACCGCGAACACGATCCAACCCCAGTTTCTGAGCGGTTTCTTCATCAAAGTCGGGATCAAGTTTCACACCCAGGTAAGCCCGTTTAACAGTGCCGTTCACAACAAGCTGTTCAGTCACATATCGCACCAGATTGCTGGGGATGGAGAAGCCAATCCCTTCATTCCCACCACTGTTGGAAGCGATGGCGGTATTGATGCCAATAATTCTGCCGGAAAGATCGATGAGCGGTCCACCACTGTTGCCCGGATTGATGGCAGCATCGGTTTGCAGAAAATCCTGGTTAATGACATCACTCGATTCCCCCAGTCGGAGAGAACGACGCCCCTTGGCGGATATGATGCCGAATGTGACTGACTGACTCAAGCCGAAAGGACTTCCCTGTGCCAGAACCATGTGACCGATCTGAACAGTGTCGCTATCACCCCAGCGTGCCGGTTGAACGTTCGGCTCGTCAATCAGCAGTATGGCAACATCGGATTTATCATCGGCTCTAACTTCATAAGGATTGATCGTGCGACCATCAGAGAGTTGAATGCGGATGTCAAAAGTATCTGCTCCCGCGACCACATGACGGTTTGTTACTACGAAGGGTGTTTTCGCTTGTGGACTGGACATGATGACACCCGAGCCGGTTTCTTCAACCAGTCCGCCGGAAGCTCCTTCAGATTCACTCTGAATATGTACGACACTTGGAGTCGTTAACGCGGAAATGCGTGAGAGCTGATTGCCACCTTCGGAAAAGGTCGACGGTGCTGCGAGTTGTCGATACATCTGTTCGACCGCATTCGCGTTCATCAATTCGGCTTCTGCGGTATTTCGCCAGGCCCCATCACGACCCGTTAACCCTAAGATCACGCCCAGCAGAAAGAACAGGCTCGAAAAGAAAATCGTTGTGTACTTGTTCATGAATGCCTCTCAGGGATTTCTACGCCGGGGTCCGTCCAAACAACGGATTTGTCGATTTGATACGAGTCTGTTTGAATACGAATCACTCGCATCCAATGTCGCAGCCGCATCCACCGGCCATTCATTCTCCTTACCCTTCTTCCGGGTAGTGAGTCATCCCTGTTGATGACGCCCTTAAACTGACGTCACTACTATGATCTCGTGAAAGTCAAATCGGTCAATTGCTTTTTCAGAAAATAATCAATCCTTTCAAACTCTGGCTGCCACCGGGCTTCGATGTCCAGAATTCTGCATAACTGGTCTGACACAATTATTCCGGCCTCTAATATTAAGTGCGACCCCTAGCTCAACCATTTTGCATAAGATCGCTGCGGTCGGTTTGCTGTGCATAATCGTTCCAGCACAACAATTTACAGCTGTAACATTGATACGATCTGCAGAATTAATGCATCGTGAACTTCAAGAGCAATATCGCCAGAACGGATCCGGTTGTATCGATTAAATGGCCAAATAGCGGATTTGCAGAAGCTTGCATGAAAAAACAAAATAGGTAGAAAAGTGATGCTTGTGTTTGACTGTACCGGCTCCGTAACTTCAAAAAGAACAAGATACCGTCTGAAGTTTACCTCAGTCGATGTGGACTCAAGACCGCGAGATGATTCAAAGGAGCGACACAATGAACGGCAGCATCAACCAGGACAATTCTCGAAACACCAGTCGTTCTCCGGCAGGCTGGTCGCACGGGTTTCGGCTCGGCTTGATCGGATTTTTAATCGCCTGGTCATTTTCAGCCCACGGGCAGGATTTGCAACCTGTGCAACCGGTTCTCGATCCCAATGAAGAAGGCCTGGAAGTTCCAGTCACGCCTGATGAAATCGAAAAACCGGGGAAGATTGTCCCCGGAGATGCTGTCCCTTCTCTGCCGATGCTGGAAGAAGTGCCAAAGCCTGTTGAAGTCTCACCGATGCCACTGCGAGTTCCTGATACGAAATCGACTCCTGTTCCCGAAGTGACTAAACCTGTCTCTCCAGAACCGATGAAGCCTGTGCAAAAACCAGAGCCTGAGTTGGCTCCTTCCAAGCCGGCACCAGAAAACACAAACAAATTCGCTGAAAAGCCGCTCAAGTCTTCTGAGAAAGAGTCTGGCGAGCAATGGACGATGCTCATCACTTCAGGCCCCAGCCGAGCAGCCGGAACGCCTGCTCAGAAGGATCTCGTAACATTTGATCTCGACAAGAAAACGCATCAGGTTGTCGGAGGCCCCCACGTCAAACAGCTTGGTCCTGAAGACGAGCACCTGTTGACGAAAGCCTCAGAAGTACCTCATCGTAAATCGAAAGTCGTCGCTGCTGATTATGAATCGGTTTACCAATCGATCCCTTATAGCCGAGCCGAATATCTGGCGAACCCCGCTTATCGACACGAAGCAACGATGGAAATCCTCTTTGGGGAATTACGACCGACTGTGATCCATAAAGAGGACAAACCTCAGCGGGTATACAATCAACCCCGAATTAACGATGTTCCCGAGGTTTATCGACCTCAATTGCCCTGGAACTGGAATGGACCGGGCAGCGCGTATGGATTCGGCTATGGATATGGACCGGCCGGCTATTTCGGAGCCCGATATCCTTATTGGACACCCAACTCCACTTATCGCATTTATCAAACTCAATACGGACCACTGTTCAACAGATATTACCGCCCGCTCGGTTATTAGTCCGAAAATTTGAATGGAATACTCAAAACCACTGCAGGCTTGCTCTGTAGTGTTTTTTTATTGTTGGTCTCTTCGTTTCAACACAATGAAATATCCATTCGTTTCATCCTGGAGCAGTTCCCATTGATCGGGCTGTTCACGAAGTTCCCGAACTTGTCCCGGCTCATGAATTTCGCTGTAGGGGTGTCGGGTATCGATCACGATGTAGTCGGTATCCTCTGGGACATTTGTTGTCCCCCCGCTCACAGTTCGTGCATAATGACTGTAATCGTAAGAACGCTCGTAATGCGTAAAGCGAGGGTGAACATAATCCGTCGAAGCGACACGAGAGTTCCTGGGGATCAGAGTTTCAATTTTGGAAAAATTCTTTGCCCGTTCATCCGGCACATATAATTTCCAGCCATTCCAATTGGAGCCAGGATCCCAGAAAGCAACTCCCAATGGAGAAAGCGAGAACCAGACAGAAGTCGCTATTGCACAACTGAAAGCAAATTGAGTTTGTCGTAGCGACCGCAGTCTTATTTCCAAAGCTTCATTCTCGACCACGTTCGATTCTTCTTCACGTTCCTTGCGATGGAAGATCGCATTTCCAAGTCCAGTTGCTGCAGCCCAGAAAAGCAATGGAACCAGTGGTGCGTGAAAGTGATGCCGAGGATCTTGAGCCAGTTCGTTCAGACAAAGCAGCACAAACATCGGAGCCGTACTGAGAAATCGTAATGGCGAAAGTAGCGGTAAAAAACCGAGCGGCAGCAACATCGCCAGTACATACACTGCGGAATTGATTGTCAATAATTCCTGTCCCAGCAGCAGTGGATTCGTCAGCATCGTCCAGATGATTTCCGATGTGGACTCGCCAAACTTTGAGAAGTAACCGGCATAATGAACTTCAACCCCACTGCGAAACCAACGTATCAGTTTCAAGGCAGTCAGCAGGTATATCGGCCCACCAATTAGATACCCCAGGCCAAATCGGAAACCAAGGGATGAGTCATTTTTATTTCGGTTCCACCACCATTGCACCAGCAGCGAGAATCCAATCGAGAAAATGACAATCGCATAGTCTTCTTTGCAGGTCAACGAGAAGATCAGCAGACCTGAGGCGATTCCCCATTGTTTTCGTTCAATTTGATCGAGAGCGAACAGCACAACTGGAACACCAAAGGCGATGGGACGAAATGTTTTCAAATCGACCGCGATGTCCAGAAACTGCATCGGGAAAAAGCAGAGATAAGTGGCACTTAACAACAGGGCCGCTTTCCGATTTCCGCAACTCCGCTCCGCCATCCAGTAAATTGGAATCGCCCCGATCGCCAGGGCAAAGGACTCGCAAAATTCCAATAACAACTGAGAAGGCCAAAGCCAATAAGCCGGGATTAGAAACAGATGCACAAACTGAATATGTTCCCCCCAGAACAAACCCTGATCCAGATAGCTGCGAAATCCTTTACCGTGCAGCACATTCCAGAGATGCTCTTCATACATCGCCGAGTCGCCGTGCGGCAGTCTCAAATTGAACCACAAGCCCCAGTTCATTGCAGTGAATATGATCACATACAACAACATTAGGACGAGCAGTATGATTTTGATTGGCGATGAGTTTTCGTTTGATTCCAGCAATTTCGCTTCAGAAATTTTTGTGGTACGCAGGACCTCATACAGACTCCCTGCAATTGGAAGTGAAATCCAGAAGACGAGTGTCGCCTGCAAAAATGTCAACACGGGTGTCGACTGAGCAATCAGGCAGGCAATCCATAAGATTCCCCATATTCCCGCCAGGCTCATCCAACTGTTCAACTGCCGAATTCGATCCCCGCTTCCTTGCAACCACAAGACTCCAGCCGGGATTGCGTAAAAGAGAATCGAGATAATCAGGCAAAACAGGTAAGAAACTCGGATTTCCTGCTGGCCCTGAGCCAAAGGAGTCACCGTTCCTCCCAGAAGATTCAGGGAGATCCAGTTTGCAGTTGGCGGGCTGAAAAATGACTGTGACAGAGAAGGAGCTTCAAAGACGATCTGTAGTGTGTTGGCCAGCAGGCAAAGGACAACACTCGATATCACTCCTGTGATAATCCCCGATTGGAGGACCACGTCTTTATTCGCATCCTCTGCTTGTGTATGATTCATAAGAGCGCTGTCTCTGGGTAAAGTGCTCTGTCGAGCGTTTAATTTCCATCACAATCGCTTCAGCACAGCGAGTTTGCCTGAACATCTTCTGATTCAGTTTGAAGAGTGTATGTTAGACTGGGCAATCGTGACTGTGCAGTGATCGCAGTCGCTGAAAACTGAAATTATCGGTTCACGTATTTCGATCCTCAAAATCGAATTCAGATCTGCTGGCGAATGAAATACTTTTCGAGCAAACTTTGTATTATCAAAGTAATGATGATACAACAAATTTAATTATGCATAGTGACCGGTTCATAACTGACTTACAAATGGAGAGTCAATTGACTCCCCTTCAAACTCAATCTTCAACTGAATTCAACTTGAACAGGTGTTAAGGATCTCCATTGTCTGGATCAAAACAATTACACGAGAGTTGCGACGGAGTTGGTTTTTGGATTGTGAGCACTGCCCATGCATTCCGCCAGGCACTCGAATGCCAACTGACACACAAAGGGATCACCTTTCGACAGTGGGAAGTCCTTTCGCTACTCAGTAAGGACGGTGAACAGCCGCAGTCGGACCTGGCAGATAAAATGGGGCTCGAGGCTCAAACACTTGCTGGAATTATCGCCCGTATGGAACGCGATGGTTGGCTGCAACGAAAAGGCTGTTGTTCGGATCGCCGTCGGAAACTGATCAGTGCAACCGCAAAAGCGAAGAAAATTCAGCAGGAAATGCACGAATGCTGCGAACTGGTTCGAAATCAGGCTGTTCAGGGCCTTGGGCAGAAGGAACTTCTCGAACTAAAACGTGTTTGCGAATTGATGCGGAACAATTTAGCTGGTGACTGTCCAGAACCGAACTTGATTCCAAAACTCTCAGAAACCATACATTCCCAAACGCCATGCAAAACTTTTCCCCTGGATGAAGATACGCACATCAGTATGGACGATACGGTTGCTCCGACCAACGCGATCCGCTCTCGAAAGTCTTAAGACGAGCAATACGACTGCATTACAGATTCACACAGATGTCAAAAAGCCTCCGAACAAAACGTGTCCGGAGGCTTTCATCATTCTGGTAATTATTTTCGATGATCATTCAGCTGAAGACGAAGACTGACGTCGTGTTGGATTACGACGGCGATCTCGCAAACGAGAGGGCCCCTCTTCCATTTGCATCATCATTTCCATTTCCATCGCAGCGCTGTCGCCACCGTCCAGCAATGCATCGAGCCCGCTGGCTTCAGACATCTTCTTAGAGGCATCTTTAAGATCATTAAAAGGCCCCTTTTCTGCCTCATAATATTCATCGTAACGAGCACGAGTTCCTTCAGTGGAGAGCTTGTCGAGAATTTTCAGATTTCCAGAGGAATCAACCACCAGCACCTCAGGGACCACACCAACATCTCCCCGGGTGAGTGTTTTTGGCAGGGTTAAATCCTTGTGCAAATTGTAGTCGAGTTTATTGATGACAAGTGCATCGACAATCAAATCGTCTGTCTTGAATTCCACATCTTCTTCCACTTCATAGGTCATCTCGGCAGGGCGTAACACGTAAGTCTTTGACATGCCACCAATGTAATCGCCTGGTTCCATCGAGAGATTTCCCTTAATCATCGTTCCCGAGTCGTACCATTGGAAGATCTCCATATTGGTAATCTCATTGGAAATGCCACGAGGTGGTGAAACATTACGAACAAAGTAGGCATAATCTGGGGACACCACGGCGACGTCACTCGGCTCACTAAAGGGTGTATCGCGCACCGCACCTTGAGCAACTGAAGGATCGACCACCTGGTCAATGGGGACATCGTAGTTGGGATTGCTCAAGACCAGACTGACTCGATATCGGTAGGCTTTGCCTGCTTCAATATCAAAATCGATATAGCGGAATAAGACGAGGTTCCCGGCTGCAGAGACTTGCGCTTTGATTTTCTCAATCAGTTTTTTGCGAATCTCTGCGGAAGTCCCTTTGAACTCGGTTTCAAAAACTCGATTCAACTGTCGAGTATCTGTTTCATTCAGATATTCCTGTTGCATAGAAGTCGTATCGAGTTGAACCTTGTTGAATCCTTTTTGGACAGCCACTTGCTTAATTTTCTTATTGTTTTTGAGATGCTCTTCGAGGATTTTGCGATTCAGTGTTTCCTCGTATTCCAGTTCTTCAGATGAGAGTTCAAAATTCTTTACACTGGGATGATTCACTTTGTTGCGCCAGACACCCATCAGGCGAGCTGGAAGGGGCATCGTGATGACGGGATTCCTCACCCCGGCAGAGACGACATCAGCATCGTAATCGATCGTTTGATTCAAGTAGTCCATGGCAACTTGAATATCGACCGGTTCCCAATCTCCCCAAGGCCCTTCAGAAGAATCCGCCTTTTGACGTTCGAGTTTGAAATCCATGAAGCGAACCAGTTTTTCCGCTTCCGATTCTGGAATGCTGAGGGCTTTCGAATAATTGGAAACCTGCTTACGCAAGTCGAAAATTCCTCTCACAGAGATATAGCGAACCGGAACACCTTTGACATTGGATGGCAAAGACATGCCGCTACCATATTCTCCGCCCATTTCCGCATCATAATCGACAACCATCTCGTTGTAGTCATTAGAGACGGAATACTCTTCGTAGTAATCTCCCCCCGCATAAGGATTGGCGGCATCGCCAGCCATTTCTGGCCGAGCAGTCGGGCGAGATGCGATATCGTCCAAACCAAGATCGTCTTCCGGTTTGGTCTCAACGGGTTCTGGTTCCGTATCGGCCATTTCTGTTTCAGGAGTGACGGTCGTACTCTGTGCCAGAATGGTTCGCCCGGCATCGGCTTTCATTGCCGCGACCATCACAAATTCAGGCTCGCGACGAGGATCATCACTTCCTGTTGGTGGATACATGAATTCAGCATCCCAACGATACGGGCTGTCCGTAATCCCAACCAGCATCTCTTCAACCTGCTCGTCCACCTCAACGGGAGGGAACTTAGCCCGCTCGTCCTCAGTCCAGGTCGAATTTGCAATGAGC
>DOCI01000308.1:47921-50537 GCA_003503535.1 Planctomycetaceae bacterium
CCAAATCCTGCGTCAGTTCAGCGGGAGTCTTGGTGTAGGTTGACCATTGCGTCCCCAATAGCGTGAGAACGACAAACAGACAGACCAACCCAAAGACGACTTTTTCGGTATGTTTGAGCGCAAAATGTTTGATGCCATCGGCTGAAAGCATTGATTTGATATTGGCCATGTCCGACTCCTTTTCTGTGTTGGTTCGAGTCGATCGAGTTAAAATTCGGTATTGAAAGCAGGCTTAACGGTACAACCATCAAGACTCTGGATTATTCCAAAGGGAGTGGTTCGAGTTCATCGGGATTCGCGACAGGCTTGGCTGCCGGAGTTGCTGTTGTCGAATCATCGAGTGGTGTTTCCGGAAGTTCAATGGAATCCTGCGACTCAGGAATTTCCAGATCATCTGGCTTTTCGATCATGACATCATCTGCATCTGCAGGCTTGAGCTCGTCAGCAGGTTCAGTGGTAATTGATTCTGGAGTTCCGATCGGTTCCTCAGGAGTGGCCGTTGGAACTGCAGCTGGTGCAGTTGAGGTCTCCGATTTCGTTTCGAGAGGTTCAACGGGATTGTAAATGTAGATCGTGCCACAAATGGCAACCTTGGCCAAACTTGGTCCTGTAACTGCTGCTTTTGCAAGCAACTGATTTTCTGGAGTTCCCCCGGTCAATCCAACTGCTCCCGCACCACCGGGATCACCTGCACTATAATTGAATTCATCGGTATTGGGCATCGGATTACCTGCAAAGGGATTCCCGCCGGACTCTGGGCCATCCTCGTAATTCGTCGCACCCAGTAAGGTCGAAGATGCTCCGGCCTGAGCAATCTGGACACGATTGATTGTGACTGGCCAGTCTCCATTGGAAAGCTGGACTAAAAATTCTGGTAACCGTTGGTGTTCAATGATTGCTTCGAGATAAAATCCACGTTTCTTGAAAACGGTACCTTCTTTATAATCGATATAACGCCCTTGCTCATCTCCGAATTCTTCAGCCGGGTCAAACGTAACGGAACTGGCCCCTACATTCATTGTCTGATTATTGTTCAATGGATTTCCCTCAAGATCCATTTCTGTATACATTTCCTCCATGTTGTAATCGCCTTCTGGTCCCATCCCCGAATCGCCACTCGGTTCGGCATCGGGATAATCTCCCGGTCCTCCAACCAGCATGATTGTCGTAATGCTTCGGACAAGGGAGTCGGTGATAATCGAGGCATCTGAATTAGCGCGTCGAATCGATTTGAAAAGTGATTCAAGCAACCAGAGGTCTTCCTGAGCTTCCCAGATTTCTGTGGTCGTCGGAGGCAAATCACCAAAAACTTCTTTGGGAACCAGCGATTCCGGGAATATCACGGTTCCTTTTCCAGTCACAGGATCAAACGCATCGATCTGCTTCCAGACCGAAGTCACGTCGATATTGTAGCCATTGCGGTAAATGACGCGGGCTTTGGAGGGGATGTCGCCAAAGTAGGAAGTCGGTCTCAAATCTCGATTGATACGATTGGGCCAGGTCATCATTTTTTGCTGACTACGCCAGAGTTCGTATTGCTCCTGTTGATTTTTTTCTTCGACAACTTCGGCAATCTTGTTAACGCCTTCACTCCAGGATTGATTGGGCTGTGCGGATTTGGGCACTTGTTGAAAGGCTCCGTCGATATCCTTAATTTTCTTTTCCCGTTCCGCATTAAATTGCCCAACTGCAGGCCACCAGCCAATCAGAGGGAGAATAAGGACCAGTCCCAGAATGATCCAGAAATGGTGATCGATAATCGGTTTCAATTTGTCCATGATGAAACTCTTTTATTCTGCAGAACGTGGTTGAGTAATAAAGTGTGTCAATTTGATCGTTTTAATATCGTAATAACTATTCGCTGGATGTTTCTGTGTTATCCGTTGAAGTCTCTGCATTTTCAGATTCCTCTGAAGCAACTTTCAGAGGATCGTCTTCCAGACGCTCTTCTTCAGGAATGGGCTTCCAGATAAACTGAATCTGAAATTGAGTCCGGTGTACCTCACGGAACTCCATGTTTCGCTTACCCTGACCAGGTTGCCCGTCATTGTATTCATATTCCTGCATAGAAGGATCAGTGGGAAACGCCTCCGGCATCGGTTCATTAAAATCTCCCCGAGGCCTGTTGGTCGGATTGACAACATTGAAACGGGGATCTTTCCGGGCGTTACTTGCCCGTTGAGCCAGATCGACGACTTCCTGTTTCGCATACAGAACTATCGGATTGGTGATTCCCATTTTACGGACATCAACCCGATCCCCATCCTCCTGCTTGAATGTCCAGGTTTGCAGATTCGGAATCACACGATCGAGCAGATAATTAATTCCCTGATCGGTTTCGGGTTTATCGGGGATGTGATGGTAGTGTTCCCCGTTGAGAGTGAAGATATAGCCTTCACCTTCAGGAGCCGGCTGAGCCTGCAAGCCGCGATCTACGGCTGCTTCATCGCTAAGCGATTTATAACTATCACTAATCCCTTCGTACCAGGCCGCCAGATCATCCGACTTCTCGGCTGTGATTGACTTAATCAGCACGCGGTTACGATATTCGATGTTGTCTTCATCCAAAGCCTGACCGATATCCCGGGGCATACATTCATTGATTGATTTGTAGAG
>DOCI01000308.1:50664-61799 GCA_003503535.1 Planctomycetaceae bacterium
GCCAGATCGTATCTTTCATCCCCTCAACCAGGGTTTTCCCGACGGACTTGGCGGACTCGTAACGACCGGTTGCAGTGCTGTATGAACTTTGATATCCACCCCATGTGGACTGCAGGTCACCCGATTTTTTTAACGCTCTGTCCCAGGGGTCTGAATGCACAACCCGCCAGGCATTGGCGGTTCCAATTGTGGAAAGTGCCAGACCAGTTAACAAAGTTGCTGCAGTAATCGCGGCCCACGGTTTTTTGCGACGAATTTCGCGAGCTCTCGCGATTTCTGGCGGCAACAGGTTTGTTCCCATTCGGGAAAGCCCCATCGCCTGAATGGCCAGACCGTAAGCGACCGTGAACGACATGATGTTCTCTTTGAACAGCTGTGCTTCCAGAACCGATGTTCCCGCCAACTGTTTGAACTCCTCGGCTCGCTCAACCGGCAGTTCCAGGTTCTGCTCCAGGAACTTCTGCAACCCAGCCATGCGGAAACCATTACCACACCCGATCACCTTTTTGATTTCCGCACCCTGAGAAACACTACTGAAATACCCCAGAGAGCGTTGCACTTCAGAAAGATAATCGTTGAAGACGGGTTTCAATGCCTGGAACACCGCTTTGGGATCCGGTGATTTTGTCGCATTGCACTTGAGATGCTCAGCTTTGGCGAATGTCAGCTTCATCTCCTTCGTCAGTGCACGCGTGAAGTGATTACCGCCAATGGGGATATTGCGAATCCAGATTTTCGCGCCATCGGTCACCATGATCGTCGATTGATCGGACCCCATATCGAGCACGGCTGTTTGTTCTTCTTGGACAGGTGCCCCTTCGCCATCCGGACGAATGGAAAGTCGATCGTAAGCCAGGAAACTGTACAGCGCAACCGGAGCGATCTGCATCAACTCGATTTCGACTTTGTTCGTCTGAAACGGGTGCAACTGATGCATCACCTGATCACGCTTCATCGCGAAAATTCCGACTTCGGAATCAATCACAAATCCACCTGCTTCTTCACCGCCTCCCATCTGCTGGAAATCCCAGATGACATCCTCAAGTGGGAAGGGAATCTGCTGCTTGGCTTCGTACTTGACGATCTCCTTCACCTTACCGGCTTCAACAGGCGGCAACTGAATGAATCGAGCCAGTGAAGACTGCGCAGGCAAGCCGATGGCGACAATGTCGTCTTGAACTTTGTTGCGAGAGAGAAACTTCGTGATCGCTTCCGCAATCAGTTCATCAGGAATCGCGTCTGGCTGACTGAGAATTTTCGCATGAGGAATGTAGTCAAACCCAACCGCCACCACCTGATGAGCAGCCTCTGCATAGCGGAGTTTGAGCGCCTTCAGGCCAGCTTGCCCGATTTCAATTCCCCAAACTGATTTAGATTCCGGCATGATCGTCCTCATCTTGATGTGTCGAAACGAAATTCATCAACTCAAGTGATGCAATTCCGAATGAACTCTTTTTCAGGCAACTCATAAATGCAGGTGCCATGAAATGATTATATTTTAATTGTAATGAGCCCGTACGTGAATCTCTGTACGAATTATGGATTTCAAATTTAAGTCGATTTCAAGAAGTCGAATTGCTGAACGCAGGAATGGAAAACCAGTTTCGACTTCTCAACCCGAGACAAGGTCTTCCCGAATTATACGCTGCTCGCAACGGTTCGTAAATAAAATAAGCCAATACAAATGGTTGAAAAACAGGATCGACACCTATGAACGGAATAACAGACGATTCCTGAGAAACCGGTATTCGAGGTTTTCGGCGCTTATTGATTATAACCCGTATCAACCTCCCGAAATTCAGCCTCAGATTATCTTTAGACGCGATTTTCTTCCCGATTGTTCCCGCAAGAAAGAATATTTTTCATTTCCTGGATTACTCGTCCCATCTGCTGCGATTGACTGATCGCCTGGCATACTGCAATTCGAGAGATGCCTGCCCGAGTGACTTCCTCGACATTCTCCAGTCCAATTCCCCCAATTGCAAAGACGGGAATCGAAATTTCAGCCGCCATTTGCCTGAGAAATTCCAGCCCCGCAAACTCAGTGAAGGTTTTCGTTCCCGAATGAAACGCCGGCCCTGCTCCCACATAATCGGCTCCCGCAGCAACTGCTTCCCGAGCCTGTTCCATATTGTGTGTCGAAATCCCAATCAACTTTTGCGGCCCGAGTAACTTGCGGACATCTGCACAGGAAAGTTCTTCCTGACCGACATGCACTCCATCGGCATCGCACAGCAAAGCGATATCTGGTCGATCATTAATTATCAGCAGCGTCGACGAATGACGGGTGGCGTCCCGTAACCAGCGTGCCCGGGCGAGCAGTTCCCGATCATCGAGTTCTTTTTCCCGCAACTGAATCACATCCACTCCCAAAGTGATCACCTGCTCAGATGTCGTCTGCCAGTTTAATGCACACGTTTTTTCAGTCAACAGAAAGTAGACACTCGCCTGACCGATTCGAGCTTTCCGCTGATTCTCCAGCAGCAGTTCCTGTTCAATGCCATAAAATCGATAGCGAAGTTGCTTAAAGCCACGAGCCGCAGCTGTGGAGATCAACTTGGAATACTCTTCCAATGTCCGTAACGATTCTTCCACACGTTTACAGTTCGCCGCAACCACATCCAGTAGAGATGCTCTCACATTTTCAGCAGCCGTACTAATAGCCGTCCCGACATCACCCGCCGTATCCCGATTCTGCAGCTGCTGCTCTGGATCAAGCTCCTTCCAGTAATTACGAAAATCATGCCGGAGTTGTTTGAGAGCCGAGCTGAGAGATTCCTCATTACGATGAAACCGGACATAATCCTCAATAATCCGCAACCCTTCCCGACACCGATTCGCCGCAGCATCCAGAATCCGATAAACAGAACGGGATTCCAGAGTAGATAGGTTTTGAGAGGGAGAATCATCCGTCATAGAAGAAAATTACCATGTTGATCAGCAGATTTTAGGAATTTCCTGCTGTAGTGTATTATCTGCCGCTTATTGACATTTGACGAGCGCCACTGCTGGCTTACTCTGCAAACTACAAAAACGATATTAAGTGAAAGCTAACAAAATCTGCGTTTATCTGCGTCTATCTGCGGTTCAAAACTCTTTCCCAATAATCCTCTTACTACCCTTTCCGGGCAGCCGCGAAGTTCTTCTCGTGAAACTTCATGATCTCCAATCCCCGCTTCTCATAAATGACTTTCGCGCTGTGCGGAGCTTCAGGGACGATCACTTTCGAATAGGGAATCTTGAGGGAATCGAGAAATTCCATGTAGGCCAGATTGTTCTCGTAATTGAAACCTTTTGTGCCGACGTGAATCAGAATGTTCAACTGCGGCTCTGGCGATTTCGCATATTGCCGGGCCAGATCCCACGTATTGTAGCCGGGCGTGAAGCGCAAATTCGGATTCTCGTAGCCATCGTTTTCGCTGATTTTCTTCTCGGTTTCATATCCGCCGCCACCCGGTGCAGCGGAGATAAACAACTCGGGATGCCTGAACATGATGCGAGCGGTGCCGCGACCCCCTTGCGAAAACCCTTCCAGTCCCCGCCCTTCTCTTTTGGCAATCGTGCGATACTTGCCATCGATATGCGGAATCAATTCCTGGATGAACACATCCTCGCCCATCGCCTGTTCGCGATCCGGCATGTTGTAATGACTGACAGGACCGCCATTGACGAACACATAAATCATCGGAGCGACTTTCCCGGAACTGATCTGCTCATCAATCAGAGGCACCAACCCAATACTCTTCAGTTCACTCCCCGGTCGTCCTCCGTGCAAATAGTAAACGACTGGAAAACGCTCTCCTGACTGTTGAGATTCGCTGTAAGCTTCCGGCAGGTAAATACAATAGCCAACTTCCCGTTTCATAGACGGGCTAACGAACGTCGCATGTTCAAGTCGATCCGATTTGAAGCGTTCGGGCAGGGGATTCACCCATTGGAATGCCTGAGCAGCCGGCTTCTTCTTTTGCTGCGCCTCGCAATTCTGAGCACACAAACCAACAATCAACACGATCAGTGTTGTCAGACTCAATTTAGACCATTTCATAGTTGCCACCCTGGCTTCATTGTAAGATCCATCCGTGTAAATCTGTATCCATCCATGGTTCAAAATTACCTGCCAACGATCATCGTAAGTTTCCCATAACTCACTCGGCTTAACAATCCCGACTGTGGAATTCAGTCAGATCACTCAGCGTTTATTCTTCCACCAAGGTTGCCTGTCTCGCCTCATTTCACAATACTGAAGGCAGAAAAGAACGTCAAAAAATACAGGAGACCTGAGCAGGTGGTTTCTGCTCTGGGAGACGGATTATTCCCCATCAGGATTCGGATTCATGAAGATCGTCCAGTTTCTGGAACATCACCATATCAAACTCAACCCATTCTCACAGGAAGACGCGAGTACCGATCACGTCTTTTCGCAGCACTGTGTGACCGGAGTCCATCATCCCGGCTGGGATAAAATTTATGGACACCCCGAACACCCTTCGACTTCGGTCGTGTTCGGCGAAAAAGGAAGCGGAAAAACTGCACTCCGGATTCAAATGCGGAACGAATTGCGGGAGTTCAACCGCACAAACAGCGACAAGCGCTCGTTCATTATCGAGTATGACGATTTCAATCCGTATCTTGATAATTTCCGCGAAAGGATGCACGGACGGAATCGCCAACCAGAGAAAATGCTGCGAAAATGGCGATTGTGGGACCACATGGATGCCATTCTCGTGCTCGGCGTCACCAAGCTGACCGATCGCATTCTCAATGCGAAAAACGAATCCGACCCCGCCAGTTCGATTTCCAACGATGCACTTCAAGGTCTTTCAAAAAACGAACGGCGTGACCTCTTATTGCTGGCTGCGTTTTACGATCGATCGTTTGATGAATCTCCCATTCGGCGCTGGTCGGCTTTGCGTCGAAAATTGAAATACAACAACCTGACCAGCTGGAAGCAGATTGCGATTGGCGCACTCGTGACTGCAATTGTACTTGGGTTGAGTGTCTGGATGGAGCTATTTGCCAAGTATTCCAAGTGGATCATCATCGCCATCGTGGCTGGATGGGCTCCCTTACTGTGGAAGCAGTTCCGGCTCGCATGGTGGTCGTGGGATGTTTCGCGTCAGATTCGTGTCATCGATCGTCTGCCCAATTCATTGCGAAGAATTCTAGGCCGCTTCCCCGGTCAAGACATCCTCGGCCAGCCGATTCCAAGTCGAAATCGCAGTGATGACCGCTACGAACTACTGGGCAAATTTCAGTCAGTTCTGAAAACACTTGGCTTTCAACACATCGTCGTGCTGATGGACCGTGTTGATGAGCCTCATTTGATCAACGGCTCTGCCGAGCGAATGAAAGACCTCGTCTGGCCGATGTTCGACAATAAATTCCTCAAACACCCCGGCTTCGGCTTCAAAATGCTGCTCCCAGCCGACATGGCTCCTTACCTGCAAAAGCAGGGCCGCGACTTCTACGAAAAGAGCAGACTCGACAAGCAGAACCTGATTCTCTACCTCGCCTGGAGCGGACAGTCGCTTTACGACATGACCAGCGATCGTATCAAAGCCTGCTCGGAAGACCCAAATAATCCCGCCTCAGTACAGGATCTGTTCGACGAGTCGGCTTCGCGAGATATGCTCGTCGACACCTTCTCCCGTTTACGCGTTCCCCGGCATCTGTTCAAGTTTCTGCATCGGCTCATGCTTGATCATTGCAGCAAATACACCGATGATGAACCCAACTGGAAAATCGGTCGCGATACCGTCCAGACAACTCTCGCTCTGTACCTGAAAGATCTCGAATCCTTCGACCGTGGTGCGGGGACGATCTAGCTGTAGGTCAGGCTGTGCCTGACGAAATAAGGGTGGAATTACAAAATACGGATCGTATTTATTCTCATGAACAAATCAATCATCCGTGAATATCTGTGTCCATCCGTGGTTCAAAAAACACAACGCTTCATCATTCTCTACCAAGGCGGACATCCATGAGCAGTTTCAATCGTCGACACTTTCTGTCAACCTCAGCCGCTTCGCTGGCTGGAGCATCCTTTTTAAGTGGTGCCAGTGGAACTGCAGTTTCTTATGGAAAAGAGTTATCCAGCGACGTGACTAAAAAATTCCGCTACTGCTTCAACACCAGCTGTGTCCGTAAATCCAAGCTGCCACTGCCAGAGTTAGTCGAACTGGTTTCCTCGGCTGGATACGATGGCATAGAACCCTGGATTGGTGAAATTGAAACCTTCCAGAAGTCTGGTGGAAATCTCAAAGATTTGCGCAGGCAACTCGATGATTGTGGCCTGCAGGTCGAATCAGCAATCGGCTTTCCCAACTGGGGTGTCGATGATGAAGAGAAACGGGCTGGTGCATTCGAGCAGGCAAAACGGGAAATGGATCTGGTCCACTCGCTCGGCGGCAAACGTATCGCCGCTCCACCTGCTGGGATTAATGGCAACAATTCTAATGTAATTGACCTGAATCTTCTTGCTCAACGCTATTCCGACCTGCTCGACCTGGGCGTTTCGATGGAAGTGATTCCACAGCTGGAAATCTGGGGATCTGCCAAAAACCTCTCGCACATAGCACAAGCCGCTTATGTGGCGGTGGCAGCCAACCATCCCCGAGCCGCGATTCTTCCAGATGTTTATCACCTCTACCGCGGTGGATCCGACTTCCATGGGCTCCGATTACTTTCCGGTGAAGCCATTAACATTTTCCATATGAACGATTACCCATCGTCACCACCTCGTGAAGAAACTCGCGATTCCGATCGCGTTTATCCGGGTGACGGCGTCGCTCCACTCGATTTGATTCTGCAATCCCTCAACAGCATCGGCTTCAAAGGAGTGCTCTCGCTGGAACTCTTCAACGACACCTATTATCAGCAACCCCCAGCAGAAGTGATTGCCACAGGTCTGAAAAAGATGAAAGCCTCGGTCGCGAAGGCCTTGGCTTAACAACATCTGCAAGCACGAATCGCAAGCGAGTAAACTCGGTTTTCTCAGGCGAGCCGTGCCAGTAATGGCACGGGTGTTTTCATGATCATTGTGCAAAACAAGCCTAATGTGGTCCGGACGTACCCGAGCCATGTCTGGCTCGGCTCTCCTATTTCAAAAACGCAGCCAGATCCCAGATAACAGTCGTTTCATCCTGACTCCCCGTGGCCAGAAATTTGCCATCTGAGGAAACCGCGACCGCTGTAATTTTTCCGGCATGCGGTTCTGACTTGATGAGCACTTCACCCGTCGAAAGCGTCCAGCCAATCAACTCGTTCTTCTCTTTGTATCGCCCTCCACTCCCGCTGAAAATGACATCCTGATTGGGAACCGATGTGATGCAATTGACCGGGCGGGCGTGCTGTTTGAAGATGCCCGTCTGTAATCCGTCAGAAATAGTCGTGACAATGATCGACTCATCGAAGGAGCCTGACAACACAGATTTGCCATCGTTTGTCGCTGCCAGCGATGCGACTGCCGATTTATGAATCACGTGCGACTTCTTTTCCCGAAATGATTCAAGATCGATTATCACCACCGAACCAGGCCGCGTGACCCGAGTTTCATCGCCAAGCCCAATTGCGGCCCATTTTAGAACAGGATCGACTGCCAGAGAGGTAATTGGCTCGTCATACTCAAGAGATTCCGCCAGACTCCAGACGTCATCGGTTAACTTCCACAAGGCGACTGTTCCATCGTCAGCGGCAGTCAACAGTTGTTGATCGGAAAGGAATTTCGCACCGGTCACCTGACCGCGGTGATGTTTGAGTTGGGCAAGTTGCGAATAGTCTTCTGCGTTGAAGAGCGTCACTTTCTGATAATGACCTGCGGCGAGTAGTTTGCCATCCGGGGATGCAGCAATACTGGTGATATAGCCGCTCAATTTGTCGAGCTTATGCAAAATCTCTGCTAACTCTACCGAGACAACTTGCAATTGTCCGTAAGTCCCCAGATAGAGTGATTGATTATCGACGGAAAACCGAAGAGCGGAAACGGTTCCCGTGGCCTGACTGATTGTTTTAAGAGGAGTGAGTGGCTCTGCAGCTGTGAGATAACCGACAGAGTAAAAGCAGTTCAATAGTGCCAGAAACGAGATGACAATCTGGCAGTGATTCAGTACAGATTTCACAGGAGCATATCCCATCAAGAGTTAGCTGGGCGGATATCACAGTCGAAATCCATTCTAAAGGCAGAAGCTATTATTGAACAGGTGAGAGTCTTTACGTGATCCAATCGGAATAGAAAAAAGCTCCCCGTAAATAATTACGGAGAGCTTCAGTTTCATGAAAAAGAGTCCGCTTTATTTGCCCGCGTTAATTGGAACACGGACCGGCAAAGCTGCCTTTGATTTTGGGATCGAGACAGTCAATACTCCATTTTTAACAGAGGCTGACAAAGCTGTTGAATCGACATCTTCGGGAAGTCGGAAAACGCGTTCGTAATGCCGTTGATCAGATTCTTTATAAACCTTCTCAAAGCCTTCCGGCTGATAAAGATGAGCAGTTCCGATAATGGTCAACACATTCTTTTCAACGGTGATCTCCGCACTCGATTCATCAATTCCCGGCATGTCGACCTGCAGCAGGAATCCGGTTTCGGTTTCCCGAATATCGGTTCGCGGGCGTGTTGCTGCCCGATGTGTTGCTTCAGGAACTTCATGTGTTGAGCAGCAACGATCAGATTGTGTGTTTGTGATTTGGGTTTGGTCTGACATTTTTGTCACTCCTTACAATATTGTTTTTGGTAAACAAAAAACCTAATGTTAAGTCAAACAGGCATCGCGATTATCGCGATTGCACTTCAATTCGTTGTGGGCCTTCTTCTTCAAGTCCCACGATCTTCAATTCCAGAATCCCTCTCTCATAAACAGCTGCCGTCTGAGAGGCATCGATTTTGAACGGAAGTTCCAGTTCACGATTCAGGCGACCAAAAGGTCGTTCGCTTTTAAGAACTGTTCCTTCGTCGCTTTCTGATTGCTGACGCTCTGCAGATATTTTGACGCGATCATCCACCACATCAATCGCGATATTCTCAAGTTCAGCGCCAGGCAACTCAATGCGAATAATCCACTCGCGATCTTTTTGCCAGACGTTCATCGAGAGAGCACCCTGACTCGCCATCAGTCCGTTTCGAAACTCGACCAGAGAGTTGTTCAATTCATGCTGAAGACGCTGAATTGACAGTGGCACCTGTGATTTCAATGGTTTTACATATGTACCGATCATTTCGTATCTCCTTTTTATTAAATCTTTTCTTAGCCCTCGTCGATGGAGAGGGTACTGTTAGGTGTTGCACATCGTGTGCCAATTGACATGGCAACCTGGGGATTGACGCGTAACTTTTTACATAACAATCACTTAAGAGGTTTTTGTCGCATGTTGACAATTAATGCCCGGCCACGACAGTGCCATTATGGCACCTTTTGCGAGGTGGCCGAAACGTGCCATTGTGGCATCCTGTTAATACTTGACGGTTACGTAGAAAATCCGTGGGACTTACCACTCTGACCATCACAATAGAGGGGAAGATCTTCAGAGAGGCCGGCTCAGATTACGATCTGATAGATAAGAATGGACTTCGATTCAGCCAGGGAAGGCTTGCGCCGGTGTCGCCGTGCGGTCGAATTCTCATCTCAATCTGAAATTCATGATTCTCTGCAAGGTTTTCAATCACCATTTGCTGCTTATTTCCGGGGCAAAATTTGCCCGCAAGGTAGCAGGTTCGAGTTGAACAGTTCAGAGAATCTGAAGATAGAATCTGTGTGACCAGGGAAGGTCAGAACTCATGAGTGTTAAATTTGCGGGCTCGCGCAATATCGATGATCGCCGCCGTCGCCGGCTGGCCGGTGAAAACGAGGGGCATCCGGAACCGACTCCAGCGATCGCAAAGGCTGGTGGATATTGGAAAATCCATCGCCCCAACGACGAAACCTGCATCGATGCTCGTTCGCCAATCGCCAGTTTGCTTCCCCATGGTCGCGTTCAAGTGATGCTGATTTGCTGTGGATTTCCATTGATAATGGCCTTGGTCGTCTCTGCTATGCAATGGATCACACTACCTGCAGACCATCCGTTGATGGCTTCACTGAACCTGCAAACGGGGTTTGCATGGCGTTTTTTCACTGGCTTAATTCTGCTGGCCTGTGCAGGAACCTGCTGGCTGATCAGCTGGTTTCGCTCAGCCAGCGTGCGCGATTTTGATGGATGCTTCAAGTCGTGGTACTGGTCTGGTTGGGTGTTTGCAATTTTCGGAATTGCAGCCGGGTGTGAACTGCACACCATTGGGGCTGAACTTCTTGCCAGTTACACGCGTATCGAAATCCCGCTCTTAAAATCGTGCCTGTGGATGGTCCTTGCAGCTGCACTGTTGATCGAACCTGCACGTTGTTTCACACGGGAAATGTGGTTTTGCCGTCGAAGCTGGGTCTCTTTTGTAAGCTGCTGTTTTGCGATGTTCTCTTATCTGTATGCGACCTGGTCTCTCCATCAGGAAGATCAATTCCGCTATGCAGAAGCCTGGCAGTTTGTGGCGGCATTAATGTCAATTATGACACCGACCCTGATGTTCTCTGCTCTCATCTCGCAAACACACTATGTGATGTATGTCACTTCTGATCCCGTCAAAAAGCGACAAAGTTGGATCATTCAGGGAATGATTCAAGCCTGCCACAGAAGCGGCTACGGACTTTCCCAAGCGGCTTCAGGTGTCGCTCTCATCGCTAAAAAAGCGGCAGAAAAGAGATACCTCTCTGAATCAGTCGAAGAGGCCAAAGATCAGAACTCTCAGCAGACCACTCAGAAGTCGACTCGAAAGCAAGTCGTGAAAAAAGTTGATAAACCGGTGGAGACGGTCTCCGGGAAAACGGTGAAACCACAGACAAAAACGACAGTTAAAACCGAAGAAGCAAGCACAATCACAGATGCTTCAGAACCAAACGTGGAAAAGGCACCACGGAAAGGACTTTTCTCAGGTGTATTTGGTCGGAAGAAATCGAAATCCATCTCTGAACATGAACAAACCTCTTCAGATGGTGCTGAACCTCAATTAAAAATCGCTGAAAAGACAACTTCCGCCAGGGCATCAGTTCAGAAATCGAATACCTCAAAATCGACCGCTGCCAATACGGAAGAGGAATCCTCCGCGAATA
>DOCI01000308.1:61945-70528 GCA_003503535.1 Planctomycetaceae bacterium
ACGAATAAAACGCAGGCAAAACCCAGAATCCGTGTGAAGTCTGAGGCGAATTCTGAACCTGAACAAACTATTCAGGAAACGGGTCACAAAAATTCTGCACAACCTGGCAGACAGGCCTCAAAACCCGAGAAGACTCCTGCTGAACCACGTGAGACGGTCTCGATTGACACGTCATATGAAGATGATGATCGATTAGACTCACAGGACCTGAAGGGACTTAGTAAGAAGGAACGCCGCCGATTGCGTAAAATGCATCGGGACCAACAACGCAATAAAGCCGCTTGATCTGTTGCAGGAAGGATGTTTCTTTGCGTAGCCCGTCGGAGTGGTTAAAATGATTTCCTGAGTTATGGCACTGCGAGCTGCCAGTCTGTCAGAGAATCATTTTATCCTAAAAATCGGGCGGTTCATGTCTGAGAATTCAGTTTCGCTGGGAAAATTTCGTTGCGGTCGCGGCGAGCCATTATTGTTTATTCTGGGGCCATGCGTCATTGAATCTCAGGATTCACTGCTCAAAACGGCAGAAGAAATCCGCAAGATTTCTGATGACCTGGGGATCAATGTCGTCTTTAAAGCGAGTTTCGATAAGGCGAACCGGACCAGCATCGACAGTTTTCGAGGTCCCGGTCTTGAAGAAGGAATGCGGATCCTGCAATCAGTCACCGATCAAATCGGCATCCAGACAACGACCGATATTCATCTCCCGGAACAGGCGGCTCCTGCTGCGAAAGTCTGTCAGATTCTCCAGATTCCAGCTTTTCTGGCCAGGCAAACCGACCTCATTCAGGCGGCAGCCGAGGCGACGCGAGATTATGGCGGTGTGATCAATGTCAAAAAGCCCCAGTTTATCGCTCCAGAGGACATCAAGCATGTTGTCAATAAATGTCGGGAATCTGGGCAGGAGAATGTCTTATTGACTGAACGGGGAACCACGTTTGGCTATGGACATCTCGTCAACGACATGCAGTCCATACCGCTGATGCAAAGTCTGGGTTGCCCCGTCGTTTTTGATGCCACTCACAGCGTGCAACGTCCCGGCGGGAAGACCACCGGCGGAAATCGGGCGATGGTTCCCTATTTAGCCCGAGCGGCTGTCGCAGCCGGAGCCGATGCCGTATTCATGGAAACCCATCCCGATCCCGAACAATCTCCCAGCGATGGTCCAAACATGATTCCCCTCAAGGATTTGAGGAAAATTCTCCAACAATTGATCGAAATTCGCGTACTGGTCAATGGCTGGGGGAATCTGTAAGTCAGGCTGTGTCTGACGAGATGGACCATTGATAATTATTCTGTCAGGCACTTCCTGACCTACGGACTTTCATCCCAAATTTACTACCACTTTTTTCGAGTTGACACCTGACGATGACAATTTGTCGAATTCAAACTTTGATTTCCTGTACTCTCCTTCTGACGGCAGGGCTGATTTCAGCAGGCTGCAATGGTGGCAATTCCTCTGAAGATTTGGAGAAAAAAGAGGGTAAGAAAGTCGATGCGATCTCTGCTCGAGAGAATCTTGAAAAGCGAAGAATCTGTAAGGCGAATCTCGATAAAGTTTATCAGATCCTGCAGCCAAGTGCAGAGAATATCAACAGCGAGTTGCAAGCTGCAGTGGTGATTCTCAATCAGTGGTTCGGGAGTTGTGCCGACTTGTCGAAGACACAACGAGATGTTGCCCATCCGTTATTCATGCCTCAGACAGAACCGGAGTTTATCGCAAATTTAAATAGCGATTCGGTATCGCTGGGCGATGTCCTTTATCTCCGCGATCAACTTTTGATGCGGAAAGTTGTTGAGCATGTTGTCCAGGATTCCCCGACGGATCTGGAAAAGATCCGAGCGATCTATGAGTACACCTGCCGGAACATAACGCTCGATCAACAGTTGATCGATCCTCGACTGACAGCTGCTGGTTTGATTACTCAAGAGAGACTCAGCCAACTCGACCCGACAACCATCCCTCGAACGTTGCAGGATGTGGTTCTGGCGGGGCGGGGATTGCCTCAGGATCGGATCTGGGTGTTTGCAACCCTGCTCGAACAACTCAATTTCGATTCCCTGGTCATGATGCCTCCTGAATCTGCAGATGCAAAAGCGTCTTCGCCAGCTATTCTCTTTGTCTTGATTGACGATCAGCTGTTGGCTTTTTGTCCGGAACTGGCGATTGAATTTCAGGCAAATGCTGAGGATGCGAATCAGTTGTGGGCTGCCTCGGCTCTCGCAAAGGATTTTAACTCGCTGTTTAATACTTTTCCGGGTGTGACATTCCCGGAAGGCTCTCCAATTCAACAAATGCAGGCTGTTGACTGGAAGACCGCAGACGTTTTTCTGCCTTATGCCATGCTGTCGACTTCTCGAAGAATGGAAGCCTTGCAGATTGAGTTTGCCGGAGAAATGGCCTGCACAATTTATCAACCTCTCGAAGGGGATGATGCAAATGGAGTCGGATTGGGGGAACGGGTTACTTCTCGGCTCAAACCGATTCTGGAGGAGAGGAAGCTGACATTCTGGAGTTATCCGCACAAAATGTATCAGCAGTCGCTTCTTGCCAGTGAAGAGGCTTTAACACTTCGAGAGCTTTCTCACGCGACATTGATGAAAGAAGTTCGCTCCGTCCGTGCGAATGAAGATCAGAATGAAGAAAAGACTTACAAAGTCAGCATGGAGCGGCAAATGCTCAAGGCGCGCCTGCAACAGTTGCTGGGGAATGAAACAGAAGCCCTGCGAACTTATATTCGCATCCGTTTGCAATTCAGTGTAACAGGCACAGGGGCGGCTGTTCAATTTGAAAACCTGATGCGATTTCTCCAGGCCGAGGATGCCCAGTACTGGAGTGCGATTTCTCAGTATGAAAGTCAGGGCTATCGAGCCGCTGCAGATACGTTACAGAATTATGTCGCCCGCTATCCCAATGGTCGCTGGGCCAATTCTGCTCGCCAACTTCAGGCAGAAGCCCTGGCTAAAAATGACAAGCCTGCAGAAGCAGTGGAAATCCTGAAACAGTCGGAGTTTCCAGCCTCAATGAATGTCCGCAAGACCATCGATCTTCAAAATTGGCAGACGCCTTAAAACGTAGGGTGGCGGGGGCGCTCTCGAAGAGAAGCCTCCGAATCATTGAACTTTCAGGGGCTTCCGCAAAAGCGGAGCGCCCCCGCCACCCAAATCGATTATATCCTGGTCATGTATAGACATGAGGCTTTTACGACTCTCGGCCAGTCAACTCACTGGCTTCTATTTCATGCTTGTATCCTCACGGCCTGGCTCATAAATTTGACTGGATCAAGTCAATCCGTCAAATTCTTTATATTAAGGTCGTCTCATCAAGCAGTTTTTTCTTCGTCAATGGTTTCTGATCACTCTGTTTATTCTGTTGCCGGTCGGAGGCTTGCTGGGGCAGTCGGTGCCGGGCTTGAGCGAATCCGTCGGCCAATATGTGAATACCGGCTATCTGGTCTTCTTCATTCTCTTTGGCATGTCCATCACGTTGCCGACGGGGAAACTCTGGGAGACCGCATCGCAGCCGACATCGATTTTACTGGCGATAGTAGTCAGCATTGTCATCCTTCCACTCATCACCTGGGGAGTGGTCCTGCTGTTTTCGCTGAAGTCCTTCTCGGCTGGCCTATTAATCATGTCTGCCGTGCCGACGACTCTCGCTTCAGCTGCCGTCTGGACACGAAAAGCGGGCGGGAATGATGCGATCCCTCTTATGGCCACACTTCTGGGAAATGCCTTTTGTTTTCTGACGATCCCCTTCTGGCTCGGACTGACGCTCGGACAAACTCTGCCCATCGATATCTGGTCTTTAATGTCTCGGTTGTTAATTGTGGCAGTTTTGCCGATGGGGCTGGCTCAGATACTGCGGGCAATTCCAGTTGTCGGAAAAAAAGCCGATGCTCACAAAGTCTCCATCAGCATGCTTTCGCAGATCGGCATTCTGATCATCATTATGATCAGTGCCATCCGCACCGGTCCGATCTTTCAGGAACAGTCGGGAAAGATATCGCTGCAACAAATATCGCTGGTCATCGTGTTATGCGGATTCATTCACGGCATCGGCCTCTGGAGTGGCTGGGGGCTCACACGTCTGCTGCGAGGAAACTGTGAAGATGCAATTGGCGTTGCCTTTTCCGGGAGCCAGAAAACACTGGCCATCGCCATCGATCTGACGACTTCTCCCATTCTCCTCGCGACTGGAATTTCTCCCCTGGCAATTATTCCTCCACTGATTTTTCATGCCCTGCAATTGATTATCGATACGGTCATGATTGCCAAGTTCCGGCAAACATGTTCTGATACCGATGTGAAGATGTCGCCTCAGCCCACACATTCCAATGCTGCCGAATCGATTTCGACAGACTTAAAATGAGAGAAACCAACATGATGAAACCCGAGATTCCACTGAGCATTCTGGCTCTGTTTTTTGTTTTGGCAATTTCCTGGACCGCTCCGGTGCAAGCCGAGGAAATTCCGAAAACCAAAATCCTGATGCTGACTGAAAGCAAGGGATTCACCCACGGCTCGGTACGACGCAATGACGGCAAACTCGCCACCGCCGAAGTTGCCATGATTCAGCTCGGCCAGAAAACCGGTCTGTTTGATGTCGATTGTACTCAGAATAGTGCTGCCGATTTCACGAAGGAAAATCTGGAAAAGTACGATATCGTTATGTTCTACACGACGGGCGAACTGCCGATTGCTCCTGAGGATCGTGACTATTTCATCAACGACTGGTTAAAGCAAAAAGGCCACGGCTTCATCGGTTTCCACTCTGCTGCCGATACCTATCGCACAAATGATCCCAAAAAGAACGAAGAATTCCGCTGGTACTGGGACATGTGCGGCGGCACCTTCAACGGCCATCCCTGGGGAGCTGGCACTACTGTCACCATGACGGTTCACGATCCCGAGCATCCTGTCATGCAACCATTCGGAAAAGTCTTTGTGCATCAGGATGAGATTTATCAGTATGTCAACTGGCAGCCGGAAAAAGTCCGTGTGCTGATGTCCCTCGACATGGCCAACTGCAAACCGAGCAAGCCGTATCATGTGCCGGTCGCCTGGGTGAAAAGCTGGGGCGATGGCAAAGTCTATTTCAACAATCTCGGCCACCGCGACGAAACCTGGACCAATCCAGCCTTTCTCAAATCGGTCGAAAACGCCGTCAAGTGGATGCGAGGCGGACTGGAAGGTTCCACCGAACCCAACCCGGAAGTCTCTGCGGCTGAGGAAGAAAAAGCCAAAGCAGCCGCCAAAGAATAAACATTCAAATCGCAACCACGCCCACGCTCGCCGTGGGTATTTTTTTGGGCTGGTCGAGTCCAGATATGTGCTCGGTTCCAGAAAATAAATAGGGGACAACTGGCTTTGCCAGTGCATCGTAACTTCAGTAATAGTCTTGATCAGTACTGACGAAGCCAGTGGCACACACCCCGAAGTTTTAGCGGATCAATCCTCAAGCGTGGACATGACAGTTGGAGCCAGTCGTATGGTGTGGATTACGACGCTTACCTGCCCGATCTGATTCTCGATCGTTTTGTCGAGTTGTTATTGTCGAATCGCAATAACTGGAGCATTTCCAAAATTAATTTTCCGCGTTAATCCTGTGCAAACATCATGTTTCAGAGCAATAGCATACATGCGAAGGCACACTGCAGAAACCATTTTCAAATGGTTTCTGCAGTCGCTTGGACTCCAAATGACCATAAACACTGAGTTTGCTCCTGCCGAACGCTGCAGGTGATTTTAGAATATGCTCGATAAATGCACTATCGAATTGTGACTCGGGCGGAGTGCCAGGATTTTGAGTAGCTGTCGTAGACTTCGAGTGAGTTGGTGCCGTAGTGCAGGGCATTGAGAACGTCCCGGGCATCGAACACCTGCATACCGTTAATGGAGGTGATGATATCGTAGCCGACACGGAATTTTGCATTCACAGTCTTGCCATTCGGGAGCACAACTCGCAGAGTCCGTTTGCTGTTGTCGCGATAAACGAGCACGCCTTCGACGCCATCTTTATAGGTATATTTTCCGCTGATGCCGAGTCTAGCCCCTGAGGGATTCTGAGGAGTGATAATCAGTTTTTGCGTTTCTGCAAATGTCGTCGTAGTAACGGTTCCCATTGCCAGGAATGCTGCGAAAGTGGCGAGGACGAGTTTGTTGGTAATGCCGGACATCTTGTTGACCCTTGTTTCTGGTGGATTAAGTTGTTTTGTTTTGTGTGACCCTCCTGGGATATTTGAAAAGCGAAAGTTAAGCTGGGTAAGGGACAGTGGTTATTCTGAAAAACCGGAAAATGCAGTTTTTTGGCCTAATGCCCCTTGATGTCTTTAATTCTGCCACTTGACTGTCAATGTCCCTGAGTATTCTCTCTCTGAGCCTTCTCATTGTAAAATCAATCGCGAGTTCTTCTAATATTTGAATGCCTGTTTCAAAATTCAAGAAGGAGTTGATGATGACGACTGTTAAAGCCTATGCCGCCAGGGAAGCTAAGGGGCCGTTTGAGGCTTATGAATATGAGTTGCCAGAGATTGGTCCGGATGATGTTGATATTGAAGTGATCTCGTGCGGGATTTGTCACAGCGATCTTTCGATGCTCGACAACGAATGGGATCTCACGCAGTATCCGTTTGTCGGCGGGCACGAGGTGATTGGCAAAGTGGCGGCAAAGGGAGAGCATGTTCCAGCTCTGGAAATTGGAGATCTGGTCGGGTTGGGCTGGAATTCGCGATCCTGTATGCATTGTCAGCCTTGCCTGTCGGGGGATCAGAATTTGTGCCCTACGATTGAAGGGACGATTACGCATCAGCATGGTGGCTTCGCCGATAAGGTGCGGTGTCATTGGGGATGGGCAGTGAAATTGCCGGATGAACTCAATCCGATCACTGCTGGTCCACTGCTGTGTGGAGGGATTACGGTTTTCAATCCGCTGGTCCAGAATGACATTTCACCGATGTCGAAGGTCGCTGTGGTAGGCATTGGTGGTCTCGGTCACATGGCTTTGCAGTTTCTGAACGCCTGGGGCTGTGAAGTGACGGCGATTTCCCGGAGTCGGGATAAAGAGGAAGAGGCCCGTCAACTTGGAGCTCATGAGTACATCGCGACAGAAGAAGATGAGCCTTTTGAGGATGTGCAAAGCAAATTCGACATGGTTCTCAATACGACTAATGCGATGCTGCCCTGGGACGACTATATTGCCACACTCGCCCCCAAAGGCGTACTGCATACAGTTGGAGCGGCTCCGAAAGTGGAAGCGACCGTCTTTCCGATGATTATGGGACAGAAGTCGCTGAAGAGTTCCCCACTCGGAAGTATCGCAACGACTCAAAAAATGCTGGAATTCTGTGCCCGGCACGACATTGCTCCCATGACTGAAGTTTCAGAAATGTCGGACATCAATGATGCCTTTGAGAAGCTGCGAAACGGGTCGCCACGGTATCGACTGGTGCTCACTCGATAAAATTGGGGAAGTGGATTGTTTTGGCTAACGCTGCAGTTCCTGCAGAATTCGATCCGCTTCCTCCTGTTTTCCTTTGGGAACGGGAACATCGAGATGATGAATATGCTCACCATTCTTACTCATGACGGCAATTTCAAATTTCAGGATTGAAAGAGGAAGCTTTTTTTCATTCTCCGTTTCGTGAGTGAGAGATTTGAGCCTGCCTCCCCAGGTTCCCCAGCTATGCAGGCGACTATGAAAATAAACGCAGCCGGGCATGATGAAAGTTTCCCCCTGCCGATTTTCCAGTGCGCGACACCACATCGTCCAGCCAAGCCACTCGAAAATTGTCATGAGAACGGCGAACAGAACACCAGAGGCAAAGGCAATTCCGATGGCCGTTCCTCGATGTTCTCCCCAGTTCCAACTGATCAACATGGTGAGGCCTGCAAAGATTCCTCCAATTAATAACCAGGCAATAACAGAAGACGATGTGAAGGGAGTATTCTCATCCCGTCGCTGCTTTTGCAGACTGCAATAACCAGCCCACTCATCTGTCGTATAGGTCCAATGGGCGAGCGGATGACCGGACAACATCTCTCGGAAAGTTTTACGACGGAAGCGACGATCGAGAAATAAAATTCCCATGAAGACCAATGTCGCTCCTCCGATGACTGCACAAGTCACAGCCAGACCAACGTCCCAGCCTGAGGGATTGACGGGTAATTGAGTCAGCCCGAACACGCCGCACGCAAACAAAACTGCTCCTGGAATTAAAATGATCAGCATCGTTTGCAGCGATTGGAGCGGCAACGTTTGAATGAGGACCTCGCATCGCTTTTCGAGTTCCTGTGTGTCATCGTTATGCATGCTGGAATTCAATGTACTGAGAATACAAACTTAAGAAATCACCTTTGTCGAAATTAACTCAGTTCTCTATGCATTTCCAGTCTTTAAATTTCAAATCTATATGATGTTCTTTCCCTGAATCGAATTCACGCATTCCTCGAACAGATAGTGCCGCAGGGAATCCTCACATAAATCAAGCTGCTATACCGCGTTCCCAAAGAAAACCGGAGAAATTCAACAATTTGTAAGAACACTGGTTCGTGCCCGAGAGATAACAGAAAACAATCAAACCCGGG
>DOCI01000246.1:0-2737 GCA_003503535.1 Planctomycetaceae bacterium
AGGGATTTCATGGTGATGTCGATCTTGTTGGTATTCGACAAGTTGTCGAAGCGGTCAATCATATCCCGATTATCGGCAATGGAGATGTCCGGAACGTGAACGATGCTCTCGATATGCGACGCATTACTGGTTGCGATGCCGTGGCGATTGGTCGTGGAGCGATGCTCGACCCCTGGATTTTTCGCAAGCTCAAAGAGATGTCGAACGGGAAGCCAATCAACGAACCGACACCAGCCGAACAAATCGCACTTCTTGTCCGGCATTTCGAATTGATGGTCGCCGCTCATGAAGAGTATGCGTGCGTTCTTTTTCGCAAATTTGCAGCCTGGTACGGTTCCCGTCTCGGCATCCCTGAAGACCTTGAAGACCGACTCCGCACTCTCGAATCTACCGCAATGTTCGACACGCTCATTCAGGAAATCGAACAACGTCACGGCGAACGCGAATCCTCAGTTCCCACCGCTCTGGTCAAAGTTCCTAATGGTCCGAATGCAAATTGGTAATGATAAAGGTCAGGCATTTTTTGACGAAATCGTGCTCTCAGATTATGACTTCATCATCAGAATCCAGTTTCCGAAAACAGCATGGCTGCCACGTACACGAGGATAAGAGGCTCCAAAAACATTAAGGCATAATACATCATATAGGAGAGCATCTCTTGCCGACTGCGAATGATTTGAGAGGCCTGCTTTCCAAAGATCGTGCGGATCATCCACAGCCCGGGCATGGATTTTTTCGTCAATCGATCCCAGCGGGCAGCAATGATTTTGCGAAGAACGACCGAGCCTGCAAACATGAGAATCGGAATCATCAACTGATCGATCTTCAATCGATTCACCACGAATGCTTTTCCGACAGCGACGAGAAAGAGCAGCAGGCTTCCAATGAAAATCGTTCCGTAAACCGGTCGAGCCTTCTCAGGTAATTCCACTCTCATTTTATTCCGTACGACTCCATTGAAATTTTATCTTGATGAATAATTATGTCATCTACTGAATATCAACGTTCATTACGGCCAATCTATCCTCGTCAAACTGCATATTCGCTGCAATCCGCATTTTGAACACAGTAAACTTCGACAGTTCCTGCAATCGGTCGACCTTCCGAACATTGCTCAAGCTAAGTTCAAATACATAGAAACATACTGTATACAGAACTCTATCAACACTGATTCAATCCTCTTCCTGCGAATACTGAGAGTCCATGGCTACGACGGTAATTCCAATTCGAGAGCTTCGCGCTGGGGCCATATTACCTGCTGCCATTTATGATGCTGATAACAGCACTGTAATGTTACTCAATTGCGGACTGACGCTGACAACAGAAAATCTCAGCCGACTGCAATCCCGTGGCATCAAAGCAATCTCCATTGATAGCCGATATGTGGGGAGCATCTGGAATAACGAGAACAAAGGCTCAACTGGTGTCAAGCTACAAAAACACCATCTCGCAGAACAACGTCAACAAAATGAAGCTCAACGGCTACCACTTTCAAATCGCATCACCAAACCTGCAGAGCTCGAATACAATCCTACTCTCACCAAACAAATGATGGTCAACAGCAGGCAACATGCCCAAAATGTTCAATCGTTTTATGATGAAGTGAGAAACAGTTCCCGAACCCGTATCGAACCTATTCAGGGCATCTCCAACGAATCGATTGAAATGCTGCTCAGCGATATCGATCTGTTCGTCAAAACTGCCATTCAAACGGAAGATCAAGCCAACTCCTGCCAGCATACCTATCGTGTCGCAAAACTGACAATGTCCATTGCTGCGATATTGGGCCATTCAGAAGAAGACATCACTCAGGCAGGAATCGGTTGTATGATTGCTCGAATCGGCATTACTCCCGAACTCCAGCGGCTAATGAATCTTAACCGAGAGCTTACCACTATCGAGCGGCTCGAAGTTAAAAAATACCCTGGTTTAACCTGGCATGCCCTGGAAAAAATCAGCGATCTCTCGAATACTGCCCGGCAGGTCGCCTGGCAAATCAATGAACGCTGGAATGGAACTGGCTACCCGCGTGGACGAATTGGAAGGCAAATTCATCCCCTGGCAAGAATTGCTGCCGTGGCTGATGTCTATATTGCCCTGACTTCCATGCGCCCCTATCGCTCCGCGATGACACCCTACCAGGCTATCAAAATGCTACTCACTGATACGCAGAACACGTTGTTCGATCCAGATGCATTCCGTGGACTGCTGAAAACAACTTCTCTGTTTCCAATTGGCTCACTCGTGGAGTTGAGCAATGGTTCCGTTGCCGAAGTCCTGCGCAACAATCCTGAGAGTTACGATATGCCAGTCGTTAAAGCCTTACTCGACTCGCGCTGCAATCCGGTCAGCAATCGATTGATCAATCTTGCTGAGGAATCACACCTCAAAATTTCCGATTCTCTCAGTCCACTCGAACTCGATCGCCGCATCCAGAGAAATACTATCCAGAATTTATCACTCGATATTGAAATGGACTGGGCCGACCATCTCGCTGGCAAATAAAGTAAGTCATTAATGCCTTTGACGTTACCGAAATCATCCCTATCCCTGCGAACTGATGAACTTTTTCAGCAATCGATTAACTGGTTGAGATGTCCTTCTGAAAATCTCAAGCCCATCACAATGTTGTCCTGCAGGATTGACACTTACGATTAACCTTCCATAATAAGCGAACCACAGATCCAATATCGGGTCTAACTGAAAATATCGGGCGATTAGCTCAGTTGGTTAGAGC
>DOCI01000246.1:2799-6352 GCA_003503535.1 Planctomycetaceae bacterium
GGGTTCGAGTCCCTCATCGCCCAATGATGCACACAAAACACCGCTTGAAACATTGCATTTCAGGCGGTGTTTTGTTTTCTGTTCACACCAATCCTACGCAATACTGCACACTTCCTCCATCTGCTGCACACGATACGCACACGATACGCACACGATTTCGGGGCGGAAACATTGGATAATTCGTCGTGATGTGAGTCAAGGTCCTGTCATTAATATTAATAAATCACTTTGAGACAGTTTCCGAAACGTGCATAAGTTCTCTTCTCTTCCAGATTCAATTCCGGTTGAAAATAGAGAGTCACTGCGGGTTGCTTAGCGATTCGCCAGCGTCGAAAGAATCTCATTCGCAATTACGCTACCCGAGTGCGATTGATCTTGCGTACAGTTCATTTTTTCCTCGTCGGCTATCAGTTCGGAACGGTTGATCTGGAAAAACGATTCGAGTTTCGTCATTGTGAAGGTCTGCTTGCCGCCTGCAACACCATAACGAGAAGCGAATCTTATGATGCGATTTGAATGTCTGCGTTGGAGTGATGAAATCTACCATTGGTCCTGGATCGCTTTGGTATTTTGCATGATGCTGACTTGCACGACTCCACAGGTTAGAGCCGATCCTCTCGATGAGATTGAAGTGGCAGACGGGTTTGAGATCAGTCTGGTGGCGGCTGAACCGCTGGTGCAGGATCCTGTTGATTTCGACTGGGGGCCGGACGGGAAATTGTGGGTTGTGGAGATGGCCGACTATCCGCATGGGCTGGACGGGAAGGGTTCGGCTGGTGGTCGAATTCGCGTGCTTGAAGATCGAGATCACAATGGCAGCTATGAAACATCGACTCTGTTTGCCGATCAACTGCAGACACCGAACGGTATTCTCAGCTGGCGTAATGGCGTACTGGTGACAGCTTGCCCCGATATTTTGTATCTGGAAGACACCGACGGAGACCTGAAGGCTGATGTTATCGAAAAGCTCTATTCGGGATTTTCCGAAGGCAATGAGCAGCATCGCGTCAACGGTTTGCGATGGGGACTCGATAATTGGATTTATCTTGCGAACGGCGACAGCGGTGGGCAAATTCTGTCTCACAAGACGAATGAAACACTCAACCTGGCTGGGTTTGATCTGCGCATTCGGCCCGAGACTGGTCAGATGGAACTGGTCGCCGGGCGGACACAGTATGGACGCAATCGCGATGACTGGGGTAACTGGTTCGGTTGTAATAATCCGAATCCAATTTTTCATTTTGTCCTCGACGAAGGATCGCTGAGTCGGAATCCTCACTTGAGCCCGCCGCCGGTTCGCCGGGATATTCGCGTCGGCGATTCACGCGTTTATCCAATTGGGCCGATCATCAGCCACTGTGATACGAAGTACCGACCAGTTGGAGCGATCCCTCGTTTTACTTCGGCATGTGGAACGATGGTCTATCGTGATGATCTGTTCGGCTCCAACTATGAGAATGTGACCTTCACCAGCGAACCGGTTTACAACATCGTGCATGCCCGTCGACTCACGCCCGACGGAGCCACATTTCAAAGTCACAAATTGCACGAGGGCGAGGTGGAATTCTTCAGATCTAAAAATCCGTGGTCGCGACCAGCGGGATTACATGTCGGCCCTGATGGTGCACTGTATGTTGCAGATATGATGCGGGAAGTGATTGAGCATCCTGAATGGATTGATGATGAGTTGGAAAAGACATTGAATGTTCGCTCGGGAGAAGAACTGGGGCGGATTTATCGAATTGCTCCAGTGAATGCGGCCCACCGATTGTTCAAGCCGCTTAACGATCTTGATACCAAGTCACTTGTCGCCGCACTCGATTCATCGAGCGGCTGGAAGCGGGATCTTGTGCAGCGGATGTTGATTCAGCGAAATGAAGTAGCGGCGGTAAAGCTTCTGCACGAATTACTGCAGAACTGCGATCGCCCTCAAACACGCTTGCAGGCCTTGTGTACTCTGGATGGAATGGGACAGCTCACTGTGGAAGTCGCACTCGGGGCGGTAACAGATTCACACCCTGGTGTGAGGCGCCACGCGACTCGCTGTCTCGAACAATTCATGCCCGGTGCAGCTGATGATACGACTGTGAGTCAGGCATTGACCGGGCGAATAATCGATGAGCCTCAGGTTCAACTGCAATTGGCATATCTGCTCGGAGAATGCGATGCCCCCTGGGCGGGAGAGTGTCTGGCGGCTTTGCTCAAAAAAGTCAAAGCGGATCCGTATCTTGTTGCTGGAGTGCTCAGTAGCGTTCACGAGGAAAATATTGCAGGACTGTTCGCCAACACTCGCAGGCAAACTTCAGATCCTCAGTTGATTGCTCAACTCGCCGCGATGTCGGTGAAATTTGGAGAGGTAAATGCCGTCTCGGACTGGATCGATGAATTATCAGCGAGTGATTCCACATGGTTAACGCTCCGGCAGTGGTTCGATCAACTCGGTTCCCAAACAGTCTCTCTCTGGAAGAAGCTTCCAGCCGAAGATGTCGCTCAACTCGAAGCGCTGCTCAATCAGGCTCGAACGAGAGTCAATGATGGAAACCGACCAATGCCCGAACGTATCACAGCGATGCAACCGCTTGGGTATCAGCCGGGGCATTATTCGTCTGATGCGGAATTATTGTCCCTGTTGATCGATCCTCGGTTTGATCCCCGATTACAACTCGCGGCGACCGTCAAGCTACTCGAAATCCCCTCCGATGCCGTCCCTGAACTTGTACTGGAGGGTTGGCGAGGACACAGTCCAGAGATTCGTGCTACGATCCTCAACGGATTGCTCAGTCGTGATGGTTGGATCTCCCCGCTATTGACCGTTCTGGAGAGTGGCGACATTCGTCCCACATCTTTATCTGCAGAGCAGCGACAACGGTTAACGAAGCATCGCAGCCAGAAGATACGTGTCCGATCAGAACAGTTGCTCGGGCAGGTCGATGCAGATCGTGCTGCCGTGCTGAATCAATACGAACCCACGATCCAACTGGTCGAGACTGGCAACAGGAATATCGAGCAGGGTCGTCAGATGTTCGTCAAGAATTGTTCGAGCTGTCATCAACTCGACAAGACAGGAAAAAACATTGGTCCGGATTTGAGTCGACTGCTCAATCGTTCCGCAGAGGCGTTGTTGACTGCAATCATCGATCCCAATCGAGCAGTGGAAGCCAAATATCTACAATACCAGATTGTCACACGACGTGGGCAAGTGTTGACGGGAATTCTTCAGGAGGAAACGGCATCGAATTTGACTCTTGCCTTGAGCAATGGAAAATCGACCGTTATTCCCCGTAGTGAAATCGAACTGATGAACGGCAGTCAACTCTCGTTGATGCCAGTCGGTCTGGAAAAGGAACTGTCCGTCGATCAACTGGCCGACGTGATTGCTTATGTGATTGATGCGACTTCTAAACCTTCCGAAGATGAGTCTCAAAAGACCAACGAATAACTTTCCACGCCACGTCCCAAAACGATGACCAACAAGCCGAGTTAACTCCGATTGGAACCACTATGCCTGCCCGAAGATTTGTTGTCACCTTCTGTCTTTTTATTGCACTCAATT
>DOCI01000246.1:6501-8501 GCA_003503535.1 Planctomycetaceae bacterium
GCCTCAATTTCTCAGCTGTGTTGGCAGAACAAGCCGAGCCACCCGGTTTGTTTGTGGAAGGATACACCAACGAACTGAGCTACACCCCGGGTGAGACTGTTCATTTTCACTGCAGTTCCTCAGCCAGCCAGATGGAGATGACAATCGAACGAGTGGGTGCGAAGCGGACTCAGATGTTTCAGAAAGGTCAGATTCCTGTCGGCAATCATCCGATTCCAGATCGAGCATCGTCACATGGTTGTGGCTGGCCGGATACATTTCAATTAGCGATCCCCGAAGATTGGCCTACCGGATATTACGAAGTCAAAATGACAGTTCGCGACGGTGGCGGCCAATTCGTGCAACGCAATCGCCGGGAAGCCAGCAGTAGTCTGTTTTTTGTTGTCCGGTCGGCGACTCCGGGCCAACAGTCGAAAATTCTTCTCCAGCTCTCAACCAACACCTACAACGCTTACACCAACTGGGGCGGGCATTCCCTCTACTCATATCATGATCGGGATGGCGTGCAGGGGCATCGGGTTTCATTTGATCGGCCTCTCTCGTCACAGTTCTATAAATGGGAACTTCCGTTTGTAACCTGGGCCGAGCAGAATGGGTTCGCAATCGATTACGCGGTCAATTCGGATCTCGAATTTCATCCCGAAATACTCAGCAACTATCGCCTCGTACTCAGTGTCGGTCACGATGAATACTGGTCGGCCAAGATGCGGGATCATCTCGAAGCGTTCATCGCCAAGGGAGCCAATGTCGCTTTTTTCAGTGGCAACACCTGTTGCTGGCAAGTCCGCAGTGAAGATAATGGCCGGGCGCTGACCTGTTACAAACAGTGGTACAACATCGATCCACTGTTCCGCAAAGGCGACCACAAATTGCTCAGTACCTTGTGGAGTCACGATTTGATTGGTCGCCCGGAAAATGAACTGACTGGCGTCTGCTTTCTGTTTGGCGGATACCATCTCAGTCATGGTCAGTACATGGATGGCCCAGGCAGTTACGAAGTACATCGCCCGGACCATTGGTTGTTTAAGGATACCAAGCTCAAACAGGGCGACCGATTCGGTGGGGAGGCAACAATCGTCGGCTATGAATGTGATGGCTGCGAAATGGTATGGCGGGAAGGACTTCCCTATCCGACTCACAAAGATGGGACGCCAAAAACGTTTGAAATCCTGGGAACCTGTCCTGCTAAGTGGCATCCGGATGACAGCTGGTGGTATCCCGAATTCCCCAAAGACCGCGAAGGCTCCGCCACCCTCGGTATCTACACGAATGGTGGAACGGTCATCACGACGGGCTCAACCGATTGGGCTCACGGGCTGACAGGTAAAACGCCGCTCGTGGAACAAATCACCCGTAACGTACTCGAAAAGCTGACACAGGATTAGCTTGGAACTTCGTCGTCGGACATCCCTTAACGCTCAGGGCTTGCTGTCTCGTCTGAATGATTCGATACAACGTTACGAACTGAATGTACCGTGCGCGATTATTGGACAGTTGGCTAACGATTGAACAGAAAATGAATAATGATCGGGTGGCACAACATGAGCAAAGCAATGGGCGTGGCCGAGCGCCATTCCCACGCCCATCTCTTCGTTTTGGGACGTGCCACCCAAGAAGTCGCTGACATAATTCGTATCATTCTGTCCACAAATATGAGTTGTCCTATGGAGATCAGGCATTGTCAGACGTAGTACTGACTAATAAGTGCGCACAGTGATATCGAGTTGCCTTACTGCTTAGATTTCGGTTTGAGATCCGCCAATTTGTTAACGGAGATTCACAAATTAAGTCGTGACTCGGTCGTAGCAATCGGTTGAAACAGCCGATTTGTTGCCCTGCACTGACGACTGGCATTTGAATCGATATACTTTGATTTGTTCTTCGGTGTTTCATTTCTTCCGAAGGGTTTTCAATAGAAAGTAAAGTCGATGAACAAGTGGATTTTCCGCCGATTCCTGATTGTCTGTTTGCTGATACTGATCTGCTTTGATGCGATTGCT
>DOCI01000246.1:8622-11527 GCA_003503535.1 Planctomycetaceae bacterium
TGATCTGCTTTGATGCGATTGCTCCAGCGGACGAGGGTGTTAAAAAGCTGATTCTTCCTGGAGAATCGTTTCTGGTCGATGACCATCCCGCGTTTATCATGTGGCCAGCCAGCGGGAAGCGAAAAGTTCCTCAACCTTGGGTATTCTATGCTCCCACATTGCCGGCTTATCCTGATCAGCATGAAAAATGGATGCACGAGCAATTTCTGGAGGCTGGTGTCGCGGTCGCCGGGATTGATATCGGGGAGGCATATGGTAGCCCCCGATCACAGCAGGCATTTACCGCCTTGTATGAAGAACTCTTTGGGAATCGTGGATTTGCTCCGAAACCTTGTTTGCTGGGTCGCAGTCGAGGGGGCTTGTGGGTCAGTAGTTGGGCCGTGAAGAATACGGATAAAGTATCTGGATTGGCAGGGATCTATCCTGTATTTGACTTAAGTACTTACCCAGGCCTTAAGCGAGCCGCTCCTGCCTTTGAGATGACTGCTGAAGAACTGGAAAAGCAGCTGGATCTATTCAATCCGATTGCTAAAACCTCTGCACTGGCAGAGGCCGGTATTCCAGTCTGTATTATCCATGGAAATGAAGATACTGTTGTTCCTCTCCATGAAAACTCTGAGACACTTCAAACTCAATACAAACAAGCTGACAAATCAATATTATGTCAACTGATGGTGCCCCATAGCCAGGGACATAATTTCTGGACAGGATTTTTTCATTGTCAAAATCTCGTGGACTTCACGATCGAGCGGGCTAAAGCAGGAGCGGGCCTGAAAGTAAAGAACTCAAAGCAACAACAAAACTCCGCTGATACCGTGATTTATAAAGATCTCGAATACAGCCGAGCAGGAGAGCAGGCTCTTTTGCTGGATCTGTATCGACCTGCGGAGTCTACTGGAGTTGTCCCTGTGATCGTTTGGGTTCACGGTGGGGGCTGGAAAAATGGAAGTAAAAATCGCTGCCCTGCAACCTGGCTTGTTGAACAGGGCTATGCCGTTGTAAGTATTAATTATCGCCTGACAGACCAGGCCCAGTGGCCTGCACAAATTGAGGATTGTCGAGCCGCAGTGCGATGGGTTCGAGAAAATGCAGCAGGTTTTCAACTGGATGGCGACCACATTGCAGCCTGGGGAAGTTCGGCTGGCGGTCATCTGGTCGCTCTGATGGGCACACTTGATGCCCCGAAAAATGAAAAAACATCGAGCAGAGTTCAAGCGGTTTGCGACTGGTTCGGACCAACCGATTTGCTCACCATGCCCCCCAACCTTCCAGAAAACGGGAGGACGCTTGAAGATGTTGCGAATTCCAATGGAGCGAAACTTCTTGGCAAAACAGTCATCGAACATCCCGAACTTGCGAAGCAAGCCAGTGCTTATTATCAGGTCAGTGCCGAGGATTCTCCATTTTTAATTATGCACGGCGACAAAGATTTTAATGTGCCCTTGATTCAAAGTCAGAAGTTGCACGACAAGTTGCAGGAGGCAGGCGTTTCCTCAACACTGATCATTGTTCCCGAAGCAGGACATGGCGGAAAAGAATTTCAGGCCCCCGAGATTCAAGAAGCAATCAAAAGTTTCTTCGACAAACATCTCCATTAATTGTCACAGAAATCATAATGTCTCTGGATGTCAGGCAAGGACTTCGTGAACGACATCACCGTGGACATTGGTCAGGCGGCGTTGGATGCCGTTGTGGTAGAAGGTGAGTTGTTCGTGATCGATGCCGAACAGGTGTAAGATGGTGGCGTGAAAATCGTGCCAGGGAATCGGACGTTCGACCGCTTTCCAGCCGACTTCATCGGTATTGCCAAAAGCGAAGCCCGGCTTCAGTCCTGCACCTGCCATCCAGCTACTGAAGCCGTAGCGGTTGTGATCGCGTCCAAGACCGACTTTGTCGGCATCGGACTGAGCAAAGGGTGTCCGTCCAAATTCCGTCGTGAACAATACGAGAGTTTCATCGAGCAGGCCGCGCTGTTTCAAATCTTTCAATAATGCGGCTACGGGTTTGTCGATCCGGCCTGCTTCGATCGTATGATTCTCTTTAACATTCTCGTGAGCATCCCAACTGGCGCGCGGACTTCCCGCCACGGGTCCACCTGAAAAAAGCTGGACGAATCTCACGCCCTGTTCAAGTAACCGTCGCCCCAGCAAACAGCGTCTGCCCATGTCTGCTGTTTGGGTCTCATTGATTCCGTATTCCGATTGCGTCTGTTCCGTTTCCTCTGCAAAACTGCTGACTTCGGGTATAGAGGTCTGCATTCGGGCAGCCAGTTCATAGCTTTTCAGACGAGCATTCAAAGCCGACTCGATTCCGATTTGATTCACATGTTGCTCGTTGATGGCCTGGATAAATTCACGGGTCGCTACATCGCTTTGTGAATCGATCTTGCGAGCCGGGAACAGATCGCGGACCGGTTGTGATCCTCCCCGAAAAACAACGCCCTGATGATTGGAGGGCAGAAAAGAACTGCTCCAGGTCGAAGCTCCCGTATTCGGTGCACCACGTTCATCATTGAGCACAACATAGGCGGGCAGCGATTCATTTTCGAGTCCCATGCCGTAGGAAATCCAGCTGCCCATCGAAGGAAATCCATTGAATTCAAATCCACTGTTAGCCAGAAACAGAGCAGGTGTGTGATTGGCCGATTTCGATTCCATTGATCGCAGAATCGTCAGATCATCGGCAAGTTCTGCGATGTGAGGGAACATGTCGGAAATCATCAAACCCGATTGTCCGCGGGGTTTAAATTCCCAGTCCTGTTGACGCAGCAGTCCCATTTTACCGAAGAAGAGATCGGGTTGCTCATCGGTTTGCAGAGACTTGCCGTGAAACTTTTTGAGTTCCGGTTTGTAGTCGAACGAATCGACATGGCTCATCCCGCCAACAAGGCAAATATGAATCGCTC
>DOCI01000246.1:11646-21952 GCA_003503535.1 Planctomycetaceae bacterium
ACAAGGCAAATATGAATCGCTCGCTTGGCTTTCGGTTGTAACTTACTGTCCTTAGAAGCAGCCAAGGTCGATTCTCGACTGAGAAGCGTTGCCATCGCAGTCGCACCGAGACCATTCATGCCCCAGTTAAAAAACTCTCGACGCGTCTGCAGGTTAAAATTATTCATCTTTCAGTCAATCCTCACAAATTCATTGAGATTGAACAAACCACGACACAAAGCGGACAGCCCATGGTTATTCACCAATTGCTTTGACAATTCGAGTTCCCTGGAATTCGGCTCTCTGGAAACCGCCAACTGCCAGGCATTTTCGACTTGAGCGTCTACGTTTTCGCCGGCTTCACTTTTAACACGCTCCGCGAAATAGTCGGCCATCCTCAATACAAACCCATTGTTCATCAGACTCAACGATTGCAACGGAGTCGTTGTCACTGTGCGGCGGGGAGCAGTCGCAGAAGGATCGGGGCAATCGAACGTATCGAGCAGTGCACTTCGCCCGCCGCGGGGATTGAAACGATAGACCGTTCGTCGCCAGAATTCAGGACCATCAACATCAATCGGTTCGTAATAAGTTGTCCCACTATTCAATGTGACGGAAACATCCTTAAAGCTCGGTCCCCCCTGCTCTGCAGACAACTTTCCAGAGACAGACAAAATCGCATCCCGCAGAATTTCCGCTTCCAATCGTCGAGAATTGCCACGCCACAACAATCGATTACCGGAATCAATCTTTTTTGCCTGTTCCCATTCTGTCAGACTCTTTCCGTAAGTCGCCTGACGATATGTGCTCGAGGTCACAATCAATCGATGTAACCACTTGAGACGATATCCATTCTGCTGAAACTGCGCTGCCAGATATTCCAGCAGTTCCGGATGGGATGGGCGGCCTCCGTTGAATCCTAAGTCATTCGGAGTATCGACAATGCCCGTTCCCAAGTGATAGTGCCAGATTCGATTGACAATCACCCGAGCGAATAAGGGATTCGCTGAACCAGTTATCCACTCGGCTAATTTCCGACGTCGCTCCGCTTCCGGTGCATCGGGCGGTAGGTCAAACGAACCCGACAATCCAGGAATTGCTTCCGTCGCGGCTGGTGAAACGACCTCCCCCTCATTGGCAGGGTCTCCACGCAGGTAGACCTTTGTGACTTCTCCCTTGCGGGGAGTCAACGTATACATTTTCTGATTAGTGACTGTTAACTGCTGCTCTCGCTCACGAGTCAATTCCGCGATTTTAGTTTTTAGTTGGATACGACGTCGGCGTTGAACTTCATTCAGCCAGCCAACAATTTGCGTCTCTGAGACATAATCAGTAGCCCTGCCCGCGGAGGCAGCAATCTCTACGGCTGTTAATGCACGATCATAAAAAGCGGCTCGATGAATCTTGCCTTTCATAAAGCGATTTCCGCCTGGTGGATTGTGTCTTAGACCGAAGAGAATTTCTGTCTCCTCAGCAGCGTACTTCTGAAGAGGCGATTTTTTGACAGGCTGCCCATAAGGCAAGCCATCGCGATATCCGATGATTGTGCCATCTTCCTGATACACAATGGCGACATGCACTATCCTATTGACGGCCTCGGTTTCCTGAGTTCCCCTGAATGATTCCGTGCGAGCAAAATTATTGCTGCCCGCTAGCCAATGGCCCGGTTGCTGTTCGCCATAGACGATTGCATCGAAAAAACTGCCATCCCGCTTTTCAATCGAGATTGCTCCTCCGCCACGTTGATCGAGACTGGCAAGTTGAACCCAGACTTCCAGAGTTTTCTCAGAAATGCTCTGAGACATCGACTCCGTTTTCACAAAACTGCTTCCATCCAGAACCAGTGCTCCCTCTTCGAGTTGAACTTGCCCAACAGCCTCGCCATCGAGAGAGCCAACGGAGTCCAGTAAGTTTCCGTCAAACTCCCAACGAGCATAGGGAGCTGGCGTTTCTGGAATAGAATCGTTATTCGTTTCACGTTCCTTGAGGATTTCAAGACGTGCCATCTCGTCAATTTGTGATAATTCTAACTTCACAGCCGACAGTTTCCGCTCAATCTCCGCCAGTATTTTTCGTTCGTCTGGAATCGATTCAATACGTTCGCCATAACCGAGCCCGGAAATAGCCGAGGCAAACTGATAGTACTCTTTCTGAGTAACGGGATCGAATTTGTGGTCGTGACAGCGGGCACAGTTGATCGTAAGTCCCAGAAAAGTCTGCCCGACAGTCGCCAGAACTTCTTCAATTTCATCGTGCCGCGCGAGTAACTTCATGCGTTCGCTGCCACCCACTACGGTGTTATGCACACCCGCAACCCAGAAACCCGTCGAAGCGGCTCCTTCGATACCCCTCTGTTCCAAATCGCCAATCAGTTGTCTTCTGACAAATTCATAGTAAGGCATATCTGCATTCAGAGAGTCAATCACCCAGTCACGATAATGCCAGGCATTTTCCCGCTGAAAATTTCTCTCAAATCCATCGCTTTCTCCAAAGCGGACGACATCCAGCCAGTGCCGACCCCAGCGTTCGCCATAGTGAGAGGACTCTAATAATTTCGTGACGATTTGCTGATACGCTTCCTCAGAAGGATCTGCAATAAAAGCCGCTACTTGCTCGGGAGTCGGCGGTAAGCCGATTAAATCGAAATAGAGTCGACGAATCAGAGTTCGTGCGTTAGCTTCAGGAGAGGGTGTTAAACCCGAATGCTCCAGTCTCTTCACGACAAACGAATCAATTGCATTCCTGCTCCACTTCGGTTGATTCACTTCGGGCAGAGACACTTTTCGCAACGGTTGCAACGACCAGAAGTCGCGCCCTGCTCGGGTTTTCGTTGTTTTAGCAAAAGGATCAAGCACTCCCGCGGGCCACTCGGCTCCCTGTTCAATCCAGTTTTTCAGTAATTGTTTTTCTTCTTCGCTGAGAGGATACTTCGGCGGCATTTCATCGGCCTGAACGCGTTCCCACAATAAACTGCCTTCAGAATCTCCAGCAAGAATCGCTTTGCCACTCTCTCCACCGGTGAAGGCCAGCTTAGCTTCAGTGAGAGACAAACCTCCCTCAGGCTCGACAGCATTGTGACATTCCAGACAATGAGAAACGAAAAGAGGAGCGATCCGCTTTTCGAAATCGATTTTCTGTGAAGCGGCAGCATATTCACAAATAGGGAATGACGAGAGAATCCCAAAGCAAAGAGAAATCCAGCCTAGATTTTGGACAATTCGGTTTCTCAATACAAATTCTCCTGAAATCGAAATTCCACCAAACTCAATGAGTAAAGATGGAACCATGAAAGTCGCAGGGCGGATTTATTTCTCACCCGATGGTAGCATTCGATCACATAAGTTTCCATGCATTTGTCATGCTGATTGTTGAAGTTTGCATACTGACAATGACTTCTGTGAGTACAAAATCATGTTGCAAATCTGTAATAATGACATAACATCAACTAAGTTTGATCGATCAAATTACTTCGACTCTGTTCATCCTGATTCTGGATGAATTCCCTTATTCCCAAGCGCAAGGATAATCGACATGGCGACCGCGACAAAAGACATTCAAGCCTATACCGCAGCCGCGTTTACTCCGCCGCAAAAGTTTACGCAGTTTTGTCAGAATGGCGGAAAGCCGCTTGGGGGGATCATTGGCGGCGAATCGGTTCCCGGTTCCATGAATGCGACCTTCGAATCGACCGATCCCGGCTCTCAGGAAGTGCTCGCCCGCATTTGTGAAATGGGAGAAGCCGAAGTTTCGATGGCCGTCGATGCTGCGACAAAAGCTTTCCATGGCGATGGCGTTCAGGGTTGGAAAAGTGTCGATGTCGAAGAACGGATTGAACTGGTCAATAAACTGGTCGAGCTTTGCGAGCGGGATCGCGATGTGCTGCTTGCCTGCGAAATTCTCGATGGCGGAAAAGTCTCTGAGTTAGCCGAGGGAGATTTCGGTCAGATTCGTGCCTGTGCGGAATATTTTGTCGATGTCGCCCGCAAAATTCCGATGGGTGATAGTCCGGCAATGCAGGTCTCACCCGGTGTGAAAGGTTTCACTTATCGCGAACCGTGGGGAGTTGTCGCGGGAATCATTCCCTGGAATTATCCGATCGTTCTCACCTCCTGGTTCATGTTCCCGGCTCTGCTTTCCGGAAACACAATCTTGATCAAACCGGCTGAAGACACTCCGCTCTCTGCACTCTACATCGGGAAACTGGCAGAAGAAGCCGGCTTCCCGCCCGGCGTGATTAACGTGCTGCCCGGTCGTGGTGAGATTACTGGCCAATGTATCGCGGAAAATCCGGGTGTAAGATACATCTCCTTCACCGGTTCACCCGGAGTCGGTCAGGCGATTCTGCGAACCTGCGATCGTCACGGCACCCGCATGAAACGCGAAATGGGCGGCAACGGTTCCGCTATCGTGCTGGGCGATGCCGATCCCGAAGTCGTCGCCCGCATGGTCGGCAAGTACACCAATCAGCACTTCGGCCAAACCTGCTGCACAATTCATCGTGTCTTCGTTGATAGCAAAATCGCAGACGACTTTATCGATGCACAGCGCGAGTTCATGGAAAACCTCAAAATCGGTTATCAGGCCGATGCCGGGACTCAGCTGGGAGCCGTGGTGAATACCACTCAGAAACGACGTATTCTGCAAGCCCAGCAGGAAGCAGCATGGCGTGGTGGTCAGGCGATTCTTCCCGGCGGTATCGCAGAAGTGAGCGGCAGACAGGGGAACTATATCAAACCTGCTCTGTACAAAACTGTTCCCGGAGTCGATTGCAATCCGCAGGAAGTTTTTCACACGTTCGCCACCATTTGTCCTGTTTCCTCAGCTGAGGAAGCATTGCAACTGGCGAACAGTTCGCCTTACGGCCTGGGAGCCAGTGTCTGGACGAAAGACATCGAAAAGGGAGTCGCCCTTGCTAAGCAATTCCGCGATGGAACCTGTCAGGTGAACTGTCACAACTCCATCGCCTATGGCCTCCCTTACGGCGGCCAGGGAATTTCCGGCGGCCCGGGAGCAGGCGTGAATTGCGAAGAGACTTTCCTGGATTACACCCAGGTCAAAGCCGTTTATGTGGCTGAGTATCCGGGTTAATTTGCTGATCAATAAATCACGGGTGGCCTGGCAACCTCGATGAGGATCGCCTGCCACCCGTTTTTTATTGCTCCAGTAGGACAGGCATCCTGCCTGTCAATTCGCAGTATGCGAACCTCAACGGCAGGGAATGAAGTGAACCATGTCATGGCACAGCCTGACCTACGGCAACGAAATTATTCGACGAGATCTCCCAAAATCAGAATCTGTCCGACGCGAATATTTGTTCCCTGAAATTTCGGCGATTTCAATTCGACTTCCGGATCCTTCAGTCGAAATGCAACCGGCTGTCGGTCGGGTTGTTCTTCATCTACTTTGATAGAAACGGTATGCACTTCATCTGCGTCCAAACCACTCGCAACTGAAAGCGTGGCGATGCGATGATAAGTGCAGTAACTATCGAATCGTGCAACAGGTTTGTCGCGTTGATTTCCATCGACAGTAATCCAGACCTGCCCACCATCGGGGCCGAGGAGGTCGTAAAGCTTGGCGGTCGAGCCTCGAAATTTGAAGGTTAATGTGCTGCCGGGAGTTTTTGTTTCCCAAAGTGTCCCCATTCGTTTTCCAAAACTTCTGGCGAGTTGGGCATCATCCGGTAACTGCTTCCATTCCGGTGAGAGCATGCTCTGCTCAATCGGAACCATTTTCGCAGCCTGCCAGTGATTCTCCACAAAAGTCTTACTCAACTTGGGTTGATGATCTTGCGGCTTGGATGTGTTTTCCATTTGCGAAACCGCATCGGCAACAATCTCCGAATAAATTTCATGCCCTTCATCCAAAGGATGCACGCCATCGGATGAGAAACGTACGACGCCTTCCTTCGTTGGCTGATCACTTTTGAAAATCAGCTTCCCGGCTTGTTCCAGCTCGACAATTTTCATGGCGAAGTTGATTGAAGGAATTCCATAATGATCTGCCAGCATTTCCATTGCCGAAATTGACTGCGGACATTCTCCTTTTCGGAGTGGTTCTTCAAAACCGGTTCGGAATGTATAGACAAAGCAGATATCGATGCGGGAATTCTGAGCCCAGGTTTGTCGGACAATCCCTTCCATTGCTTGCCAGATCCGTTGCGGAGAGGCTCCACCATCGTTGACTGCGAACTCGACAAACAGCAGATCGGGCTTGTATTGCAGGGCATCCCGCTGCAGTCGAAACACGCCCAGATCACTCCCCGTTCCGCCAATAGCCGCATGAATTTCTTCGACCTCGGCATCAGGAAATTCATTAGCAAACCATTCCCGGGTTTTCACGCGCCAGCCATTGGCAGCAGTGATCGAGCCTCCCAGATAAGCAATCTTGACCGGCTGCCCATCCTTCAATTTGGCAAGCACGTTGCCCAAGCCATCGCGAGGTTGAATCAGCTTCGGTTTGACAGCCGCATATTCAGGAGCGGCCTGAAGAGTTGTATTCAAACTGGTGAATACAAAGCCAACAACGAGCGAGAAAATTGCCAGCCTGCATAAATTCAGTTTCATCGAGATCATAAAATTTCCTGTCCTGCAAAGTTCAACATAAGTGTTCACTTAGTTTACTAGGTCCATGACAGGAATTGAATTCATTCGCGTGTCAATTACTCGCCAACGCAGTAAAGATGTTTATCGGAACGCAGAAAGAGATCGCCATTGCTGATGGCCGGAGTCGCGTTGAATGTTTCATCGTCTTCGGTCACGCCATTAACTGTCAGAGGTTCATAGGAGTTGCTCGCTTTCATCACATAGGTAAGACCGCTCGCAGCCACATAATAAATTTTCCCATCCGCCAGAACGGGTGAAGAATAATCTGCTCCGCGTCCACGACCTCCTCCAAAGCCGAAGGAAGATTCTTCTTCCACATCTCCACCGCCGAGACGTGACTTGAAAATCTCCTCACCTGTTGTCGCATTCAGGCAGGTCACAATTCCGGAAGACATATAATATAGGCGTCCTTCATAAACAACCGGCGTGCAATAACGATTGCGATCCCGTCCCGACCAGACCACATTGGTGGCAGAGACATCGCCCGAACCACCAGCCTTCACCGCAATCGAACCTCCACTCCGGCCAGTTATTCCAAAAATCGAACCTTCGGCAAAGACCACACTCGAACTGAAAGAATCACTGGGAATCGCTTCGCAGAACCAGCAGAGTTTTCCAGTCGCGGCATTGATACCCCAGATTTCATACGGAGCCCCAATCACAATATCGGTTCGGTCATCCTCGCCGGGCGTAATAATCGGCGTCCCCCACACATCGCCCAGTCCGGACGACTCGGCTTTCCAGAGTTCTTTGCCGGTTTTCTTATCCAGACCAACAACCGCTCGTCCTTCCGGTCCTGCCGTCACAACCAGCGTGTCATCCACGAGTATCGGACTCGAAGCCGAGCCCCAGCGCTTCGGATCAGAATTGGTTCCAACTCCAGTCTGCCACAGCTGATTTCCTTGCAGATCGAATGCCAAAGCCCCGCTCTTGCCAAAGAAGACATAAACGTTTTTCCCATCAGAAACAGGCGTATGCGAAGCATAACCGTGTACGGGGACTCCCATCCCCGTGTAAAGATCTTCCGGCAGCACTGCGGGAACTGTCTTTTCCCACAGTTGTTTTCCATTTTTTCGATCAAAGCAGAGCAGATGCCGCTTCAAATTTTGTGGATCTCCCGGTTCCGAACGATTCAGTCCATATCCGGAATAGCTTGTCACAAACACACGATCCCCCACCACAATCGGACAGGAAACCCCGGATCCAGGCAACTCAACTTTCCATTTCAGATTCTTTGTCGGGCTCCATTCGTTTGGGGTTTTCGCATCATCGGCTGCAATCCCCGAACCATTCGGTCCACGAAAACGAGGCCAGTCGCCGGCGTGACATATAGATACAGTGATTGTTAATAACACCCCAACCGACATCACTGTGCAAAAGTTTTTAGCCATCCTGATCATTTCTGTATTCCCCTGACAGATTTTCCACGCCTGAAGCCACTTCACCAATTGATTAAACTTTCAAACAGGTAAGCTGTTTCGTGGAATCTCTGGAATCGGCTGATTTTCTGGACATATCGATAAAGACTGCTGCCGTCAAATCGAACTGGGAAACCCTCAATTCTTCCGATCCGACTTGGCGATGACGATAGAGCCGCAATAATAGAGGAAGACTTTGTTATTCTGGGTGGCTGGGGTCGAACTGAAAGTAATCTTCCAGACGTTTAGTGGATCTGGGGGCTCCGCTTCGCTTCGACCCCAGCCACCCAGAACTTTACAGTGGATTTCGTCAGGCAGTACCTGACTTACAATCAGTAAGTTGATCGCTGAATTTAACGAAATTTGGGCCACGCTCAATTACAATAAAACGGAAAGTCAAAACGGATGTCACAACAACCCACAAACTTGCAGGAACTTCAGGAAAGTGGTTGGAAATCTCGAACGGTCAAAGAAGAGATTCGCCAGAACTTCTTGAAAGCCCTCGCAAGTGGGGAAGAATTGTTTCCTGGAATTATCGGTTACGAAGATACCGTTATTCCGGAAATCAGCATCGCTTTACTGGCCGAGCATGACATGCTCTTTCTGGGTGAAAAGGGTCAGGCCAAGAGTCGAATCATGCGATCACTGGTTCGATTTCTCGATCCTGAAATTCCCTATCTCGATCATCCCGACATTCCCGTTCACGACGATCCCTATCATCCGATCACAGCTGCGGGAAAAAAATATGTCTCTGAAATACAACCTCAGGATGTCAAAATCGCCTGGTGGCCTCGTGAAGAACGTTACGCCGAACGACTTTCACCGGGAACTAAATTTGCCGATGTGATTGGTGAAATCGATCCCTCAAAACTGATCGGCGGCGTGAGCATGTCGACCGAAAACGCCCTGCACTTCGGCCTGATTCCCCGCATGCACCGCGGCATTTTTGCCATGAACGAATTGCCTGAACTCGATGAACTGGTCCAGGTTGGACTGTTCAATATTCTCGAAGAACGCGATGTGCAAATCCGAGGCTATCCGATCAAATTTGATCTCGATATTCTGATCCTCTTCTCCGCCAACCCCGCCACATATAACCGCAGCGGCAAAGTGATTCCGCAATTAAAAGACCGCATCGGCTCGCTCATTCAAACGCATTATCCTCGTGATCGAGATTTGGGAATTCAGATCACCCAGCAGGAAGCCGGGATTCACGATGATGAAAACTACCCAGTCGTCGTACCATATTTCATGCGGGAAATCATCGAGCAGATTACTGTCCAGGCTCGAAAATCGAAGTACATCGATCAGGACTCCGGCGTCTCAGCCCGATTTTCAAACGCGAACTATCGAACTATGATTGCCAGTGCCCGTCGCCGGGCCGTTTTGTTGAAGGAGCAGCCTGCAGTGCCCCGTATCAGCGATCTCGGCCATCTGACCGCCTCCTCACTCGGCAAACTGGAACTCGATTTGATGGGCAGCCATCAAATGCGGGAATCGCAGGTATTAGAGGCGATCATTGCCGAAGCGATTCGCATTGTCTTTCAGGAGTATGTCGAAGAGCATGGGCTCGAAGAAATCTCACAGATTTTCGCTCGCGGCGTGAAAATTGAAGTCGGCGACCTGCTCCCCTCCAATCACTACGCAGAACGCCTGCAACATGTTCCGCCCATCTGGCAAAAAGCTTTCGAACTTAACGCCGCACAGGATGACGCCGTGCGTGCCTCGTGTGTCGAATTCGTCCTCGCCGGCTTGCACGCGACCGATCGAATTAGTCGGGCGCAATACCACGGGCAAGTCACTTACGAGATTGAGTGATTTATGAAAGGCGAGCCGTGCCAGTCATGGCACGGGTATTTCCATGATCACTGTGCGTGGTTCTCATACTCATGTCGAAATTTTATTGAACCCACCCGAGCCATCACTGGCTCGGCTCGCCTGATTTTCACTCACCTCTTCCAATGTTTATCAGTAAAGTTCATGAACTGAGTCCAGTCATACAGTGTCAATCCATGTCCGCCGGTGCGAACATGGTAGCCGATGTTGCCCTGCTGGACGGGTTCGTTCAGAGCTGGCATTTGATTGGTTCCGAGGCCGGTTTTTCCGTAGAGTTCGTAAACGGCTGAGGCTGCTTTGCAGGAGAGAAATTCGCCGTGGGGATCAGCCCATAAGTCTTCATTGGCACTGGTTACATACAGCAATCGGGGAGCAGCCAGCGCGAGCAGCATGTGTTGATCGACTGGGATTTCGGATTCATTTTCGTTGTATTCTGAAAACTTTTCACAGAACCAGTGCGGGAAGGCG
>DOCI01000246.1:22051-22738 GCA_003503535.1 Planctomycetaceae bacterium
CACAGAACCAGTGCGGGAAGGCGCGATTGATGCGGCCGACGGTTTCTCCATATTGACGCCGGGACAGAGCCGCTCCCCCGCAGCCGGAGTTGTTGGAAACAACCATCGCGAAACGCTCATCGCTGGCACCGGCCCACAGCGATGTTTTACCACCACGAGAGTGTCCAACGACGGCGACATGCTTGGCGTCAATCATGCGATCGGTTTCCAGATAATCGAGTACACGACTCGCTCCCCACGCCCAGGCTGCCAGAGTCGCCCAGGCATCGTCATGACGTTCTCCCTCATCGAACAAAGCGTGAATTCCATTTTGAAATTTGTCGTAATCATCAGGATCAATATCGGCATTGTGAAATGCTACTGCAGCATATCCACGGGCTACAATTTCTTCAGCAGGCCAGTATTCGATTTTATTCTCACGTGTCGGATCGATATTTGTTTTATCCCGATTGCAAATCAATAAATACGCAGGGACCGGGTGTTCAGCATCATTCGGAATGAAGATCACGACATTCACCGAGAGCGATTTGCCGTTATTCTCGAACGTAATTTTCACCTGCTTGCGGGTTGCCTTGCCATCCATTGCCAGGGGATCGACATCGTAGACATCAAAGGACATCTGCTCAGGACGTCCGACAGGGTTTCGTCCGTATACGTGACTGCGGAACAGTTCCAGAATTTCCGGGC
>DOCI01000246.1:22827-24651 GCA_003503535.1 Planctomycetaceae bacterium
GAACAGTTCCAGAATTTCCGGGCGGCGGGTCGATTCCCATTGTTTGACGGTCGTAACCTTCTCTCCTGAGTTCGTTGACAAAATATCGGGGAGAGAATACTCGGGGACTTTATCTTCGCTATAGATAAAATCTCGTCCGCCATTATTCGAACTCGAACGGCTCTCAAATTTCTTGACCATTTCCGAATCAGCAGTCCAACCAGTGGCTCGATCTTCAGCGATCAAAGTTCCACTTATTGAGAAGACTGTCAGTACAAGCATAAATTTTACGCAAATAAGTTTTCGAAACATGATTTCTTTTCCCCATGTGGACGTGTGACGTTTTGTCCTATAATAGACAAACTTCGAAACGCATTGAAGTCTGTCGATTGATTTGAAAAGTTGTGAAGGGTGGCTGGGGTCGAACGAAGTGAGCCCCCAGAGGGATCGATGTTCTGGGGGCTACGCTGCGCTACGACCCCAGCCACCCGGCATCCGGCAGACGATGACAATACGATTCCTTCAACGAGAAATAACTGATATGGCTTCAGCAAAACATGGTGGCATCGTTCACACTTATCAGAAATACGATCCCGTCAATCTCCCCAGTCCGACCCAGCCGCCTCCTGATCTTGTTTCTTCCGCCTTCGAACATTCGCTGATGTTCGGCAATCATCGAAAACTGACGCCGGAAGAACTGGCCAAAGCTGTCAAAATTGATCCGAGTCAAATCCAGGGATTTGGCCCCAGCCTGGAAACCATTCAGGCGATGCTCGAAGAACGCAAACGCAAAATTCTGGCGACTTATGAAACAGACACTGTTCAGGATCGAGCCGCCAAACTGCTTGTTGCTAAAGGTCGCGAGCAAAAACCGCCGAAGCCTCTGGCGGAAAGATATCGCAAAGCGATCTTTCACGAACAGATTTATGAACTCGAACGTCTCTGGTATGCCAACGATGATGAGCACAATCCGTTCGCCCATCATTTGTTGCAGGTGATGCAGACTATGGGTGATAAATATCAGGTCGATGAACTCGCTTCCAAGTACGACTTTACCGGTCGGGAATCGATGACCGTTCCTGAGGCACTCGAAATTAAAGAACAGCTCGAAAAAATCGATGAACTGCTTGAGCAAATCGCGGAGGCGATGGAAAACGCGACCATTGGCGTAATCGATATGGAAGCACTCGAAGAGTTTGCCGAGTCCGGTCAGATGGACGAATTGCGAAACATGCAGAAGCAGGTAGAGGACTATCTCAAAGAGATGGCCGAGCGTCAGGGGCTGGAACTCGATGGCAACGGAACCTTCCGACTGACTCCCGAAGCCTACAAAATCTTTCAGGGTAAATTGCTGTCACGAATTTTCTCAAACCTGCAGGCTTCCCGCAGCGGAAGGCATCAGGGTCCGATTGTCGGCGAGGGAGCTGTCGAAATGCAGCAGACCAAGCCTTACGAATTCGGCGACTCGATTACCCAAATGGATATGTCGCAATCAATCATCAACTCGATGCTCAGACAGGGAACCGATCAGCCGCTCAAGTTTCGTAATGAAGATATTGAGATTCATAAAACTCGCAATTCACCCAAGTGTGCGACGGTCGTGGTGATGGATGTCTCCGGTTCGACGAGATACAACGGCCAATACATGAATGTGAAACGGATGGCGCTGGCGTTGGATGGTCTCATTCGCAGCGAGTATCCGGGCGACTATCTGCAGTTTGTCGAAATGGCATCGTTTGCGAAACCGGTGCCGCGGGGCGAGATCATCAATCTGCTGCCGAAGCCGGTGACGATCAGCGATCCCGTTGTGCAGTTGAAAGTCGATATGAGCCGGGTTGATGTCAG
>DOCI01000246.1:24724-25626 GCA_003503535.1 Planctomycetaceae bacterium
ATGTCAGCGAGCCAATGATTCCACCCCACTTCACCAACATTCAACATGGGCTCCAGCAGGCCCGGCGATATCTGGCGACTCAGGATACGCCGAATCGTCAAGTGATCGTCATCACCGATGGACTACCCACCGCTCACTTTGAAGAAAGCTGGCTTTATCTTTTATATCCACCCCATGAACGCACAGAAGAATTCACGTTCCGTGAAGCGATGATGTGTCAGCGGGAAGGGATCACGATCAATATCTTCCTGGTCCCGAGTTGGTCACAAACCGAGGAAGACATCCAATTTGCGCATAAATTAGCAGAAACCACACAAGGCCGTGTTATTTTCACTGCCGGAGATGATCTGGATCGCTTTGTGATCTGGGATTACGTTTCCCGAAAAAAAGAAATCCTCGGATAAAGATTTGACAGAACGGCCCTGCGAACGGCATCATCAATGTATCTGAGTTGGGGTGGTGCTTTCAGGACATCACTTCAAGATTAGATTTTAACCTCGCTCTATTGATATTGATGAAGTCGGGCTATGAACGAATCTATTGAAAAGATGACCCTCCGTGAAAAGTTGACCGAAGCCGATCGTCTGATGCGTGAACTGGTCGATCATCTCGATAATGGCTTCATTCCCAAAGCCAGAAATCTGAGCAGAACGATTCAGGAACATGGCTCAAATACGGAGTCACTCTCCGACATGAGTGTTCGCCAGCATGCCGCGGAAATCATCGATGATCATCGCTTTTCTGAACGCCTCTATCAGAAAATCGGTGCCCTGCTGGTCGCGATTGATGGAGATGTGACGTTGATTCAGGAAGGTCAGTAAATCGAGATTCACTCCGATTTGGAGTGGCTTGGGTCGAACGTAGTGAACCCCAGGAAGTTTCGACGATCTGGGGGCTTCGCT
>DOCI01000246.1:25791-28043 GCA_003503535.1 Planctomycetaceae bacterium
TTCGCTACGACCCCAGCCACCCTCCAGTACGATCTTAACCCGACGCGTCAGCGAGGGGCCCGCGTTCCATCTACAATTAACGTTATCTCCTCGCTGACGCTTCGGGTTAAGATTCACTATGCAAATCAATTTGCTAGAACAAATTAAAATTCAACCGATTGCTCTCCAGCTGTAGAAGCGTGGTAATTCAGGCAATATTATTCGTTTGGCGAGTTCTGGCAAATCTTCCGAGGTGTTGCAAAAACTCGACATCGAATTTGGCAAATAAATTCAAGTTCCCTCTTGCGACCGCCTGCACCGGCTGAGAACATGAGCGACATGATCACTATAGCCAAAGACACATTGCCTCAGACGTTCCTCAGTTACATCGCCTTTCGTACGGCGATGCTTGACACAATGGAACGTGTTTCCTGGACTCTGCAATTCGATTCCCTCGAGGAAACCGGATTCGGTTTTTTGACAGAAGTTCCGTTTCTGCGAGCGGTTCCGCCGCACGTGCAGATGGATCTTCTGGCTACAACCTGGTGGAAACATATCAGCCCCGATGTTTACGAAGCTGATCTCGTCGATGAAGCAATTGTTTATGCTGCCTGCGAAACGGCTGCTCGATCCTGCGAAGATGAATCTGCTGTCGTCAGTCGATTACTGGCTCGCGGGCCCGTCGATGTCAAAGTGAATGTCGATGCCAGTCTTGCAAACGAACTTCGTTCGCTGCATCTGAAACTTTCCAATGACGGGGATTTCCTGCTCATCGGACAATTTTCCGATCTCCCTCCAGAGGAAGCAGATCGCCTGAAAAAGAAATTCAACTTCGATACCGCTCGCGCAGAAGCAATGTTCGATGTCCTGTCTCGCTGGAACATTTCGCCAAACTTCGAAACCCGCTGCGATGCTCTTCTGACTGCCAAAGAAGCCAAACGCACCTACGATTTGATGTGCCGTAAAGTCGAAAGTGCTCGACAAAAGTCGTAAGCACTTCCCTTAATGGGTGGTTGCAATATCTCAACCGAAGGGATGGCTCAGCTCGCCATTTCTCACGCATTTCCAGCGAACGGCTTGATTGGTTCGAGTGTCTGGAATAGAGTCAATATTCAAAAAGACTCGATTTCCCACTGGACACAAGCCCCTGGACCCTCGACCACTCATGCCTCCCTCAACGAAAAAAACACGCGTTGCCATCATTGGTGCCACCGGTTACACCGCACTGGAACTCATTCGCATCTTATTACGACATCCAAATGTCGAAATCACGGTCGCAACGACACGCCAGGAAGATGCCCCCCAGCTGAGTGAGATTCATCCCTCACTGAGAAATCGCATCGATCTGGCCTGCACGCTTCTCGATCCACAGAAAATCGCCGAAGCTGCTGATGTTGCATTCACCTGCCTGCCACATACCGCCAGCATGGAAGCGATTCCCAAATTGCTGGCCGAGAATGTGAAAGTGATCGACCTGAGTGCCGATTATCGGCTCATCGACCCCGAAGTTTACGAACAGTGGTACGGTCACGTGCATACCGATCCCACTCGTCTCGGCACCATCGTATACGGCTTGCCGGAACTGTATGCCGATCAAATTCCCGGTCAGGATCTGATCGCCAATCCCGGCTGCTACACCAGTACCTCGATTTTGGGATTGGCTCCTCTGCTCTGCGGCGGACATATCGATCCTGTCGGCATTTGCATCGATGGAAAAAGTGGAGTTTCTGGAGCTGGTCGCTCTCCGAAAATGATTACCCTTTTCCCCGAATGTAACGAAAGTGTGATGGCGTATTCGGTCGGCAATCATCGTCATACACCGGAAATCGATCAGGTTCTCAGTGATGTGAGCGAAAAGGACGTTGAAGTTGTTTTCACACCCCATCTCATCCCGATGGATCGTGGCCTGCAATGCTCAATGTACGCCCGAGCCAGCAGCGATGCCTCGGAGAAAGAACTGCTGGAAGTCATGCGGAAGTTTTACGAGAACAAGCCCTTCATCCGCGTGATTGAGGCCCTACCACGTACGAAAGATGTCGCCCACACAAACTTCTGCGACATGACCGTTCGCGTCTCCCGAGGAACCGTACAGGTCTTTTCAGTACTCGATAATTTGATCAAAGGTGCATCGGGAGTCGCGGTGCAGAATTTCAATCTCATGTGCGGCTACCACGAAACAACTGGCCTGCTGCCGTAGCGCTCAATGTCGTTTGACGTGTGCCACGGCTGGCTTGCCCAATAATGTGTAACAATAGTAGTGCTCTTTCGAGCTT
>DOCI01000246.1:28259-35033 GCA_003503535.1 Planctomycetaceae bacterium
AATAGTAGGGTGCGTCCTGACGCACCATGCTGCCGTCTTGGCTTCCTCATAGATTTTCTCTCCATATACGAAACCATCCCGGCTCTATCATCACAAATAAGTCGAAATCGACACTCCACTCCGGTGGGTCAGGACGCACCCTACGACCCTAGCCACCCAGCCGAAAATCGTTCTCATGAGCTTGTATTCGGTTTTGCTTTTTTGCCACTCTGGCATCTGGATTGCGACTCTCTCTAAAGAGTTCAAAACCTGCGAGAATTACTGGTTTTCTGGTGAGAAATCGCAACATTAATCGCCCTGTGTTTCATTCATGCAACATCAGGTGATGCATTCCAGAGATTGGCAAACAGTGATGAGACTTCTCAATCAATTCACTACTGAAATTTGTAAAAGCATATTGACGATCTGTTTCGTGATCGCCTTACCTTCGGTTGCCACTGCAGAAAACTGGGCATTTCAAAGATCCTACTACAGCCATGCCCTCACTCCGGAAGTGGCTGCGGTTACTCCCGAACCTTATTATCGCTCGGCTTATCGTACTCCGTATAAATCAATTTATCCCGGCATGACCGTCCGCTCTTCCTTCCGCATCAATCGTCTGCAGTTACAAAGTGGTTTCAGTCGCGATTCTCAGTACTTTTATGAGGGAACGGTCGAGTTTCGACCATAATAGTCGAACTTCCGCTCATTCAGTAAGATGTCTCAGGTAGAAATCATTTATTCTCTCCTGACGCATCGAATCGCCATGAAATCATCCTGGTCGCTGGATCCTGAAATTACTTATCTGAACCACGGCTCGTTTGGACCGTCACCCAATTGTGTGCAACAGGCTCAACGGGAGTGGATGTCGCAACTGGAATCCAATCCGATGGAATTCCTGGTCCGGCGGCGGGAACGGCTGCTCGATGAAATGCTGGAAAAACTTGGGCAGTTCATCGGCTCTCCTGCGAACTGCCTGATCCCAGTCGAAAATGCGACCTTCGGCATGAACATCGTCGCGAACTCGGTCCCATTGCAGGCCGGGGACGAAGTTCTGCTCACCAATCATGAATACGGAGCCGTTGAACGGATCTGGCAAAAGAAATCCGCCTCTGTGGGAGCAAGGGTTGTGATCGCCACGCTACCAATTCCATTCCAGGATGCCGATGAAATTGTCGAGGCTGTGTTTCGCAGTGTCACTCCTAAAACCAGACTGCTTGTCGTCAGCCATGTCACCTCTCCGACAGCACTGGTCTTGCCGGTCGAAAAGATTTGCCAGCGAGCCCGCGAACAAAAATTACCAGTCTGTATCGATGGCCCACATGCCATTGCGATGCGGCCGTTAAACCTGCAAACTCTCAACTGCGATTTCTACACCGCGAGCTGTCACAAATGGCTGTGTGCTCCTTTTGGCACGGGGTTTCTGTACGTTGCTCCCCAATGGCAGCAAAACATCTCGACGGTCAATACCAGCTGGGGTGGCACAATGTATGGACGAGAAAAAAGCTGGCAGAATGAATTTCTGTGGGTCGGAACGAGTGATCCATCCCGCTTTCTGGCAATTTCAAACGCCATCGATTTCCTGGAAGACTATGGCCTGGAACGCTTTCGTGAAGAAACTAATCATATGGCCTCTCAGGCCTATGACCTGTTCTCCAAACAATTTCGGACAGAGCCTTACTCGACTCGGCAACAGGACTGGTTCGGTTCCATGGTGACTATTCCACTGCCGGAGAGCGTCCCGGTTCCTGCTAAATGGACGGGCCGACCTCATCCTCTTCAGGAACGACTGGCACAAAAACACAGGATTGAAGTTCCAATCGTCAAATGGAGCAGCCGCATGCACATCCGAATTTCCAGCAATCTTTATAATGATTTTTCAGAGCTTGAACGGCTCTCTCACGCTCTCCAAGCAGAGATCCTCTGAAAACTGGATTCCTGCGAAATTCGATTATTCATTGAATCTTCATCTCCAGCCTTAACATTTGATCGCCTTGAGTTCACATTCTGTCTCAACCTCATTAAATTAATCTGAAGACTTGAATAGTCTTCAATATTGCTCACTGAGATTCATCTGGAGAATAAAAATGCGTTCATGCGCCTATCCTGTTTTGATTTATGGAATTGCTTTGACCAGCTGCCTGTTGATGCCAGTCAACTCCTGCACTGCTCAACCTGCTGCCGACCCGAATTTGCCTTCCGGTACACAACTTGTGATTAAGAGGGATGCAATTCATTTGATTTCTCCGGACCAGTTCCGCGTGCCGATCAGTCTCAAGCCAACTCGTCAGCTGGATGTGCGGTCTCTGGTCGAAGGCATTGTGCAGAATGTCCGCGTCAAAACAGGAGCGAAGGTCAGTGCCCAGGAAGAAGTCCTGAGAATTGAATCTGCCAAGGCGACCAAACTGCTGGAACGAGCCAAAGCAAACGTGAAAGCTGCGACCCTGCGTCGCGATCTGGCAAAAACTCAGGTTGGTGAAGGAAAACAACCACAGGCCGCTCTCGACCTGGCAGAAGCCGAACTCGATGTCGCAGAAGTCGATCTCGATCTGGCTCAGCTGAATTTTGATAACACTTCTGTCAGAGCTCCCTTTCAGGGGGAAATCCTGCAGGTGAATGCTGTTCAGGGTGCCTTTGTCAATGAAGGGGATTTGTTGATGTCCCTGCGCGATTCTTCGGAACTTTCTGTCCGAATTCCCGTTAATCGCAATGACGTCAAAGCTGGTGACCAGATGGAAGTCACCCTCGACAGTGGCTCGGTCAGTGGAACTGTTCAGACGATTTTGCCTCTCACTGAAGAGTGGCAGGCACTGCGTCAACTCGTCGACACGGCTGCCATTGCCGTAGTCGTGATCGATAATAAATCAGGCAAATATCATGATGGACAAACCGCTTATTCCAATATCGTTCCACGCCAGCCCGTAATCGAACTGGCCAACACTTCATTGAACAACTCAGAAACTGGAACTCGAATTGTTCAGGTTATTCGTGACCATGTCGTACGCGATATTGAAGTGGAACTTCTCGGACCAGTCGGTGAAGGTCGTTCGTATGTGACCGGCCCTCTGCAGGATCGGGATGAGCTGATTACGGAAAGTTCTCAATCGCTGGTCGACGGGACTGTAGTTATTCCCGCGAATCCTGCGAAACCTGCCTCTACCCCCCAAAAACCAGGGAATACTCCAGCAACTCCAGGCAATTCCCTAGCTTTTTAAGCGGACTCCATTATAAGATCAGTGTGGTGATAATTCGTCTTTTCCTCATCCGTACAGGGCGATATACTGCCTCCAACTCTTTATCTATGGGCTGAGTTTTTTAAGCAAGGATGCTGCCGATGTGGTACGACGTTGTCTGCCTCGTGATTCTCGCGCTGTCTGTGTGGCGCGGGTTGGTCAAAGGATTTGTCTGGCAATTAGCGACTATTGCAGGGATTGCTCTCTGCTTTATCTTCGCAGAGACGGTCTCCATTGTCATCGCTCCAATGACAGGACTCCAACCTCCTTTGAGCCGCTGGGTTTCCATCCTTGGCTTGTATATCGTTGGTTCTTTTGTCGCCTTTGCGATTGCCCGAACCATCAAAAGTGGCCTCGAAAAAGCCAAATTTGAAGATTACGACCGCCACCTCGGGGCCATGTTTGGAGCCATTAAAGGAGCGATGTTTTGTCTGATCCTGTCGTTCTTTATGTTCACGATGACCGAGCAAACCCGAGAAACCGTATTCCATTCCAATGCAGGCTACGCCTCTGCAGTCTTGTTTGAGCAGATTTACCCCGTTTTACCAGAAGAGCTTGAGGCCTTATTAAAACCCTATATGGACGGTTTTGATAAAGATTCCATTGCCCAGCACCAGCACGATCACCCCGTTGGAAACGGTTATCTCGGTACTGAGACTCACGATCATGGTGCAGATGGTCATCACGAAAATGACGGACACGATCACGGAGGATCAACGGTCACACCTTTGCCGAATCCTTTTGGAAATAACACGGCAACAAGTCCAACGATCCAGCAGATGGTCCAGCAAATTCCTGGCCTCTTCGGAGAAGATCTGCAACAGATCGTCTACAAGTCGATTGAAAATACGGATCCAGAAGATCGAGCCGATCTCATCAAGGAACTCAGCACGGGGATGCCGGGGCTGATCCGTCAGGTCGCCGATCAGTGGAAAAACGGCCGTCCTCCAGAAGTCAAAGCCAATACTGAGACCGACTGGAAACAACATCGGGCAACGCTGCTCAAAGAAATTGCCGGCGTCTATTCCGACCATCTCGATGCCCAGCAGTCGATTATGGAAGAAGTCGTCTACGCCTTGCAGGGCGTTCCGGATTCCGTCACCGTCGCTGTTCTGGAAGACTGGCATGCCGATCTATTGAAAAATTCACCAGATCCCGATCCAACAACCGACCTCTACACCCGACTTGATCAACGCGTTTTTAATCAGTTGAACAAAGCTCGCATTTCCCTGGGATCCTTGCCGTCCGATCTACAGAATCGATTGAGTAATCTTCGGTAATCAGAATCCATTCGAACCTGTCACAGCTCTGTGAGCCGTGCGATTAAATTATCGACTTTTTTTTTCATGCCAATCATGACTGCACCAAAAGCATTGTCGGGCTTTAGGAGTATTGGCAACGCGCTCGCAATTGGGGCATCTGTTGATATATATCTTATTAGCAGAATTTGTGAGTATTCGCTCACAAACTCTCCTACGGAATTCATCCGGACCATCTTTTAATGCAACTATTACGAGGGGATTGTCTAAATTTCCCCATTTCTCAAGTAGCAGTTTTGCAATGACTCCGCTTGTCTGCTGTGCCTTTTTCTCTGCATATATTGATCGGTTAGCAAGTAACTCCAAATCTGTTAATAGATGCAAGTAATTGTGCCAAATATACTCAATTAATTCCGCATCCTCATCGTAATCTTCTGTGTGATAACTCACTAAGAAAAACTCCAATTACAGAAGTATTGTCTAAACCATTCATTTATATTTCAAACTTAGTACTCACCTTTACACGGCTCACAGAGCCGTGAAACCACTTGAAATTACATCCCCTGCTGCATGCTTGCACAGTGAAATGCTCCCAGTCCCCAGACGAGATCGGTCGCATCGATGCCGATTATTTCTCGATCGGGAAATTCTTCCTGCAACAAGGCTTTGGCCTGTTCATCCTGCTTACAGCGGAATGTTGGCACGATCACAAAACCGTTTCCGACATAAAAGTTGGCATACGAGGCAGGAAGTTGATGGTCTTCATACATCACCGGTTCTGGAAGTGGTAAGCGAATGATCCCGAAGGGCTGATTGTGCAGATCGCGAAAGCTCTTGAGCTGTTCGTGCATGCTTTGCAATAACGGAAAACCAGGATCGTCTTCACAATCCGTCCAGGTGGCCACGATATTCGTTGCTGAAGTAAATCGAGCGAGTTGATCGATGTGGGCGTCGGTATCATCTCCTGCGAGAGAGCCATCTTCGACATCAAACAACCAGAGCACTTTATCCGCTCCGCTCACATCGCAGAGTGCCTTTTCAATATCTTCTTTTGACGACTGCGAATTCCGATTCGGATTCAGCAGGCATTGAGACGTCACCAGGAGAACTCCTGCTCCGTTATTCTCAACACTTCCCCCTTCCATAATCAATCCAGGCGAATAATGGTCGAATCCCAGGATCTCTGCAACTTTTCCGGGCACGGCATTGTCACAGTCAAAGGGAGGATACTTGCCGCCCCAGGCATTGTAATCCCAGTCGATCATTAAAGGTGGCATCTCTGGCTGAGTCAGAAACCAGGGACCATGATCGCGAATCCAGCAATCGTTAGTCGGCACATCGTGCAGAAATACATTTTCGACATGACCGACCAATTCCTTCGCCTGAGTCAGGGCATCGCCACTGGCAAGAATATTGACGGATTCAAACCGCGAGATCTGTCGGGCAAATTCAGCGAAGACGTGCGGAACCGGTTCGAACTTTCCAGGCCAGGACTTTCGATTGTGCGGCCACGACAACCAGGTTGCTGTATGAGATTCCCACTCAGCCGGCCAACGGTAACCCATTTCTTTGGGCGTTAACATTTCAACCATTGGTCGAATCATCCAGAAAACGTTTGCACAAACCGCCGTAGGCATCGATACGACGATCCCGCAGGAATGGCCAGTGCGTTCGAGCGGTATTGATGAGCGAGAGATCGCAGTCCACGTGCAGTATTTCTTCTTCTGAGTGGGAGGCTTTTGTCAAAATATTGCCGTAGGGATCGGTCACAAAGGAGCCTCCCCAGAATTCGATGTCCCCTTCTGCACCGACGCGGTTCGGAGCAACGACATACACGCCATTGGCAATTGAATGCGAACGCATCATCGTTTGCCAGGCGGCGTATTGGCTTTCGCCAAATTCCTCTTTCTCACTCGGATGCCAGCCGATAGCCGTCGGATAAACCAGAATTTCTGCTCCAGTCAAAGCAGTCAAGCGAGCCGCTTCCGGGAACCATTGATCCCAACAGACACACACGCCAATGCGGCCGTATCGCGTCTCAAAACTGCGAAATCCAAGGTCGCCTGGCGTGAAATAAAACTTCTCGTAATAAAGCGGATCATCGGGAATGTGCATTTTCCGATACAAGCCACAGGTCGAACCATCGACGTCATAAACAACAGCGGTGTTGTGATATAAGCCATGAGCCCGACGTTCGAACATCGAAATCACTAACACGATTTCCAGTTCACCAGCCATTTTTCCCATCGATTCACTGATCGGCCCCGGAATCGGCTCGGCTTCCTCAAAGCGGACATGCTCTT
>DOCI01000116.1:0-908 GCA_003503535.1 Planctomycetaceae bacterium
TGAAAGCAGGGATGTTACTCCAATTACTGCACATGTCGATGTCGTTCCAACATTGCTGGAGTTTTGTGGAGTAAGTGCTCCCAGCAATTTGAAATTTGATGGAGTCAGCATTGTGCCCCTGTTGAAGGGGACGGCCACCGATTGGAAAGATCGAATATTGGTCACGGATTCTCAGCGGGTGAAAGATCCGATCAAGTGGCGCAAATCAGCGGTGATGACTTCGGACTGGCGCCTAATAAACGGCGAAGAACTGTACGACATCAAAAACGATGTGGGGCAGAAAAGTAATGTCGCCACTGGCAATCCGGAAGTGGTCGAGCGATTGCGTGAGTTTTACGAGGACTGGTGGAAAGAGCTGGAACCGACGTTTGCACAGTCGACGGCCATCTATCTCGGTCATCCAGCCGACAATCCCGCCCGGCTCACATCGCACGACTGGATTACCACTCAGATGACGCCCTGGAATCAGCAACAGGTTCGTGGAGCGATGAACGGCCTGCAGAATACCGGCTTCTGGAATGTGAAAATCACCGAAGCGGGCACTTATGAAATCCGCCTGCGCCGCTGGCCGGAAGAGGCGGATCAGGCTATCGGAGCATCACTTGCACCCGGTGCAGACGTCCCTGGGGTCAAACCTTATCGTGCTCATCCCGGCGTGGCGATCAAGCCCGTTAAGGTCACTCTGCAAATCGGCGACATCGTCAAAACGAAAATGGTCAATGCCGATAAAACAGAAGTGACGTTTCAGCTTGACCTGAAACCAGAGACGACCACGATGTCTGCCGTTTTCACGACAGACAAAGGTGAAGAGTACGGGGCCTATTATGCCTACGTCGAGAAGAAATAGTCGTTGGTAGATCAAGAAAAGAGATGAGTGGCTCGACGCAGAACGAAGTGATGGGCGTGGT
>DOCI01000116.1:989-11688 GCA_003503535.1 Planctomycetaceae bacterium
ACGAAGTGATGGGCGTGGTGATTCCGCGAAACCACACCCTTCGCAATGTTCTGTTACGTGCCACCCTCTCAGAATACTGACCGGCTGCTTTACAATTGGGTCTTAAAATTGAAACTTTTGAGACGTATAATAACAGGAACAGAATAACCTTCAGAAATCGCATCTTAGAATGAGGCAATCGCCGTGAATGACGACACCCGCTCGATCTGTACTCGTCTCGATCCGCCTCTGGCTATTGTTGCCGGCAAGCGGACTCCATTCGTCAAAGCTTACGGTGCTCTGGCAAAGTTCCCAGCTGATCAACTGGGAGTGATGGCGGTCCGCGAAGCACTGGCTCAAATTAACATGGAGCCGAAGGAAATTGATGAACTGGTTTTTGGCTCGGTCTGCGGCCAAAGTGATGCCGCGAATGTCGCTCGTGTAATTGCCTTACGAGCGGGAATTCCGCAGGATCGGATCGCTCATACGGTCAATCGAAACTGTGCTTCAGGGATGGAATCCGTCATTGAGGCCAGTCAGATTATCCGCGAAGGTCGAGCCGAAGTGCTGATGGCGGGTGGAACAGAGTCGATGTCGCAGGTTCCCTTCCTTTACAATGAGGAAGCCAAGGCCTGGTTTATGAAATTTCAGCGAGCGAAATCCTGGACCGATAAACTTTCCCTGCTAACTCAATTACGCACCAGTCACTTTAAACCAGTTCCCCAGATTCAACTCGGGTTGACCGATCCGGTCTGCGGCTTAAACATGGGAGAGACGGCTGAGGTACTGGCAGATGATTTTGATATCTCCCGGAAACGACAGGACGAGTTCGCACTGGAGAGTCATCGGAGAGCCGTCCTGGCGCAGGAAAAGGGGTTCTTCAATGATGAGATCTTGATGATTTCCGGCGACCTGACCGGTTCTGCTCCATTACATGAGGATCTCGGACCTCGAAAAAATCAGACGATGGAATCACTCGGTAAATTAAAGCCGATCTTCCGAAAAAATAGTGGAACAGTGACTGTTGGCAACAGTTGTCCGATTACCGATGGAGCTGTCGGGCTGGTTGTCATGTCTGCAGAGACCGCTGAGAAAAAAGGTATAAAACCGCTGGGATTCCTGCATGCTTATTCCATAGCCGGTTGCGATCCCAAGCGTATGGGACTCGGGCCAGTCTTTGCCATCGATAAACTGCTGCACGGCACTAAAAAAAGCTTTTCAGATTTCGAACTGGTTGAAATCAACGAAGCCTTCGCTGCTCAAGTGCTGGCTTGTCTGGATGCGATGAAGTCAGCCGACTTCTGTAAATCGGTCCTTGGTCGTGAAGAGCCGATCGGAGAATTGCCATTGAATCAGTTGAATGTGAATGGCGGAGCGATTGCATTAGGGCACCCCGTAGGAGCCACGGGAGCACGACTGATTCTCACTCTGCTGCGGGCATTGGGAGAGCGGCAACTGAATACGGGGTTGGCATCGCTTTGTGTCGGAGGTGGACAGGGTGTGGCGATGTGGCTGGAACGAGCCTGATACGTTCTTAATTGTATAGAGATCAAAAGATTTGCTGACACTGATGAAGGAGACGGAAGATGGCGGCACTCTGGACACATTGGGACCTTGAACAAACGACCGATCAGATACTGACCCTCTGGATTGATGTGCAGAGGCAGAGTCAGAATATCTTTTCCACCGAAGTCATCTCGGAACTCGATTCCGTTCTTGATGAATTGGTATCACGCCAGGGTGTGAAAACTATTTTTATCCGCAGTCGAAAGGCCAACAGTTTTTTTGCCGGAGCGGACATTACTGAATTTGCGAAGATCGAAACCATCGAACAAGCTCGCGACGTTTCCAGACGAGGACAGGATATCTTTGCACGTCTTGAAGCAATTGAGCCGACGACAATCGCCGTGATTCAAGGGGCTTGCCTGGGTGGTGGATTGGAAATGGCTTTGGCGTGTGATCATCGCATCGCCGTCATCGATTCTTCAACACGCATTGGACTTCCCGAAACCGGGCTGGGAATTCTGCCGGGCTGGGGAGGGACGCAACGACTTCCCAAACAGGTCGACTTGCTGCAGGCGATCGGAATGATTCTGCAGGCGAAGAAATTCTCTGCAGAAAAAGCAGCGAAAGTTGGTCTGGTTGATCGAGCAGTTAAGCCTGAGGAGTTGGAAGCACTGCTGAAAGAGTTGAGGAATTCCACAATCGATTTGAATCCTCAAAAATCCAGCACCTGGATCGGCTGGTTTTTGAATGAGACTTCTTTTGGCCGTAAACTGATCTTCAATGCGACGGAGAAGAGAATTGCTCGACAGAATCTCCACTATCCTGCATTAGGGAAATCGTTAGAGGCGATTCGTCAGTCATTCAAAGAGGATGCGAGTGGATTTGAATTCGAGCAGCAGGCCATTGGTGATTTACTGTTTACGCCGACTTGTCAGAGTCTGGTCAGTCTGTTTCTGAACAAAGAGCGTGCCCGTTCTCTCGATACATGGGACGTGCCAACTTCAATCCAGGAAGAGGAAATCAAATCTCTGGCCGTGCTCGGTGGCGGGACGATGGGAGCGGGGATTGCCCAGGCGGGCATCAAAAAAGGGATGCAAGTCGTCCTGAAAGAAGTGAATGAAGAAGCTCTCGATGCGGCTCGGTCTCGGATTCATTCAATTTATGAAGCTCTGCTTGATCGAAAAAGCCTGACTGAAGCCGAGGCGAATGAACAGCAGGCCCATTTGACCTTTACGACTTCGCTAGAGGGAATTGCGGATGTCGATGCTGTTGTGGAAGCGGTTCCAGAATCGCTCGGATTGAAGCAGAAGATCTTCAATGAACTGGCAGGGACCTGTAATCAGGATACGATCTTTGCCACAAATACCTCTGCTCTTTCTGTGGATGAAATCTTTGCGGGTGTTGAGCCGAAGTCCCGCGTGGGAGGCTTGCACTTCTTCAATCCGGTCCATCGAATGGATTTGATTGAAGTGATTTCCGGGTCATACAGTTCACCTGAAACCGTTGGTCGATTGCTGAAACTGGCGAAGCAACTCGGTAAGACTCCAATTTTGACAAAAGATTCGCCGGGGTTTGTGGTCAATCGGATATTGATGCCGTATCTGGATGAAGCGATCAAGATTGCGATTGAATTTACGGCTCAAAATCGAGATCCCGCCTTGATTGATCGAGAGATGAAAAGCTTCGGGATGCCGATGGGACCCCTCGAGTTGATCGATCAGGTTGGCGTTGATGTCGCTGCGCATGTGGCTGGTTCAATGACAATTGTTTTTGGTGAGAAATCCGATACCGCAACCGTGCTCGAACGCATGGTGGATGCGAAGCGTCTGGGGCGGAAATCGGACGCTGGTTTTTATAATTATGTCAAAGGTAAAAAAACGAACGCGATCGGCTTACAGCCGTTGGTCTCTGGCATTGATGTCGATCTCGTGGAATCGCCCATGACTGAACTGGATGAAGTTCTAACGCCCATTCAACAGCGGCTGGTACTGGCAATGGTGAATGAAGCGGGGCGATGTCTCGATGAGGGTGTAGTGGCTGAGGCATGGATGATCGACCTGGCGATGGTTCTCGGGACTGGCTTTGCTCCATTTCGAGGAGGCCCGCTGAGATTTGCTCGACAGCTCAATCACAACAATCTGATCGACACTCTGGAAAAACTGACAGCCGTTTACGGCGAGCGATTTCAGCCTGCGGAATCGATCCGCCAGTTGGGCCAACAATGATGCGTCGGCTGTTTCGTCCGAATTTCGAATTTGAACATCAACTCGCAGCCGGCAATTCCCCCTGGCAGTTGCCAAAAAAACTGGCTCAAGTCAATGCCCGCTGGGCACATCGGGTCATTCCCTTAATGTCACCAGAAGATTATTTGTGGCTGCCGGAAATTGATCTGCTGGATGACGAATCTCGTAGGCGACTCACTTCAGAATGTGCTCTAAGGCGTATTATTCTGCTGCCAACAATCGATGACGTGGAATCTGCTTCAGGCGAAATCGAGTTAATTCCCTGGGGCTGGTCACAGGCGATGACTCAACTGGCGACGAAAAACGGCTGGACCTTCTCTGCTCCTCTCCTCGAAACGGTGGAGTGGATCAACTCGCGTGGAACGTCGTTTCAGTTTGAGGAAAAATGGAATATTGCTCCAGCAGGTTGTCGCGTTATACATTCACTGACCGACTTAAAGGAAATTGTAACAGCTCAGGATGAGACTGCGAACTGGCTGGTGAAAGCGGAATTCAGCATGTCATCACGCGAACGACTGATGGGGCGAGGACGCACTCTAACCGGAAATGATCAGAACTGGGCAGAGCATCGACTGAACAATGGTCAGGCTCTCTATTTTGAACCCTGGCTGGATCGAGTTGCAGAGATGAGTATTCATTTTCAGATCGATACGAATCGGTCTGTGAATAGACTCGGCTGCACCCATTTACATACGGATGCTCATGGACGATATCTGGGAAATGTCGCAGTCGCAAAAAATGAAGAAGCAGAATTCATCAGGCAATGGCAAGTCAGCTGTGAGCAGACGAGTGCTTTTGTCGAAGAGGCTGCAAGTCGAGGATATTTTGGGCCACTGAGTATTGATGCAATGCGATATCGAATCTCCAACGGCACACTCTTGGAGCGTCCCCTTCAGGATATTAATGGACGGTTTACAATGGGCCGCTGCGAACTGGAGCGTGCATTGTCAACAGGTGAATTGACTGATTAAATCCCTCGGGAACTCTTCAGGAAAATACAGGTCTCCTGAAGAGTTCGAAACGAGGATCATTATTCGATCCACAGTATGAGGAATTAGTACTCGCCGATAACTTCGCCACCCTGAATAGTGCCGAGCGATTGATAGACGCCTTGGTCGATGTTTTCACTTAGGAAACGAACATGACCATCTCCGAGAACAAACTGGGCTCCACCTTTATGCTGGCTGCTTAGATCATCGAAATGAGCGACAGGATCGTTTGGAACGTGGTCCATGGAGCCTAAGACTCGCTGAAATGCTTCTTCACCTTCGGGAACCATACCAACCCAGGTCGAATACCAGCCGAGTGGTTCTCGGGTGAGACGTTCGCCGATCATCATCGTGTTACTCAGTCCATCGGTCATATCCCGAAATTTCACTTTGCTGTTGTGGTAGAATGCTCCATCGCCTTTGCACTGTCCCGAACTTGTCACGGGAGCAGTACCTGCAGAATTCTCACAGGCATCGAGTTCTTCGGTCCCGAAGATGCCGACATAATTGGCGGTTGGTAACTCGGCGAGGACCGTTCCGGGTGATCCTTCTTCTTCAATCTCAAATCGTTGTGGTTTCGGATCGGAAGGACATTCAAACGTGGCGATGTTATTGAGTCGGAAGGTATCGTTGAGAGGAGCAGCAATGCTGACGTTGGGATTGAACTGGTCATAGAGTGCGGGTTGTTCGATGAATGGAAGGATCATAGTTCCCCAACCCGCTCCACTGGTTCCTTCGTGAGGCATGTGAGTGACGGTCGGAGCGACTGCAATCCAGCCGGGAGGGAGTGTATTGTGGACATCATGATAATTGTGCAATGCCAGTCCGAGCTGCTTGAGATTGTTTTTACAGCTCGATCGTCTGGCTGCTTCGCGAGCCTGTTGGACGGCTGGAAGAAGTAAAGCCACCAGCACGGCAATGATTGCGATGACGACAAGAAGCTCAATGAGAGTAAAGCCACGAGGCTTCACCGATTGAGAGAAAGTCTTATTTAACAACATAATTATTCCAATGGTATTTAAGATTGATTGATCTGTTATGGTTTATGAACTCAGATTTCTGTCGCAGAAATGAGTGATTGAACATCCGACAATAGTCACACACGCAAATACAAATATTTGCCTGTTATGCAGCGATTTGGATATCAATGGTTATGAATATGTAAGTGCATCAGCAGCAAAAGATTACAGCACTGAATAAAGTTCAGCACATCTAGCGACTCCAACCAGCAACATTCGCTAACACTTTCTCAGTTAGAAAGTGTCGGGAATGAATACGGAAGCTGCAGATCCGTTGAATGCCCTGCGATATCTTTGGCCGGAAATCGAACATACCACCATTGATTCAGAACAATGTTCGAATAATGGGTGGTCATCAAATTTGTGCCAATTGGCTATGCCAGGACCGGGGGGCCGCGTAGCAGCGGCAAAGAAGCGTCGGTCTTGATTGCGACCTTCGCTGGAGCCGGTGACTTCAGCCAGACAACACTGTAGTTTTCTACAATGACTGGTAAGTCAGGAGTAAACTGGGCCATCCACAGCAGTTCACAAGCTGGGCATTCCGAATGGGAATGATCGTGCGAATGCTGATGCTTTTCAGTTGATGAGTGCACATGATGACAATGTGAGTGCGACTCATGATGGGTCTGAGTTGATTGCTGAGAACCAGGGCGATGACTGCAGCTATGTGTGTGAATGTGCGCATAAGGGTATATCAATCCGCCAAAAATATAGGCGGCTAAAATCCCTGATAATGCGAACTGCTGTCTCATTTGAAGTTGAATCGTCCTGACTGAAATTTATTGAGAATTCCCTGTCATGTTACTCGTGAATTGGCAGAGGTCGAGAACGAAGTTCTGAAATTGTCTAATTATTAATCGTTTTAATGTTTTTTTTACGTCAGAAGCGATGTGGCCGTTGGAGTTTTTAGAAGCTTAAGTTGATATTGACTCAAATCGACAAAAAGGGCTACTTTTCGCTGTGATCTGTCGGGAATTCTCCAGAGAACTCACGTCTAAAAGATGAAATTTCACCTGCAGTTTTGTTATAACTTATTTATGTGTAAGAGATTAAGACGCAATGAATGCGTAGGAATTTCTGCATTTTTTCTAATACCTTGTCTCCAAGATAGAATTTCAAAGCGTATGGAAACGCCTTTGTATTCATGGAAATTCCTCAAAAGAATATTCCAGACGGTCTTTTCTCGCAACGATTTCCGTGTGATTTTCGTGTTGAGAGGCTTACGCATTTTGAAGCGAGAGATGAGGATCTCTTACGGCATCATTTTTCTGGTGGTCTGTTCCTGGAGTTTGACAGGCTGTACTGCTGCAAAAAATTATCAGGCAGAAAATCTCCCTGCACATCTGCAGGCTCCCAGAAATGAAAACGCACAGACACTGGATTTGACAAAATTAGCAACCGCAACAACAACGCAGGATTTGATTGGTAGCGGCGATGTGATTGAGGTGTCGATCTCTGCAGGTCTCTCTGCGACAGATACCGCAACATTTCCTGTACGTGTTAGTGAAAACGGCACTGCTGTGCTGCCAATTGTGGGGACCGTCAGTCTGAATGAAATGGATCTGGAAGAAGCCGAGGCTGTGATTTCAGGGGCCTGTATTGAAAAAGGGTTGTACAAATCGCCGCATGTCACTGTCACAATGAAACGTCCTAAAGTCCATAAAATTACTGTGTTAGGGGCAGTTGAGGAACCGGCGACTTATGAACTTCGCGCGGGTCAGTCGGATGTGCTCCAGGCGATTGTCGCTGCAGGGGGACTCTCCGAAGATGCAGGCGTTTTTGTCCAGGTCCGGCATCCCGGTTATCGTAATCAAACGAGTGAACCACAAGATTTGATTGCTTCACTTGAAAGCGGTTCAGATATTCAGCAGGTCGGACAGGAAACCATCGTACAACCGATTGGTCATCAAACCGTCCGGATTGATCTGGCCTCAGCGGCGACTCAGAAACCGGAATCCTTGCGATTGCCAGATGGAGGAATCGTGATGGTTGAACGGCGAGATCCCAAGCCGATTCATGTATTGGGACTTGTTAAAAAACCAGATCGCTATGAATTCCCAGTTGCTGAAGATTTACGTTTACTCGATGCCATTGCACTCGCTTCCGGCACGAACAATCCGCTGGCAGACAAAGTTTATATCATTCGCAATACACCAGAATCTGAAGAGCCCACATTAATTGAAGCCAGTATCAAAAAGGCAAAACGGAATGGTCGGGCCGACCTGCGTTTGGCACCAGGAGATATTGTGAGTGTTGAGCAAACCCCGACCACATCCGTTTATGAAGCTGTCCGTTTGATCGGATTCGGCGTGAGCGGACGAGCGTTCTAATGCAATGTGTTCAACCAATTGGAAACACCTGCTCTCGGATAGAGGTTCAGGTAAAAAGACGATCACTTGCCACGGATGACAACTCTTTGAAATTCATGACCTGATCTCCCCGAGAATGTAATGCTTTACGGAAATGATCGAAACGTAACGATCGACTTAACGGATCCTATTTATTGACCTCAGTTAACAATGTCATGCCAGTTTGTGAGCTAAAGAGCTTGATGTTGGTAATTTGGGAATTGAACTATGCCTGCACCTGAGAATTATGATCCCCAAATGAATATCCAACTTCAGGATAATCATAATGCTTTGCAGACAATTCTCCGCTTTTTGCAATCGTTGCTGAGACGAAAATGGACCGTTATGGCGTGGCTGACGTTCACGGTCAGTCTTGGGATGACTTATTTTGCCCTGGCACCTCGGAAATACGAATCAAGTGCGGAATTATTGGTTTTGCATACTGGTGATGGAAATGTCGATCAAACTCAGCAAAGTCAACGAACCCTCCAGGACTATCTGCCGACATACACAAAAGTTCTTGCCAGCGATGAAGTTCTCAAAGGAGCCTTGGTCCGGCTGCCAGACACCGCAAGAACCAAATTCATCGGAATGACGAAACATCAGGCAATCGAAAAGCTTCGCTCAAGCCTGACCGTCAATACTGCCCGGCAAACCAATCTGCTGGAGGTGAAATACTGTTCAGAATCGCCTGAGGAATCTTCAACGATCGTCACGGAAATTCTGAATTCCTACTTTAAATTCATGCATGAAATGCACGAAAGCAGTTCGGGGCAAATGCTGGATACGCTAACAAAAGAACGAGATAACATTCAAAATCAGATCCTAGTGAAGCAATCCGAACTTCTGGATCTTCAAAGAGAATCCGATTCTTTGATTGGCACTGGTGATAATGTCATGAGTGTTGTTAATGAGCGAGTCATTGAATTGAATCATGCGTTAGCAAAAGCACAGCAGGAATCGATTCAGGCCCGTTCCTACTATACTGCTGTTGAACAGGCGGTCCGCAATGGAGAAAGTCTCCAGCAATTGATGAATCAGTCAAACCAGACGCTGGCGAATGAATTGATGAAATTGAGTGCCGGAGTCGACAGTCGCGATTCGTATGCCTATGCCCGTCTGCAACAACAACTGATTGAAGATGAATCGTCCCTGCGAGATAAGCTCAATGGGAAATTGGGCCCGAATCATCCAGAAGTTCTGGAACTGCAAGAACGGGTTAAAGCTGCCCGAGACTGGATGAATGGGCGTGGTCAGCAAGCCTCTCAGGATTCCAAACAATTGACCCGTGACATGGGCCCCCAAATGCTGGAAATGGCCAAACAACGCTATCAACATGCTGTGACTCATGAACAGGACATTTATCAACGGTTCATGCAGGAGAAGCAGTTGGCGTCCCAAATGAATCAACGACTGATGCTTCTACAACTGGCCGAGCGTGATTTGAGTCGACTGCAATCCGATTACGACATGATGCGGGATCGAATTAATACAATCGATCTCAATAAGCAGTCCAGTTTGCGAACGCGAATCACAAAACATGCGGAACCGAATCGGACTCCAGTCACTCCCAAGCTGACCAATACGTTATTGCTGAGCATTCTAGCGGGATTATTCTTCGGTGCGACCACTGTCTTACTACTCGACTTGCTCGACGACCGTTTCCATTCACCCGATGAACTCAAGCGAGAACTGGGAGCTCCCGTCATGGCGATGGTTCGCAGCCTGCCTACACTGCCCCATACCCATGGTCTGGAATCGATCTTCACCTATACAAAGCCCAACAGTGTCGAAACTGAAGCTTTCCGCACATTGCGAACATCGATTGAGTTTGCTTGCGAAAATCATCAGCGCATCAGTATTACCAGCACTCAGCCTAGCGATGGAAAAACCACGGTCATTTCAAATACAGCTGTCGCATTTGCTCAAGCCGGCAAGAAAACGCTGATCATCGATGGAGATATGAGGCGACCTGGATTGACGGCTGTCTTTGCATTGAAAGGACAGGCCGGGCTCTCAACCATTCTCAGAGACACCGCTACGATTGAAGAATCGGCATCAAAATATATCACAAAAACGCGACTCGAAAATCTCGATGTGATCTCAGCAGGGCCACGTCCCAGCAATCCTGTGGAATTGCTAACGAGCGAACGTTTCGAAGAATTAATAGGCTGGGCAGAGGGAGTGTACGACCAGATCCTGATCGACGCCCCACCTTCGCTGGCTGTGACAGATCCGGCGATTATTGGCCGATTGGTCGATGGTATTATTCTCACCGTCCGGCCAGATCGAAATAAACGTCGCATGATCCTTCGAGCTGCTGAGTCCGTCACTTCTCTGGGAGGAACTCTTCTAGGAGTGGTTGTCAATGGGTTGAGTGACAGCAGAGGTGAATACGGATATGGATACGGTTATGGATATGGCGAAGGCTATGGTGAAGGTCATGATGATCCCACCAATGAAGTGGAAGAGGAAGCAATCCCCATATCCAATAACAATAGTCAACGTCCTCGAAAACGATTTTCACGAGATCAGTCATCCGACCGTTACGCCGCATAAAAAGCGATATACGATCTGATTTTTTATATTTTTTAAGTCATTAGAGGAATACTCTC
>DOCI01000116.1:11823-21136 GCA_003503535.1 Planctomycetaceae bacterium
TCATCGCTGGAAAGTGGCTGAAGGTGAGTTTCAATACATCATTCGACAGACCTGCCAGCAAGAAGCGATCTCGCCGTCATTCTTTGCGTGGCTCTTCACATCGCTCCTCACACATAAACTCTAGAGATCCCTATGAGAAGACGAACCTTCTTCTGAAAATATTCGACATCTCGCTGTATGTTGGCCTATTAGCAGTGCTATTGGCCTTTGCAGGACGAACTCCTGTTGGACATCTCATTCTGTTGTTTGCTACGGGAGTCACAATGACTCTCTGGCTTGTTCATCGAGCCACTCAACCGACTTTACCTTGGAAATGGACGGGGTTTGAATTCCTGCTGCTTTGCGTGATTGGTATGGTGACATTTCAACTCACGCCACTTTCTACAGAAACTCTTCAGGCGGTCTCACCTGCAGTTGAGCGATTTTTGCTCGCCGATTTGTATCCGGAATTAATCGGAACAGAGCCTCGATTCTCATGGAATAAAATTTCATTGGCTCCCGTGGAAACTCGTCTGACTCTTGTGCCAATACTTTGTGTGCTTTTGTTGTTCCTATTGATGGTGCAGCGATTCCAACATCGCAAACATGCCCGTTCTGTAATGCTTGTCATCTCTCTGGGAATGGCTGTATATGCTCTTTTTGGAACTTTGCAATACCTGCTTGGAAATGGAATGTTTTTTGGGCTGATCACTCACCCCTTTACAAACACTTTTACAGGTTCAAAGGGGTCCTTTACGAATTCAAATCATTTCGCTGGATTTCTGGCACTTGCGTTAGGACCACTGCTGGCCTGGACGATTACCAGCGCCGCCCATTCGAAAACTTCCCGATCTCATCGACGGGAATGGAATTCGAATATGCGAATTGCTTTTGGGGGAGTCGCCTCGATTTTATTGTTGATTGGAATCGTCCTGAGTGGCTCGCGAGGAGGACTGATTTTAGCCTCTGTTTCGCTTGTCATCACGATGTCATTGACAATGATTCGTCGTGCCGCTGATGCTCGCTTACCAATTGTTTTTGCCGTTTTCGGGATAATTGGATTAGGAGCAATTTCGTTGATTGGAGATCGGATACTGGAAGTCAATGCTCAGGAACTTGTCTCTGCGGACATCGAAAAAATGGATCGTGGAAATGCTCGTGGAATTATCTGGGAATCTAATCTGGCCGCCCAAAAAGAATTTCGCTGGTTCGGGACCGGACTGGGAACGCACAGGCATGTCATCCCTGCTTATCACGAAGAAAAAGTTTCGAGACGGATCTATACACACGCAGAAAACAGCTACTTACAAATAGGAACAGAGAATGGAGTTGTCGGTTGGATCCTTCTGACACTGGCGATTCTTCTTGTGATATTCAAATTAATGAAAGCTGCGTTTTCAAGCAACGTTTCAAAAACAGAACTCCCGTTCGTCATTGGATCCATGGCAAGTTTTGGCGTGTTTTTGTGTCATGGTACTTATGATTTTGCGTGGTATGCACCAGCCTACATGCTCGTCCTGGCACTGTATCTGGCCTATGTATTCTCAATTCAAACCACTCATTCTGAAGCTGAAAAACAATATTCCAGAAAAACATTCAGTTCCCTGATTATGGCAGGTGGCTTAATTGCATTCCTGACGTTCGGATACGATGCCGTCGGTCCTGCTGCACTGGCAGAACCTGCAACGATGAGATATCTCTGCTACACAGCTCAGACGAAGCATGTCGATAATGTCGATGATGAAATGGCGATATTAAAGATTCGCGTCAGTGAATTGCGTAAATCGTTGCAGATTAATCCTGACGATATCGAAAATCAGATTAGCATGGCGAAATGCCTGCGGCGAGCTTTTGAGCTTCAGGATCTGCATCATCTCTATCCGATGCCCCTTGCTCAGGTACGAGCCGCCGTTTACTCGGGGGGATTTCAGGATTCTAAACAATTGACAAGCTGGCTGGAAAACAAAGCGGTCATGCAACAAGCCTTGCCGTTGGTTAACACCTGTCTTCAGCACGCCAGACTTGCGAGCCTGCTCTGTCCGTTGCGATCAGATCCTCTACTGATTCAGGCGGAATATTGCTTTACGAATTCACCGGATTCTGAGCAGGTCGATTACTATTTTGCCAGAAGCGAACGTGCTGAACCCCAGAGTATGGATGTTGCATTCGACCGAGGTTACATGGCCTGGAATCGTGGGGATATTGAACAGGCTTTTCAGGAATGGCAGCCCGTGTTTAATGAAAAGGATCCGAATCAGTCGCGAATCTTCTCCATTTTAGCTCCTGTCCTTTCCCCAACAGATTTGATCAATACGATTCATCCTACGTTAGAGACGTTGAATACGATCACGATGGTCTATCAGAAACTTGGAGAAGAGCAATATGCTCAAGCTGCAATTGCTTTGGCCAATGCGACAACAAAAGCGATCCCGGAATTGCCCGCCTCCGAACGGCTCGATTATGTCAATATTGCATTCATTCGACTTCGTTCTGCGAAGGTTAAGCCTGAAACAATCGTCTTCATCAATCAATCTGCCGAGTATTTCGAATCCTCGGTTCCAATGCGCAGACAGTTTGCTCAATGGTTGGTCAGTCAAAAAGAATTCGCATTGGCAGAACCTCATCTGGAATACTGCATCTCTCGATCCCCCGGAGATGTTCAGGTAAAAGAGTGGTTGCAGAATTCACAAAAGGCGACGGATCAAATCGCTCGGGAATCTTCAATGAGACTCTATCGTTGACCGAAGGTTAATGTTCAGCTGGGTTTCAGTCGAACGAATATTTTTTTCGCACCTTCACGATCCCCTCTTCACGATCACTGAAGCGACCTGATTGGCTCAACGATTGCAGAGCCTTCTCAAGTCGCATAATTCAATAAAAAAGACCCACCGTTATGGTGGGTCTTGAAGTGTTTCCGCCTTCAAATCTCGAAGGCATTTAGAGCAAGATGATCTAATTAATCCAAGCCGAGGAGCTTCTCGATGCGAGGCCATACGGTCGTACGTGCTTTTTCATAGGCGCGATGATCTGTAATGTCCCGAGTTTTGGCAAATGTAGACAATTGCCGTGCTTCCTCCTGAAGCAGGTTATAAACCTGGATCGTATCGTCGATATAACGCTGGTCGTCTTTGTCTTCACAGTTTTCCTGGACGAGCAACAACTGTTTTTTCAGTGTGTCGATCATCCCGACCATTCCCGACATGATATCCTGAACCTGCTCGGTTTCGTACACATCATTGCCGAAAGCATCGGCTGTTGCACCGATCGCGATGTAGGTGGTATACATGTGGGCGGCTGACAATCCACCGATTGCTGAAAGTCGACCGTCGTCTTTTGCCTGGGCAGAGCCTGGCAATGTCAATACTGCACCGATAGCCAGAACAGCCAAGGCTACGCGGTACCGAAGCCCATTGATCATGAAACACTTCATTGTTGAAATTCCTGTTCTATTCGGATGATTTGCATGAACGCTGAAAGTCTTAGTCAGATACCTGAGATAATATCATGCCGAATTTATTAAGTGGAATCAATAGGTCAGTTCAATAATTCGCCCTGGAATCAGCCGAACATACCGAACGGTCTCGGGAGCGGTCGGATCATCAGAGAATCGGAAGATCACTTTATAGATATGTGGGATACCGGGCAGAAGTGGTAGAGTTTCAAATCGCCACAGCCCATTCAGACGCGTGTCCTCATAGCCATCGACATCATCCTCTTCGCGATGCACATACATATTGACAACCCGCACGCTTGTCGCATCGGGTACGATGATATCGATCATAGCGATCCGAGGATGTTTACTGGCTGGGATGTCCCGACTGGGTAAATAATAAGTGCGGCCCAATGTTCCCGGCGACGGAGCGGCTGTCATCCGATCCGGGCCAGCCGGCATTGGTGGCATCTGATAGTTGGATTGAGGATTGCGCTCGCAGGGACATTCTGCATTTGCCCACTGAGCCGTTGCCGATAGCGTAACGCCCAGTGCGATTAAGGAAGTGATTGAAGATTTCATCAGGAGTTCCATTCCGAATTCAGAGAGTGTTAGTTCGGCAGAGTCGCCATACCCTGCGATTTGAAATCACCCAGTCATCGAAGATTTCATCTCTCATCAATGCGACAGCTGAGCATCAGTGCTTCTGGACCTTGACGGTCCCAGATACTACAAACTTATCACACTCCACATACGTTGCTGGCTATTCCTGGTGAAACCGCCACCATTTACAGACTATTTCTGAGAGTCCCACGCAAAGCTTGACTGAACTTCGCCCATTACCTGTTCAGGAATTTTTGCACAATCCTCACATCGAGACATGTAAACGGAGCTTGAGACCTTCTGCGCATAAAAAAAGCCGCACACTTTAATGTGTGCGGCTTGCAGGACTCAGTCGTCCTTTATTGATACGTCCTAGTTCAGAGTCGATCGGTACTCAATTACAGGACGGTTGTTGTTGCCGTGCAGATGGGCTTCCACAGTGAAGATTCCCCGGCCGTGAACATCTTTGACTCGCAGGTCGGCATGACGACCGGCTCGTCGCATCGCTCTTGTATAGTCTCCATCCCGATGCAGGTGCTGACCGTCGATGCTGACAATAATGTCACCAGGTTCCAGGCCAATTCTCCAGGCTTCGGTACCCCGATTCACTTTGGTCACGACCATTCCCTGATAAGTCTGGTATCCGTAAAAACCCAGTGTTGGGATGTCGATGTGGCAATCCTGATTGTTCTGATCAGGATTCACCAGATACATTTTTGTTTTGGGTGGGTAGTTTTGATTTTGCTGACCTGGATTCACCTGCTGACCAGGATTGATCAGATACTTCTTGTTTTCTGCGTTGGCAGTGGCTGCTGATGCGACAACGATGATGGCGACAGCGAACAGTTTGGTTGAGTTGAAAATCGTCATGGTTTTGTTCCTCGTTTTTATAAGTGTTTGGTTGGGTGATGGTTGTGTTACTGATGAGATGTAAGGCGTAATTCAGATGCAGGAGGGGACGTCAGAACTGGTAAAGAGTGCAATTTTTTTGTAACAGCTACAAATTCCGGCTGGAAACAGGCCCAAATGACAAGGCTTTGAACTCGTGTTGAGTCGATTTCAGGTTCCTCGTTACAGTTCCCCCCTGCGCCCACCTTTCAGGTTTGCGTGGAAGGTCTGTTTTCAGGGAGCCGAGTTCATGTTCAAATTTCATGACCAATTCATACTGACGATCCTGCTCGTTTCGATACTCGGAACGGCTGGCTGCTATTCCACACCCATCAGTAATCGCAAGCAGTTGCTGCTGATTCCGGAACAGCAGGAAATCACGCTGGGCATGCAATCCTATGAAGACATCCTGGCCGAAGAAAAACTTTCTTCCAATCCCCACTATGTGGAGATGGTTCAGCGGGTTGGTCAGAGAATCGCAGCCGAAGCCGGGCATGATGAATATGCCTGGGAGTTCCGCGTGATTGAATCTCCCGAAATGAATGCGTTCGCATTACCTGGCGGCAAAGTCGCCATCTATGAAGGGATTCTGCCGATCTGCGAAAACGAAGCAGGATTGGCTGTCGTGATGTCTCACGAAATTGCTCACGCGATTGCCCGTCACGGGGGAGAGCGCATGACGCAGCAGGGCGTGGCAACGGCAGCAGGCAAAGTGGTCGATTTCTATTCGAAAGATAAGGAGCAGAAAGAACGCGAACGTGTTCGCGCCGTCTTCGGAGCGGCAGCTCAGTATGGCTATATTCTCCCTTACAGCCGCAAGCACGAATCGGAAGCCGATCAAATCGGCCTGATCCTGATGTCCCGAGCCGGTTACGATCCTAAAGAAGCTCCAAGATTTTGGAAACGCTTCTCCCAGCAGGGCGGTCAAAAACCACCCGAGTTCATGTCGACCCATCCTTCCGATGAACGACGAGCAGCCGACCTCGAAGCGATGCTCCCTGAAGCCCTCGCCGAATACAGCACCGCTACCGAACAATACGCCCTCGGCAAACCAATTTTCAACGCGTCAAATCTGGCGGGTTCAAAACCGAAAGCACCTTCCAACACAATTGTTCCTGCTTCGAGTTTGAGTGGGCCTCCGACGGATGATCCGTTTTTTACGAGGCCGTAGGTCGGTAGGGTGAAACAATATGACCTTTGGAGTCGACTTCTTTTGGTTAAGCCACAATGGGTTTCCATTTGAGGAATGATATTCACTGTGGCAACTTCTGGGTTCGCAGTCCCGAAAGAATCTTCGGGGACACCCACGTTATTAACTGAGGGATTGATCTTTTTCACAAGGCAGCGATCGGGCAGTCTGACTGCATTTGTGAATGATCTTAATCAGCTCCTGCCTCTTTACAGGTTTGCCCATATGGGCATCACACCCTGCGATCAGACACATTGTCTGATCGATATTCATAACATTGGCCGTCAGGGCGATAATTGGGTGGGAGTATCGATTCTGCCTCAGGATCCGAGTTGCTTCCAGTCCATCCATTTCTGGCATCTGAATATCCATAAGGATACATGAGTAAGGAGAACCATTTTCGTCTTGCTCTTTCGCAAGTTGGATTGCGTCCAGTCCTGTGTCGGCAATATCGACCTGAGCACCTGCCTTTTCAAGAAAGTAACTGATCAGTTTCTGATTATCTGGAGAGTCTTCTGCCAGTAGAATTCGAAATCCGGACAATGCTGGCAGATTCCCGTTGAGGGTGAGAATTGGTGATTCGCTGCTCTTATTAATTGGACTGGCGGATTGATCAACAATTATTGGCTCATACAAAGTGAATCGAAAATGAGACCCCTGATCGACTGTGCTGCTCACAAGTTCAACACGACCATTCATAATTTTTGAAAGCCGGTCACAGATCGCCAATCCGAGTCCTGATCCTCCATAACGTCGGGATGTTGAGGAATCTGCCTGAGTAAATGTCTGGAAAAGCTTGTTGACGTGTTCTTCCGAAATTCCGATTCCGGTATCGATAATATCGAACTGAATCTCGTCTCGCTGATCGCTTACTGACTTTCTGACCTTGAGTTGGACACTGCCCCGATGCGTAAATTTGTAAGCATTGGATAACAGATTAATCAGGATTTGCCGCAATCGTGTAGGATCGGAAATAATCGTGACCGGCAGGTCATCGGAATATTCAACGGAGAAATCAATATTACCTGATTCGGCAATTGGTCGAACCAGTTCAATGACCTCATCGACCAGTTGTCGAATTTCGACTGGAATCAATTCACTTTCCATTTTTCCGGATTCGATTTTTGACAGATCGAGAATGTCGTTAATTAACGCCAGCAGGTATTTCCCATTGCGTTGAATCGTCATGATCCGTTCACAAGCTTCAGGAGCCTCGGTCTGCTCCAGTAGAATTTCCGAATATCCGATAATGGCGGTGAGGGGTGAGCGAATTTCATGACTCATGTTAGCCAGAAATTCGGTTTTTGCAGCAGCAGCTGCGTTTGCCTTTTCAGCCATCTGCAAACTGTGTACTGATTGTTCTTCCAGCTGCAAATTCAGGTCACGGAGTTTTTCTTTCCTTTCCATCACTAAGCTGAGTAACGATTCTGTCTCCTGGGCTTTTTCATTAAATACACATGCGGCTTTGGAAAGGAGTCCCAGTTCATCGTTACGCTCCTCATTGAGATTCAATTCGCAGGACTTTCCATTGGCAAGATCACGAAATGTCGCTGCCAGATTTTGAATGGGAGGCACAATATCCCGACTGATCAGCCAGGCCGCAATGATTCCCAATAGAATTGTCGCAATAGAAAAGATATTACTGGCATTTGCAAATTGGCGGTTGCTGTTACTCATATTTTCTTCGAGTGAGCTAATCCTTTGAGCTTGCTTCATGCGTGTGCTGGTTGCGAGATACTTCAGTTCCTCTGACTCCCCAGTCAGTACAACATTGACAAGATGCAGATAGCCACGCGTCGCCTGAATCATTTGAATGAGAGCGTTTTCATATTGATCGATCGAGTTGATCAAACTTTGAATCTGAGCGCTCAGGTCGCCAGCCGCGTTCTTGCCTGAACTTGTTAATATCGAGCGGCATTGATTCAATTCCGTTTTAGCTTTTCGAAAGTGTGAAGAATCTGGAGAATAAACAAATTTGAGTGTATTGAGCTTGGCAGCTTGAAAGGCGGCATTAACCGATTGCAGATCGAATTTCTGAGGAACAATTAGATCCAACTCAGAAATTTGCCTCTCAAACTGATCTCCAATATTCTTCAAATCAACATTGAGAAGCTTTTTGCGTTTTGCCCGATCGACGATGACCATCTCAAAGATTTCCTGATGAGACAGTGCATGATTTCGCATTGACCGAATATCAGATTGTTCCTGAACATCTTCGGTTGCCAACTCAGCCTCGTCCAGCAATGTCGCCAGTTCGCGCTGCAATTCTCCTGTACGGATTTCGGGACCTTGAAACCCGCTGAAAGTGTAAACCAGGATCTGTCGTTGCAGTTCACTTACGACACGATCAATTTCATCGTATCGGTCTACCTGCTGATGGATTTTCTGAGATTGCTGCAGGTTGTAATCAGCTTTCTCGAGCCCGATATGATTGAGCCAGACAATCGAAATATGCAGCAGGAGTACGATAGTAAATCCGAGTGAAATTTTGGCGTTCACACTTTGAAGCGGATGTCGAATGATTTGATTCAGAAATTTCAGAATGATCACAGCTTGCTCCTAGGCCGTTAGAAATTCGTACCAGCGAACAAGACTGTATTCATAAACATCCATCACCGTATTCCATACGGCGACTCGGCTGAAGCGTTCTTCATATGATCCCCCATTCCTCTGCGTGTTTGCCGGCACAGCGATCTGGCCATCGATACCAGGCAAGTTGAATTTCGACACTTTGCCTTCATACCAGTAGTCCCACTCGGGTTCTGACAGATAATCGCGGGCAAAATTCGGAACCGAAATGTAGTATCCCTGGCGGGCCATATAAGCTCCTGCCCAACCCTGCAGCCACCAGTTGATATAGTCGTAGGCGGCGTCGAGTTCATATCCTTTTGTCTGCGAAGAGATGCAGAGCACTCCATGCCAGCCTCGATATCCTTCTTTTGGTGCGGCATAGGTAACCGGTATTCCTGAACCGTTGAGAGTGGAAACAGCTGGAGAAAACATGCTTTCAATCACAACCCGCCCGGTTTTCATAAAACTGACCGACTGCGGCACCGAACTCCAGATGCCATTGAAATGACCGTTGCGTTTGAGACGGATCAGGATCTCAAATAACTCATCAATTTCGTTCCGGGTCATATTGCCGATGTCCTGGAATTGAATCAGTCCCAGAGACTGTGCGGCAAGTGCCGCATCGAAAATCCCAATCGTCGGTTCATTGACAA
>DOCI01000116.1:21274-24879 GCA_003503535.1 Planctomycetaceae bacterium
CTCGCCCAGAATGCTCTGGGGACAGCAACCAACCCCAACTCTCGGTTTCATAAGCGGTTCCTCGAGAAATATCATTCGTGTTATAGCCGAACGAATCGACATTATGAACATAAGGTAAGAAGCTGATTTGAGAGGTCGGATTCGCAGCAAGAGAGCGATCCTCTTGAACATAAAGGATTTTATGAGGAGCATCTCCTGCTCCAATTAGCATGCCTTCCTGGAGTCTTCCCGTTTTGCTCAAAGGATTGATCTGGCTCCACAACGGAATGCGTTCGATACTGATTGGTTGTATTGCATTGGCTCCCCAGAGCACGTTAATACTGTTCGACCATTGCTCGTAAACATCAAAACTCTCGGGCCTTGTGGACGCTTTTTGCAATACCTGTGCACTGCCTCGAGGTTCAAACAGGATCTGAATCCCCAGATCCTGTTCGGCTTTTCTGCGGATCTCTTCCTGCAAAGTTACATCGGTTCCCAGAACACGAATCGTCGTTTTCTCACGAGCATGAACAGCGGGGGGGGCTGACTAACCATGAGGAGGAAGCGACTGCACTGGCCAATTTGCCGAGAAATACTCGTCGTGACGATATTCCCGAAGGCTGATTTTGTTTTTTGGATGGGCAATTCATTAATTATGATCAGCCGATGAAATACTGAAATCGCTGACAAGTGATACGAGCGCGTTGTAGCAGCTTCAGAATATGTACATGAAGACGTGTATAAATAGTTTCGGCAACTTTTTGCACGCTGGTGATCTCTGATCATGTAATTCCTTTAATTGAAATAACCGTAAAAATGATCACTTCAGGGATTCATCTCAAAATCGACAAAAATTTCTTCGGTCTGATCTCACAGAAACCATCGAATTGAAAAGCTGACATTCCGATGTATCGTTAAACCTCAGATTAATATTCATACCGTTGACGTCGTATTACTCAAATGCATCCTCATGCAAGCCGGCGATTCATTCAGATCAGGAATGAAATCCAAAGCTCAGCCAATCCATTAAGCAATCCAACTATCGCCAGATGTCGTATAATGTGGGCCACTGTTGACCAGACCAGCAGTGTTGAAAACGACGTTATGCTTCAGAATAAGACGACATTTTATGTTAGACAGATTACTACTGTTTATGTGATGTCTTTGAGGCTGCTCTTGCGTCCCGGAAATAGTGAACGATCTCTGAGATTCCTGCGTTGTCTGTCCGTGAATTGGCTTCTCGGCAGACGCACAGTTGAGACTCACGTCCGCAGCCGATAAAGTTGAGTCGCTAGAAAAAATTGGATTGCTGGACAGTTGTGCCTGCGATCTGCTGTTTGCAACCCCCTTGAAAGACGCCCTTGGAATATCTCATCCCTCATCACTGGTTTACTGATGCGAACTCGATTTTGCTGGTCATGTATGCGATTGGCGGTCTGTATTTTCTGCAGATGGGAGCAGAGTGGCTGGTCGAGGGAGCCTCGGCGATTGCGTATCGATTCGGCATGCCCGAAGTCGTCGTGGGAGCGACCATTGTTTCTCTGGGAACGACTGCTCCGGAATGCGCGGTTTCCGTTCTGGCTGCATTCAATGGCAATGCCGGACTCGCATTGGGAAATGCGGTTGGTTCGGTGATTGCCGACACCGCATTGATTTTTGGGCTGGGGTGTCTGATTGTCCGCCTGCCGGCTGATAAATTTGTCCTCTCCCGCCAGGGTTGGGTGCAGTTTGGATCGGCCGTGTTATTGGCGGGAATCTGTTATTTTCAATTTGCAACTCAGGGTTCAGAAGCGAGTATCGAACGATATTATGGCGTGATCCTTCTGGCTTTGCTGGCTGCATACATGATGATTTCGGTTCGCTGGTCTCGTCGTCATCCGAATGAAACCACGGCTCGTGTCTCCGAGAATATTGCCGAGCATGTTGAACCGGGCGAAAAGGTGCATGTGGCTGATGAACATGTCACAAAGAAAGGTCCGCTGGCGTTGTGGGGCATGATGATTGCCGGTCTCGTTGTGGTCATTTTCTCTGGGCATGTCGCCATTGAAGCCGCTTCGGAACTGGCCGTTCGGATTGGGATTCCCCAGGTGGTCATCGCGGCCACACTTGTTGCATTGGGGACATCGCTGCCAGAATTAGTGGTCGGATTCACGGCAATTCGTCGCGGGCATCCTGAGTTGCTCGTCGGGAATGTGATCGGAGCAGACATTCTGAACATCCTGTTCGTGACGGGAGCGGCTTCTTCAGCGGCCGCTCTGCCTATTATCGACTCAGCCGCCAAAGTTCCGGAAATATTCCTCTACCTGCACTTACCAGCGATGCTGCTGATATTGACCTATTTCCGCATCTGCATTTTTAAAGCGACGCGGGTTGGTCATTTCGATCGTTGGATGGGAGGACCACTGGTTCTCATGTATGTAGTCTATGTCGTGTCGCAGTTTGTGGTCAGCATGTAGCAATTGGTTACATTAAATCGTTTTAAGTCAGGCTGTGCCTGACGAAATCGATTGGAACGATCGTGACAACACCCGAGTCATGACTGACCCGGCTCGCCTGAAATATCGAATACAAAAATAATTACGAAACGGAGTTCATGATGGATATCGCCCTCAGCCCTAAACTTGCCGAACTGACAGCTCTCGACTGGCTGGTTCTGTTTGTCACTTCTGGAGACAATCCCAATCTTTCTGCAGTTGTGCCCGATGAAGTTGCAGCGGTTGTCAAACGGGTAGCATCTGTGGGGGATTTGCCGAAAAAATCTGGCGAGACTAAGCAGTTACTGGGACTGAGTGAATCACTCCCCAAGCGGATTCTGCTAGTCGGATTGGGGCCAGCTGAAGATGTCAAATCCTGCGAGCAGGAGCGGTATCGTCTATTCTCGATTGCTGCTCGTGCCTTATGTGATCAGCCAAAGCGAGAACTGGCCTGGGTGCTGCCGGAAGTCAGCGGAGATCAGCTCGATGACTCTGAACAACTCGAACTGGCAGCGATGGCTATTGAATCGGGTGTGCAATCGCAGGCGGTCTATCAGCAGGAACTGAAGAAGCATCCTTATCAGAAAGTGACGCTCATTGGCAGTTCTGCCGGGGATGAAAAAGCAGTTGCATCGGGACGGGCGATGGGACGAGCGATCAATCTGGCTCGAGATCTTATCAATCGGACTGCCGAGGAAGTCACGCCCACTGCATTTGCCAATCGAGCCTCGGCTGTCGCCAGTACGGTCGGCGTGACTTGTCAGATTTTCGATGAACCCCAACTCCGTGCAGAACGAATGAACTCGATGCTCGGCGTGGCGAGAGGATCTGAAGAACCGCCGCGAATGGTGAAGCTCGAATATCAGGGCAATGGCGATGCCCCATTTATTGGACTTGTCGGTAAAGGAGTGACCTACGACAGCGGTGGACTCTCGATCAAGCCGACCGACAGTATGAAGACAATGAAATCGGATATGTCGGGAGCAGCCACGGTGCTCGGGGTGATGCAGGCGGTTGCGGAATTGAAACTGCCCGTCAACCTGCGATGTTATATGGGGTTGGCAGAGAACATGATCAGCGGGAAGTCGTATCGAGTGGGCGATGTATTGACCGCTCGCAATGGTACGACCATCGAAGTTCTGAACGTCTGAT
>DOCI01000116.1:24928-27204 GCA_003503535.1 Planctomycetaceae bacterium
CCATCGAAGTTCTGAACACCGATGCCGAAGGGCGACTCGTGTTGGCGGATGTTTTGTGTTATGCGGTTGATGAAGGAACATCCAAGCTGATCGACTTCGCCACATTGACGGGTTCCTGCGTGGTTGCTTTGGGGGAAGATTACACCGGCGTGTTCACGAACAATCAGGAGTGGTGTGATCAATTGATGAAGTCAGCCGAGGCAACGGGCGAAAAAGCGTGGCAGATGCCGATGTGCGATTCGTTTAACGATCAACTCAAGTCCGACATTGCCGATTGCAAAAACGTCGGCACCCGCTGGGGAGGAGCGATCACAGCCGCCAAGTTCCTGGAAAAGTTTGTCTCGAATACGCCGTGGATTCACTGCGACATCGCCGGCCCCGCCTTCCGTACAGACAGCAAACCCGAACGCGAAGGCGGAGCAAGTGGCGTGATGATTCGCAGTGTGGTCAATCTGCTGAAAGCGACTGCCTCTTAAACTTAAAACGCAAGCTAACTGTCGATTGAGTGAAATGACCAGGAATTACCCCAAGCCGATAGGCCTGAGCCGTTTCAGTCCACTCCCGATGAGGACTCGGTATTCTCAACTACCTTATTGAATTTCCAGCCAGTCGCACGTCGAGTCCTCGTGCGGCTTGCGAGCCAGTCGCGATAACTTCACCAGTTGCTGCTGCTGTTGGGCACTGAGATGCCCCAACTGTTTCTGATTCATCTCATTGACCTCTGCAGCCATCTCGCTGAGAAGATCCAGCCCGGCCTGGGAAATGGAGATTTCGACAACACGGCGATTATCTTCTCGTCGACTTCGAGAGAGGAACCCCCGCTTTTCCAGCCGATCGATCAACCGGGTTGTATCGGGACTACGAGAAATCATCCGTCGTCCCAGATCCATCGTCTGAATCCCATTCGGAGCAGCCGCCTCCAGCAATCGCAGCGCATTGTATTGCTGAGCCGAAAGATCGTACTTTCCAAACAACTGGTCTTCAAGAGCTTTCAGGCAATCGTAAGTCCGCCAGACCTACAGAAAAACTTCCTGCTCCTGAGAGTCGAAGCCAGGTTGTTGAACGGTTTTTGCAGAAGGTGTTGTTTCCATGCGGTATAAATTGGTGTTCCGACAACACTTGTCAATACAATTGTATAATTGATCTGTTCTGTCGCAGTAATTTTAGTCACACTGTAACCAATCATTTCTTGAGTTTGGTGTAAAGTTCTTCGCCGAAGCCAAGTTATTTTAGCCGTCGAAAGGACTTGAAGCTGATGCCCAAAAAAATCTGTCTCTATTTCATCCTGCTGGTTTCAGGTTGGTTTTCATTCCTGAATGATTATCCGTCAGTCACTCTGGCTGACGAAACGCGTCCCCCTTCTCCCAGGTTCAACTTAGACCTCTTTGAAGAGGCTGAGACTCGCCAACTGTGCCGGGCAATTCAGGATAATGACATTGTTGAAGTTAAACGGTTGATCGCCTCTGGTGTTGATGTCAACACTGCGGGAGCAGCGGGTGTAACACCTTTGGTTTGGGCTTTTGGTCAGCAGAATCTTACTGCATTTGAATTGTTGTTGAATAACGGTGCGAGCCCCAATATCCGATTGACAAATTCTGTTCGAGAAAACGACCCACCAATTGGTGGTTTCTTTACTAAAGGAAATCCACTTATTCATTATGCGGCTAATGGGCGATTCACAATCGAGTATTTGAAACTCATGCTTAAGCATGGTGCTGATCCCGATCTCGTTGGCAGGAATGGATTGTCAGCGATCGGCTCGGCAATATTCTATCCTTGGACACCCGACAAACTCGAGCGGGTGAAGATGATCGCTGCAGCGGGTGCCGATTTGGATTTGGTTTACAAGTCTTACAGTAATACTGCGTTGGCTGTAGCAATTAACGATGATCGCTTTGATATTGCTCTGTTATTATTGGATCTGGGAGCAGATCCAAAACTTTCATTCAGTAATGGCCGCGGAAATTATGCCGCAGTTGTAACGTGGAAAATTGGGAAGTTATATGATCAATACACTGATGAAACTCAACAACAGCTAATGGAATTAAAAAAGCGATTACAGAAAGCTGGGCTTGATCTAGAAAAAGCAGCTCAAGAAGTTCGGCTTACGTGTTATGAATATGATGTTGAGTTTCCATTGCTTTCAGAAGAAAAGGAGAATCTTGAAGAATTAATGCGAGATCTCGATGAGATCATTGAAGGACGTCGTTTAGAAATCATTGCCCGAATTGAAAAGCGGACAGGTAAAAAGTTCCCGCGCTTCAAAACGGTCAAGG
>DOCI01000116.1:27345-27518 GCA_003503535.1 Planctomycetaceae bacterium
GGACAGGTAAAAAGTACGAGCCAAACAAAAAAGCGAATCCTCCCACTGAAGGTTCGCTGTAAAAAAACGGATCACTCGTGATGTGGCGAGATGGCCCAGCCACCCAGCCAGGTAGGATTATGAATTCCTGATCGAATTAATAAATAGGGAAAGGTGCGTCAGGACGCACCCTA
>DOCI01000309.1:0-795 GCA_003503535.1 Planctomycetaceae bacterium
CCTGAGAGTTTTTCAACGGGCTGTTAGCATTGGAGTCTGTTCTATATCCTCTGCCCAGGAATCGCCTAAATTGAAAATGACGACGGAGATTCCAGCGAAGATCACTACTCTGACGAAGATCGAATCCCGCCTCGGCACTCTCGAGTTCCTAAACGGTTTCCCGACCGAGGACACTGCCGCAAAAATTTATGAGAATCTGGACTTCATACATGGCGTGGAAGCTTTTCTCTACGCCTTACCGGGTGCATCGGTGCACGTTTTGGCAGAGGCCTCAAGAGCCAGGGTGGAGACAACCAGACGGTTATTATCTTCGAGCAACTGATGGACTCCAGCTCGCTGTTCCTAACCGGCAACACCGATAGCATTTACAGCCTGATGTGGCTGGACCTGAAGGACGGCCCGCTGGTGATTGAGTCGCCACCCAATATCCTGGGCTTCATCGACGACCACTGGTTCCGCTATGTCGGTGATATTGGCATTGTAGGACCGGACAAGGGCAAGGGCGGCAAATATCTGCTGCTTCCACCCGGTTACGAGGGCGAGGTGCCGGAGGGTTACTTCGTGATGCACTCCCCGACTTACCAAAACCTATATTTCTTTCGTGGATTTATTGAGGATGGCAGCACCACGCCCGCGGTTGAGAACATTAAGAAGTTCGCCAAGGTCTACCCGCTAGTCGCAGCCAAAAACCCACAGCCGATGAAGTTCGTCAATGCTTCCGGCAAAGCTTTCAATACCATCGGAGGCAACGACTTCAGCTTCTTTGAGGACGTCAACGAGATCGTCCAAGCGGAG
>DOCI01000309.1:921-1184 GCA_003503535.1 Planctomycetaceae bacterium
AACGAGATCGTCCAAGCGGAGCCCAACGAGGCTTATAGCGAAGAAATACTCGGCATGCTCGCCGTCATCGGCATGGAGAAGGCAAGCCCTTCAATCCAGACGAAAAACTCAAAAAGACGCTCACCGAAGCCGTGGGGGTGGGCTATGCCATGGCTCGCACCATCACACTTCGACCTCGAATAAAGGACGTCTACTACTACCCGAACAGCGCTTGGCACACCGGTTTTGTCGGCGGCAGCTCGCCCACTATTCTTGGGGAAGTC
>DOCI01000309.1:1317-2064 GCA_003503535.1 Planctomycetaceae bacterium
CCACTATTCTTGGGGAAGTCCATGGTGCTCTGTTCAATTCTCATCAGCATCTTCAATCATTGGTGCTGGTTTGTTACGTTTAAACGGAAGGGTCAGCATGCCCGGCAAACGATCGACCTGTTTTTCTTCAGCGAACGTGGTCAATCCGATTTGCATCCGTTCATGGCCCGCCTGTGGCTGTGGCCGATATGTGCCCATCAGATAATCCCACCAGGGCAAATTGAATCCAAAGTTGCTGTGGGTTTCCCGATGGATGAGGGAGTGATGCACGCGGTGCATGTCAGGGGTGACCACAATCCAACGCATCAGCCGGTCAAGTCCGAGGGGCATCTTGATATTGCTGTGATTGAACATACTCGTGGCATTGAGCAGCACCTCAAAGACCACAACCGCAATCACCGGTGGGCCAAGCACAACGACCACAGCTAGCTTAATCAAAGCCGAGAGCAGGATTTCCAGCGTGTGAAATCGTAAGCCAGTGGTGACATCAAAATCCAGATCCGCATGATGCACCATGTGCAAACTCCAAAACAACGGCACCGCATGAAACATGATATGCTGCAAATAGATCGCCAGATCGAACGCAAGAACTCCGAGTGTTATCTCCACCCACAACGGCCACTCAACCAGATGTATCAGTCCCCAGCCACTTGATTCCGCATAGATCGCCGCAGCAACAGCAGTGATCGGAATCAGGAGTCGAGCCAGCACGCTATTCAGCACAACCAGCGAAAGATTACTGGCCCA
>DOCI01000309.1:2225-4574 GCA_003503535.1 Planctomycetaceae bacterium
TGAGTACACGACGGGGCAGAAATATTTCCCAGATCGCCATGCCAGTCAGCACAGTCAGAAAACATCCCAATCGGATCATCAGTTCTGTGGATTGTTCGAATTCTCCCATTGGGATGCTTACTCGCTCTGAAGTGCAGGCTGATAGTCATCAACTTGCTATATAACTCGACCCTAGCCACCCCCGCTTTGAAGTGCCAGCTGACTGTCTTCCACTGGTTGAATGACGAGTTTAATTCTTCGCTTTACTGAAACCCGCTGCCAGCAAATCCTTATAGCCGGGTTTGAGGGCTCGGACGTTGTAGCCATGTTTGATCAGAATGTCAGCCGCTGTGCAGGAGCGAATGCCGACCGCACAGTGAGTGTAAATGATCTGGGCTTTGGGAATCCGTTTGGCAAGTTCGTCGGACTCGATTCCGCTGCGCAATTCACTGAGCGGCAGAAAAACCGCTCCTGCAACGTGTCCGCTGTTCCACTCTCGTTTTTCACGCACATCGACTAACACGGCTTCATCTTTGTCGATATTTTGCTTGACTGTGGAGAGTGTATCTTTCGTCGGTTTGGCTGCATGCAGTGTCCCTGCGAAGATTCCAGTGCAAACCACTGAAAGACACAGCATTTTTAATGTGTTGATCATGATTAAATTTCCTATCTGTTTGGGAATTCGTTTTAAGAATCGGAACTTGCACCCACGACAAGTTGCGAAATCGCATCCACAACGGCGTCAGTCTCGGCCTGAGTTGTGGATCGCCCAAGGCTGAACCGGACAGCCCCTGCTCCTATGTCTTTCGAAACGCCCATGGCCTCCAGAACCGGGCTGATGTGCAGGCTTCCTGCATGACAAGCCGAGCCAGTGGAAGCGGCCAGCCAGGGGAGTTGTGCGAGAATATCTCCACCGATCTGACCTCGGAAACTGACATTGAGCGTATTCGGTAATCGTTGTTCGGGATGACCGTTGAGTACGATCTGTTCCCCGAAATGTTCCTGCAACTTTTGCCAGAAATCTTCTCGAAGCGTGATGAAATAAGTTTCTTCCTGCACTTTTTGTGCGAGGGCACAGGCTGCTCCGAGGCCGACAATTTCGAGGATGTTTTCGGTTCCTGCTCGTCGACCGGCTTCGTGAGCCGCTCCATGCATCAGCGGAGTAAGTTCCACTCCCTCGCGAACATACAATGCCCCAACCCCTTTGGGGCCGTAGAGTTTGTGACCAGCAATTGAAAGCAAATCGACGCCAAGGGATTCGACATCGACAGGGATTTTTCCTGCAGACTGTGCGGCATCGGTATGACAGAGGATGCCATGCTCGTGTGCAATTTTCGAAATTTCTTCGATCGGTTGAATCGTGCCGACTTCATTGTTGGCGTGCATGATTGAAATCAGTACGGTATTCGAACGAATCGCCTGACGCACATCGTCTGGAGAAACCTGCCCATAGCGATCCACCGGCAGTCTCGTCACCTCGGCTCCCAGAGATTCTAAAAATCGACATGGTTCCAGAATCGCCGGGTGCTCGATCTGATTGATGATCAAGTGTGGTGTGGGTATCTGAGATCGCTTGGCGAAATAAATCCCCTTGAGAGCTTGATTGTTGGCTTCGGTGCCGCCTGAGGTGAAAACAATTTCGGTCGCATCGCAACATAACAAAGAGGCCACCTGCGAGCGGGCCACTTCAATAGCATCGCGAGCCGGAACCCCAGCCCAATGCAGGCTGGAGGGGTTGCCATACGCTTCGTTCAAGTAAGGCCGAATCGCCTCGACGACCTCATCCGCCAGCGGAGTGGTCGCATTGAAATCCAGATAGACCTGGTCTCTCATTGCGTCACCTTTCTGCGGCTTGCCCCTTCAGTCGGCTTCTTTTCTTTTGCCGTTACCTGCTGCATCATTGCTTTGGCTAATCGCTCTTTGTCGGCTTGAATCTCCTCTGGAGAGCGTTTAATGATCGGTTCGTCCCGACCTACCAGTTTGAGCATGTCCTCGACCAGATTCGGACGACACAGGTAGTAACAACGCAGTGCTCCATCCTGTGCATAGTCAACAAGTTTCGCATGCCGCAGCACCCCCAGATGCTGCGAGATATTCGCCTGCCGTGCCGGCAACAATTCTTCCATATCAGTCACACACTTGGGGCCTGCCTGCAATTCCTTCAGAATTGCCAGCCGAGTTGGATGGGAAAAGGCCTTCAGTAATTCAGCTGCCGCCTGGGTTTCGATGGTCATCAATTCTGCACCTGTATTCGGATATTCGATTATTCGAATACAATAGCAATAACAGCCAAATGAGTGCAACAGCGATTTCTTGTACGCAGTATCCCCTAGGCTTTTGCCACTGCTGGGTCTGTTTCGGCTACAGAAA
>DOCI01000309.1:4762-5693 GCA_003503535.1 Planctomycetaceae bacterium
CCAAAAGTCGAGTTAGCAGCCCGTTTAAATCGCCATTAGCAGCTCGTCAGAACCTGATTTGAGATTTCGTTTTTGTGGATTCCAAATTTGTTTCGGAAATTTGTTTTCAGCTTGGTCTAAAACCTGTTAATGGTTTCCCGGGGCGTTGAGACCGATTTCTGGTGTATCTCAACTAGAAATACCGACGTAAAACGTCACCAGATTCCCATCGAACCTCGCGGGGTGCCTGTTCCGAGCAGTTTTCTGAGCACGATACCCAGGTTTTGAGCAACTCCAGAAGAATTGCTCCCTGTGAATTCCAAAATTCCGCCTTCGCATTATCTCTCTCAAGACACTGCTCTATCCGAAGCCCCGCTTCAGAATATTTTTTCTGCTTCAAAGCAATCACAGCCGCCAGATGCCAACCTTCCGCGTCAAGTAGATTGCTGGCGATCATCTTCTGAATCAAAACTTCAGCTTCCTGAAGTCGACCAGCCTGAAATAACTGAAGGAGTTGCTTGTTTGAGGACATAATTTTGGACGAAGTGAAATGGACATCAGAGAAGGCTGAAACAGGTGACTCTAATGTCATACAAAAAAACGCAATGTTTGCATACCTTTCGCAGCAGCGGCTCAGCAATCATTCTCAATCTTCGAACGGAAATGATTTTTTACTTATTGTACTTCAGCTTAATGTCACTATTTGATTGGAGAGAACTCTCCGAGTTCAGTCGCCCAAACCAAACTTGGAGAAGTTAATCAAACCGAATCTCGGACACCATCAAAAGAGATCTCAACGAACGTCGCATTTCAAGTGTGTCGTCAATCACAATTACTCCACAGAATCCGGCATCAGGTGATACAAGCCACAATCCAGGGCACGGGCCAGCTTTTCAACGGTAGCAATCGTCACGTTTCTTTCGCCGCGCTCGACCATGGAGATAAATGTGCG
>DOCI01000309.1:5944-6186 GCA_003503535.1 Planctomycetaceae bacterium
ATACTAGACATCTACATACTATGTGTTACGTGTAACTCGTAGTGTTCATTGTTCTAATTCACAGATTCGATCGCTGTTGGGTTCGATCGAATCAATTCACTAAGGGGCCAGGGTATGCTTCAACGACTCTGCTGTGTTCTCGTGATTGGGCTTGTGGTGGGACTTTCGGGCTGTCGCCCCGGTGCGGTCAAACAGGTCAAACAGGCAGCCCAGTATTTCCGAAATGGCAGTTCCAAAGTCAA
>DOCI01000288.1 GCA_003503535.1 Planctomycetaceae bacterium
ATCACCTGCAGCGTTCGGCAGGAGCAAATACAGCGTTTTAGGACATTTCGTGTCCAAGCGATTGCAGAAACTATTTTGAAATGGTCAGGTCAACTGCTGCGACTCGATCAGTTTGTCCAGTTCATGCTTCAGCTTGCCCAGAATTTCGTCGTAGGGATAGGCTCCCAGTTCTTCGGTTCCCTTTTTCAAATTCACGAAGTTGGGGGCACACCACAATCCGAGATCCGCATCGTCGGTTTCTCCGGGCCCATTTACCCGGCAACCCATCACCGCAATTGTGATGTCGTGTTCTTTGGCATAAGCAGACATCTCTTTCACCTGAGCAGCCAGATCGACAAAGGCTTCGTTTTCGACCCGGGAACAACTTGGACAACTGATGATGTTCAAGCCGTTCGTATTGAAATCGACAACACTGCGGACACGTCCGTGAGCGATATCGTCGAGAATGCCCCGCCCGGCTTCAATTTCCTCATACTTGCGATTGTTGGGAACAGTCAGAGAGACGCGAATCGTATCTCCGATGCCGGTGCCGATCAGCTGTTCGAACGCAATTCGGGTTTTAATGACCCCATCCGGCGGCATCCCGGCTTCCGTCACCCCTAAATGGAGTGGAACATCGGGACGCTTCCCGGCAAAGCGTTTGTTGACTTCCACGACTTTGCGAGGATCGGAATCCTTGAGCGAAACGCAAAACCGATTAAAATCCAGGCTTTCGAGGAAATCGCAATGATCGAACGCCGATTCGAGCATCGGAGAAATTGAATCTTCCGGATCGTATTTTTCCTTCTTGGCGGGGTCGACAGAGCCGCAGTTGACCCCGACGCGAATCGCACAATCGTGTTCACGGGCGATATTCACAATGAATCTTACCTTCTCCTGCCAGGGCTTGTCTCGTTCATGGTGATAAAGATGTCCGGGATTATACCGCAACTTCTGGACATTCGGGGCGACCAGTTCTGCCAGGCGATAATTCTCCTGCAGGTCGACCGAGAGATTCGCCGTCACCTGTTTCGCAATTTCATTGAGAGCCTCGGCATCTTTTTTACTGTCGACCGCAACCCGCACAATATCCGCACCTGCTGCAGTCAATTGTTGAATCTGACTGACTGTTGCATCGATGTTGGGAGTCTTGGTGGCTGTCATGCTCTGAACGGCAATCGGATGACCTGCCCCAATCGTTGCAGTTCCAATTTGGACTGCTCGTGTCGGATTTCGCTGAATTTCAACCATTATTTGAGTACTCTTATCAAACTGAACGAGCCAATACGGCGTAACCTATCCGTAAGTGAAGCCCTAAAATAGATCTTTGTTTTCAATCACCAGTGGCTTCTGAGTAATTTTCACGTATCCAGACTGTTTTGCAAAGTGCAGGAACAGGAAGAATATCAGGAAAAGGCGAATTCTATCGACTATTCATCCTGAAGATCAATTTTTGATGAGGTTGGTCAGTCTGCATTCAGCGTGCTTTCGTTCATTGCTGTGTCTGGATAGGATATATGAGAGCAGGAAAATTACTTAAAGACATACGAAATTCATGTGCCGTGAACATTCAGTGAACATGAGATTTTCAAGATCCTCGATAGACAAGAATAAGAATTGAAACCCACTATGAGTCGTTGTTTGATCACCGGAGGAGCTGGCTTTATTGGCAGTTCCATCGCAGAGTATCTTCTGGAAGAAGGCCATGATGTTACGATTCTCGATAATTTGTCGACAGGTCGGGATTTGAATCTGCAAGGTATTCGGGATCATGAACGGCTCACCATTCGAGTTGGTTCAATCACCGATTCCGTTCTGTTGACCGAGGTGATGGCGGGCCAGGACGAAATTTACCACATGGCCGCAGCAGTTGGCGTGAAACTGGTGGCTGATGATCCCGTTCGCACCATCGAGACAAACATCTATCCGACCGAACTCTTGTTACGACAAGCCATGCACGGGGGCCAAAAAGTATTTCTGGCCTCGACCAGTGAAGTTTATGGCAAGAACACAAAAGACTCCTGGGTGGAAGAAGACGACCTGCAATTTGGTCCCACATCAAAACCCCGCTGGGCCTACGGCTGTTCGAAAGCAATCGATGAATTTCTGGCCTTGGCCTACCATCAGAAGTTTGGTCTGCCTGTTGTGATCGGACGATTCTTTAATGTGGTCGGCCCGCGACAGGTTGGCAATTATGGCATGGTCGTTCCCCGGTTTGTCGAATCGGCCCTCCAGGGAATTGCACCGACCGTCTATGACGATGGCGAGCAGGTTCGCTGTTTTGGTCATGTTTCTGAAGTTGTCCGCTGCGTTGTCGGCTTGATGCGAAAAGAGAATCTGGAACACAATCTGTACAACATCGGAAGCGATCAGCCGATTTCGATTCGCGAATTAGCCGAGAGGGTCGTTGCCCTGGTCGATCCTTCCCTCGAAATCAAATATGTCCCCTACAAAGACTATTACGGTCACGATTTTGAAGATGTTCGCAGACGAGTACCGAATACGAATCGACTCAAAGAAACGCTCGGATTCAAACCAGTCATGACGCTTGACGAGATTCTCAAAGACACCATCGCCGCGAAGAAACTGGCACTGGGACTGAGCTGAATTGATTCCGTCGTTCCCGGAATGATGATTAATCCTGATTGACACTCATCCGTCTTCTCGAAATCAGCCAGTAAATCAGTAATCCAACGAGAATTGTCATCAGGCCAGCGGCACTTTCTCTGGGATTTCGCGAGGCTCCCAGAAACGAAATCACTAAAGTCGCAAGTGTGAAAAAGCTGGCGGCAATTTTCTGCCAAAGTCGTATCTGATTTCTGTGCCTACCGAGCAGAAGACTCCCCACTGTGATTGCAGAGCACAGAGACAACGTAAAGCTCAAGTACGTCAGGAGTTCGCGCAAGGTCGTCACTTGAATGAACAGGATCGATGCAATCGCCTGCAGGAAGATGGCAATTCGAGGTGTTTCCCCCTGAAAGTTGAACCAGCCGGGCAGGTTGCCATCCTCGGCCATACGTGCCAGCACGCGCGGGCCAATCATCATTGAAACCGAGACGGATGTGTATAGCGAAATCACAATGACCAGCCCCATCAGCCAGGCAAACCATACGCCGCCAATATCTCCGGCGACAATTGTGGCAATCTGTTCCTGACCGGCAACTTGATCATAAGGTGCGGCATACACAAAAACGGAATTAATGCCCCAGTAAAATCCTACGACCAGCAGAGTCCCAATCAGTAATGCACGAGGGACGGTCTGTTCTGTGTTTTTGATTTCTCCAGCACAATAGATCGCCGCATTGAAACCGCAATAACTGAAAGAGATCCACATCAGACTCGTGGCAAAAGTTGAGAGTGAAACGGAAGACGTTTGAATGGATGTTCTTGAATTCCAGCTATCCCACTGATCCGGAAATTGTGTGAACGCAACGGCGATAAATATCAGCAACAACGACAGTTTGGACAGGACGATTGCGTTTTGTAATTGAGAACCGATTCGCACACGAAACATATGCTGCAGGGCTGCCAGTACCACAACCGTTGAGGCGATCGAACCTGCAGGCAGTTGGTCGAGCGATTTCGACAAATCGAGCAGACTGGCCTCGAGTGTGATCGCGGCAAAGGCGATGGCACCGGTGAAACCAGCAACGATGGAAACGATCCCCGCCAGAAAACCGACCGCAGGGTGAACGGTCTTTGAAAGATAAAGATATTCCCCACCCGATTCCTGAAATTGACGCGCCAAAGCTCCATAACCAATTGCACCACACAGCGCGATGACTCCTGCGATTCCCCAGGCGAGCAGCACCAGAGCCGGGCTTTTCAAATCAGCCAGGGCGAATCCCGAGGTCGTGTAAAGCCCAGCTCCGACCATGCTCGAAATGACAATTCCGATTGCCGAGGTCAGCCCCAGTATTTTTCGATCCGTCATAAGTAAGTGAGCGATCTGAATTCCATTGTGATTCGCAATCCGATTGCCTTATTGACTTTGAAACAAAATCACGTAGTTTGAATTAAGACGAATACCGTCTCCTGTAATCGTATCTCCAGCATAACGACCTCTTCCGAGAAAGCAGAACCATGACGCTGATTGATCTTCTCTTATTACTTCTTGTGGCCGGAATTTGTGGAAGTTTGGGGCAGGCGATTGCCGGTTATTCCCGCACAGGCTGCCTGGGGTCGATTGCACTCGGTTTCGTCGGGGCATTATTCGGTATGTGGATGGCTAAGTTGATGAATCTGCCA